>JAJUFM010000186.1 GCA_029265995.1 Rhodospirillaceae bacterium | reverse complement strand
GGTCCGGCCGCCAGTACCGCTGCCGCGTGGAAAGCAATGGGAATGCCCTGCCCCGCCCTGGTAACCACCGCGGATCATGCCTTGCTGACCCCCGAGTTGCTGGAGCACTTCTGCCAAAGGGCGAGCCGGACGCAGAGCGACATCCAGGCTGCACTGGTTCCTGCAACGGCTATCCGCGCCGCTTTCCCCGAGGCACGGCGCACCTATCTGCGCTTCAAGGAAGAATCCTACAGCGGCGCCAACCTCTTTGTCCTGGCGAGTCCGGCAGCGCTCCACGCGATTACCTTTTGGCAAGAAGTGGAGCAGGATCGCAAGCACCCTTGGCGGATCGCGCGGCGGATCGGCCTCACCACACTGATCCTTTATCTCCTGCGGCGTCTCAGCCTGGCGGCAGCTCTGGAACGCGTCTCTTGCTTGACAGGCGCACGCGCGGACGTGATCGCGCTGCCCCAGGCCTGGGCGGCGGTCGACGTAGACAAGCCGGAAGATCTGGATCTGGCTCAACGTATTCTTGCTGAACGAAAATAAGGCATTAGATAACTTGAAGAAAATTGCGCGGTGGCGGAGACGCTGCGGAAAGGCGCAGCATTCCTTAGAGGTTTGTAGACCTATTGCTGCAGAAGGTGCCGTTTTTTCTTGGGGAACAGTTCGAACACGAGCGTGAGCTGTTTTCCCGTCAGGCGGGCGCGCCATTGCACCTTGATCCGCCGGGTTCTCGCGCAAGTATAGACGTTTAGAAAAGGCGTTATTTGTGAGCTACGTCCTGGCGCATATATCTGATTTGCATTTGCCTCCCCTTCCCCCGGCGCGTCCGGGCGAGCTTCTTGGGAAGCGGTTCTTGAGTTGGCTTTCCTGGCACAGCAAGCGCAAGGACATCCATAAGCCGGAAATACTGGAAGCTCTGTTGCAGGACCTGGAAGAGCAGGATCCTGACCACATCGCACTAACGGGCGACATCGTAAATCTGTCCCTTCCGGCCGAGTTCAAAGCCGCCGCCGAACTCCTGCCACAGATCGCGCCACCGGAGAAGCTGTCGCTGGTGCCTGGGAATCATGATTACCTGGTTCAGCTTGAGTGGGAAGAGAGCTGGGGCACCTGGCAGGCCTACCTGCTGGATGACGAGGCCGCGCGGCCGCCACGGGACTTCGCAGATGCCTTTCCCTACGTGCAGCGGCGCGGGCCTTTGGTACTTGTCGGTCTCTCCTCTGCAGTACCCACACCACCAACCTTCGCAAGCGGCCGCCTCGGCGAGGAGCAACTCAATCGGCTAGAGTCACTGCTCCGGGATCTGGCGGAGGAAGGAGCGACCGTCGTGATCCTCATACACCACAGCCCGGCACATCGCGGCAATCACCGGCGCAAACAGCTGATGGATGCAGCCGACCTACAGAAGCTTTTGAAGAAGTACGGCGCTTCCCTGGTCCTGCACGGGCATAATCACCGTTTCATCGAGGCATCGCTGCCGGGACCGCGAGGAAAGATACCCGTGCTCGGAGTTGCCTCGGCAACAGCGCTGGCATGGCAGCATCTACCCGCAGCGCACTATCATCTGCTCAGGTTTCGCGACCAGAACAAGGTAGACCTGGAGTTGCGACGCTATGAGCACGCCGAAGAGCGATTCCTGAAGCGAGACAGTCGGCCTCTGGTCTTGCCGGACAGCCTGCGCTAGGACTGGCGCCGACAGAGCGCCGGGGCCGACCGGCGGGACATCGGACCGCATGCCCATCTTCAACCGCTATGTAATCAAACTGCTGCTGCCGCCGCTGGGCCTGACCCTGCTCATCGCCCTGCTGGTGCTGCTCGTCGAGCGTATGCTACGGATCCTGGACTTTGTGCTGGGAGCCAAGGGCCCGGTTCGTGTGGTTGCCGAGTTGCTGGCTTATCTGGTGCCCCACTATCTTGGCCTCGCCTTGCCCATGGCGCTCTTTCTTGCGGTCTATTTCGCCTTCCGCAAGCTCTCGCGAGACAGTGAACTCGACGTCATGCTGGGGACGGGAGCGGGGCTGCACCAGCTTCTCCGTCCGGTCATGGTCGTAAGCCTGATGCTGACCATGGTGGCCTTCGTAATTTTCAACTCCCTCCAGCCACATAGTCGTTACGCCTACCGCGCGGTCGTCTACGCGGTTACCAACGTGTCCCTCCAGGCTCTGTTACAGCCGGGGGTCTTCGTCAGCGCCGATGGCTTTACCTTCATGGTCGAAGGCGCCTCGCGCGACAAGGAGCGTTATGAGCGCGTCTTTGTCTATCGCGAGACCGAAGAGGGGCAGGCTGTTGCCATCACCTCGCGTGATGGGGTGTTGGTTGAGATGGGTTCGGACAAGCCTCCTGTCGTTCGCCTCTTCGATGGGGTGCAGCTCGTGACCCAACTCGATCCGGTCGTGGACCAACAAGCACCAGAGGCGAGTGAGGGAATTTTACGCTTTGAGGAGTTACGCACCGCGATCGGCGATGGCGCCTTTACCGCCTTCCGTGCAAGAGGAATGGATGAACGCGAGCTGACTCTTGCGGAGCTTTGGAACCGGCGGGACAGCCCAGACGTCGGCATCGATCGAGAACGCCTTATCGGCGAGTTCAACATGCGACTCGCCCGAATCCTCTCGATCCTGCTGTTGCCCTTCCTGGCGGTTCCGCTCGCCATGGGACGACGGCGCAGTGCCCGCAACTACGGGGTTCTCATCGGAGTCATCTTGCTTCTCCTGTTCAACGAATTGCTACAGTCGGGCCTCCGGGAAGTTCGCCGCGGTCATATCACGCCGTTCGTGGGCATCTGGCTGCCGATGATCGGCTTCGCGCTCCTGTCGTTCTCACTCTTTGCCCGCGCCGCTTTCCGCGTCCCGGGGAGTGGCTGGTTGCGGCGCCAGAAAGGGCGCAGACCGTCCCTGGAGGGGCCGGCCGCGTGACAACGCTCCACCGCTATTTCGCTCGCCTCTTCTTCCTGCGGTTCCTGCTGGTCTTGATCGGCGTTTCCGTGGCGGTGGTGGCATTTGAGCTGACCGAGGCCCTCGGCAGCGACGACTGGACCTTCCAGACGGTGAG
>JAJUFM010000030.1 GCA_029265995.1 Rhodospirillaceae bacterium | reverse complement strand
GTTGGCTCGGTGGCCGTTGGCTCGGGGGCCGGGGGCTGTTCGGCCCCCTGCTCATCCGCCAACTGCACGCTCTCCTCTTCTTCCGGCTCTGGCAGCAACTCCACGAATGGACGGTCGCTTTGCGTCCAGTAATACCAGCCACCATAGGCGAGCGCGACGACGAGCAGGGAAATGAGGACGAGCGCGAAGCCAGGGAGCCGCCCCTCAGGCTTGGGCGCTGGAAAGTTCAGCTCCTGCTTCGCGCGTGCGAGTTCACTCACCTCGGACTTGAAGAGCGCAACCGAAGTTTCGCTGTCCAGTCCCAGATAGTCGGCATAGGTACGCACAAAGCCAATCGCGTAGGGCGTCCCCGGTAGATCGTTGTAGCGCCCCTCTTCGATGGCCTCCAGATAGGGCCGGCGAATGCGCAACTCCGAGGCGACCGTGTCCAGGTCATAGCCGAGGTCGCGGCGGGTCTGCCCAAAGATACTCCCGATAGAATCCTGACCACGCCCCTCGGCCGGCGTGTCACCTGGCCACTCCGGATCGTCGTGTACTTGCTGAGCGTCCTCTTTCAAACGATCACCTCTTAGGAGCGATTTTCTCTACCAGTGCCAGAAACAGCAGCAGCAATGGATAGAACAGGAGAGACGCCAAGTCGACTCGCTCGGGGGATCCCCCGGGCAGTCGATCGGGACGATGCCATCTCGGTGGCTGTAGCAGCATCAGCTCAGATGGCGATGCCATGGTCTCCCGCATAGGCGCGCAAGTGGCCGCGAACGCTCCGATTGGGGAGCCTGCTGAGGTAGGTAATATACTCCCGCAGCGGTGCAAGTTCGAGGCTCCGCACCATCAACCTGATCCCGCCCAAATTACCAGGCGGCATCGAGAGTATCTTGATGCCGCAACCAAGCAGCGCAAGCGCCTCCAATGGGTGACCGGCCATTTCACCACAAAGGGATAGGGGCACGCGATGCTCGCCAGCTTGCTCCGCAAGGGAGCGAAGCAAGCTGAGCAGAGAGGGAGAGAGCACGTCATAGCGTCGCGCGAGGCGCGGATTGCCGCGATCAATGGCAAAGAGGAACTGAAAAAGATCGTTCGACCCGATTGAAACGAAGTCCACCAGGGGAAAGAGTGCCGGCAGTTGCCAAAGCAAGGCGGGCACCTCCAGCATGACGCCGATTTCCAGTCGCGAAGGAGCTGTCCCGCCGCCCTTTAGATGCCGCTCCAGTTCCATGTGCAGCAGATCACGGGCTTGAGTGAACTCGCTGACTTCGCTGACCATGGGAAATTTCACGCGCAGATGGCGTTCACCCGCGGCGGCCACGAGCGCGCGCAGTTGTTGGCGAAGGATGGCCGGCCGATCCAGGCCGATGCGGATGGCCCGCCATCCCAAAGCCGGATTCTCATCCTTACCGCCACTCCAGTAAGGCAGCGCCTTATCGCCGCCGATGTCGAGGGTGCGAAAGGTAACCGGCCGATCCCCAGCCATGTCGAGGATGCGCGAATAGATCGCTGACTGGGTTCGAATGTCGGGAAAGCTATCGCGCACCATGAAGGGCACCTCGGTGCGATAGAGACCGATCCCCTCCGCACCGCAATCATCCAGCTGCTCGAGATCCGCCAGCAAGCCGGCATTGGCGAGAAGCGTTATCCTTTCACCATCCCGCGTTTCGGACGGAAGGCTTCGGACTGCCGCCTGGGCGGCAAGACGATTCGCCCGCTGTTCCATGGTGTGCAGGAATGACTGCCGGACGGACTGGCGCGGGCGCAGCATAGCCTGGCCCGCATCGCCATCCACGATCATGTAGTCGCCTGGGCGCACACGCGACAGCAGCTCGCTGCAGCGACCGATCATGGGAATACCTAGCGCCCGGGCGATGATGGCCACATGCGAGGTGGGGCTGCCCTCTTCCAGGGCCACGGCCCGGAGGCGTTGCGGATCATAATCCAGCAACTCTGCTGGACCCAATGTACGGGCGACCAGAACCGCGTCCTGAGGCAGCGCCTCGGCCGACGCCATATCGCCGCCCGAGAGGTGCTGCAGAAGCCGGTTTCCGAGATCCTCCAGATCCGCATAGCGTTCCCGGATGTAGGGGTCTCGCACCTTGTTCATTCGCTGGCGCATGTCGGTCTGGACCCGCTGCACCGCCGCTTCAGCCGTCAGGCCCCCGCGGATCGCCTCACGCAGCCGTTCGATCCAGCCTCGGTCTTCCGCGAACATGCGATAGGTTTCCAGCACCTCCACATGCTCGCCCTCGTCGTCCAGATCATGCCGCTCGATCATGTCGGCAAGCGCGCCCTGCATCTCCGCCAGCGCAGCATCCAAGCGAAGGATCTCGGCTTCGATGTTCTCGGCCACGATCTGCTTGATGACGATGCCCCTCTCATGAGGGACAGCGACGCCCATGCCGATGCCTTCGTTCAGGGTAATCGCGGAGAGCCGGGCGGGCAGCGTTGCCAGGCTCTCGGTATGACGCCCTTCTTCTTCACCGATCAAGCCGGCACCGCCGATCATTTCGGCGAGCACCATGGCAACGGTTTCAAGGGCCTCCACCTCTTCCTCGTCGTAGGCCCGGCGTGTCTTGTTCTGAACCGCGATGACACCGATGACCTGGCGATCGCGCAGCAGCGGCACGCCAAGCATCGAGTGGTAGACTTCTTCTCCCGTTTCCGGCCGGTAAGCGAAGTTAGGGTGCTGCTGCGCGTCCTGCAGGGCCAGAGGCCGCCCGCTCGAAGCAACTTCACCCACGATACCTTCCCCCAATCGCAGCCGGGTGCGGTGTACCGCTTCGCGCCGCAAACCGCGGGTGGCAAAAAGCTCGAGCACTTCACCGGCGCGCATTACGTAAAGGGAGCAGACCTCGGCGACCATCGCATCAGCGATCAGACGCACCAGAGCATCCAGTCGGTCCTGCCTTTGACCGCCGGATTGCATCAGGTCGCGAAGCTGCCGCAACAGCCTTCGCGAGCCGCCACCACTGGATGGTTGCGGCGTCATAGACCTTACTTCTCCCTCTACCATGGGAGTGGTGTCCACCGCAGGCTAAGGCGCATCTTCCTACACCCGCCGCGGGAGATGCCCCGCGCGCCACGAGTCTAACCCGGAACGGCGGAATGAGGTTGAATTTTCTGTTGCAGATCAACGAAGACCGCCGAACCTCTTCGACGCGCCTCGCCCTTCGGTGTTAAGCCTTATGCCTTGTCCAAGCCGTACGCTGAATGCAGGCTCCGCAAGGCAAGCTCCAGATACTCCTCCGCAATCAAGACGCTGATCTTGATTTCGGACGTGGCAATCACCTCGATGTTGATACCCTTCTCCGCCAGGGTACTGAACATGGTCTGGGCAACGCCGGCATGGCTGCGCATGCCGACCCCGATGACCGAAACCTTCACCACAGCCTCTTCGGCCGAGAGCGCCTCGTGATTAATGCTATCTGCGTGTTTTTCCAGCACCGCGATCGCGCGCGCCACGTCCCCCCGTGGCACCGTGAAGGTGAGGTCGGTGGTCTTCTCTTTGGAGGAGATGTTCTGGACGATCATGTCGACGTTGATCGCTGCCTCGGCCAGGGGGCCGAAGATGCTGGCCGCCACTCCGGGACGGTCTGGCACGCTGCGCAGCGTGATCTTCGCTTCGTCGCGGCTATAGGTTACACCGCTTACAATTGCCTGTTCCACGATTTCATCCTCGTCCACCACCAGCGTACCGGGCAGTTCCTCGAAACTGGAGCGAACCTGCACGCGTACACCATGTTTCATGGCCATTTCGACGGAACGTGTCTGCAGCACCTTCGCGCCCAGAGACGCCATTTCCAGCATCTCTTCATAGGTGATCTTATCGAGCTTGCGCGCTCGACTGACAATTCGGGGGTCGCTCGTGTAGACCCCATCGACATCGGTAAAGATATCGCAGCGCTCTGCCTGCAAAGCAGCCGCCAAAGCCACTGCCGAGGTGTCGGAGCCGCCGCGCCCCAGTGTCGTAATTCGCTGGCGTTGCGGCTCCAGGCCCTGGAAACCAGCCACCACCGCAACCTCGCCGCTCGTCAGCCGGCGCGCCAGTTCCTCCGTCTCGATCCCTTCGATACGGGCAGAACCGTGCGAGGCATCCGTAAGCACCGGAATTTGCCAGCCTTGCCAAGAGCGCGCTGCAACCCCCAGATCCTGCAACACGAGAGCGAGCAGGCCGGCGGTGACGTTTTCTCCCGAAGAGACAACGGCGTCGTATTCGCGCAAGTCATAAAGCCGGGCGGCCGAGCGGGTGAGGTCGATCAACTGATTGGTCACGCCGGCCATCGCCGAGACGACGACTGCCACCTCATTGCCGGCGTCCACCTCCGCCTTGACCCGGGCGGCCACCTTCTTGATTCGGTCCATATCGGCGACCGATGTGCCGCCGAACTTCATTACGATGCGAGCCATCGCGCGCCTGTCCGAGTAAAAGGAAACGCCGAGCGCCCGGCTCAGCCTACGGCCACAGCCGCAGATGGCGGCCGGAGGCCAACCGCTCGGACGGAGGGGCAGTTGCTGATGTTGGGCGGCCTATCCATACTTGATGCCAACCGCCGTGCGCAAGCGTTCCGCCTAGCTTGAGGAGAAACCACTTATGGTTCTGGATAAACCTCGCTCGCTTCGCCGCAAGCCCAAGGGCGGCAGTGTAGATCAGGCAGAGGTCGAAAAGTTCGCTCGGATGGCAGCCCGTTGGTGGGATCCGGCCGGAGAGATGGGCCCCTTGCACGAGATGAATCCTGTTCGCCTCTCTTTCTTGCGAGACCGGGCAATCCGGCATTTCGGGCTGCAGGCTGACGCGAGGGCTCCCCTGGAAGGACTGCGCGTGCTTGATGTGGGTTGCGGCGCCGGGCTCCTCTGCGAGCCGCTGGCGCGAATGGGCGCAGAAGTCACAGGCATCGACGCCGCCGCTCAAAGTCTGGAGGTGGCCCGTCACCACGCGGCCATGAGCGAGCTCGCGATCGACTACCGCCACACGACGGTCGAGGCTCTGGCAGAGGCCGGTGAAAGTTACGATTTGGTCACCGCTCTGGAAGTGGTCGAGCACGTCGCCGATGTGGACGTCTTTCTGCACGCCTGCTGCGCCTTGGTTCGACCGAGCGGCGCTCTGGCGCTATCCACGATCAATCGCACGCCGCAGGCCTTTGCCTTCGCCATTCTCGGAGCGGAGTATCTATTGCGCCGGATTCCCCGCGGCACTCACGACTGGCGAAAGTTTCTCAAGCCGTCCGAACTGGCCCGCCCCCTGCGCCGCGCAGGCTTCCAGGTGAGGGACCTGGCAGGCATGGTCTATAATCCCGTGAGTGGTGAATGGCGCCTCAGCAGCAGCGACTTTTCCATCAACTACCTGCTGTGGGCCAGCAGGCGAGAAGTCCTGGAAAAGGGCTCAGACTAGATCGGGCTAGCTCTCACCCGGCGGCTCGCGGGTGGAGACAAGGCCTCCCGGCTTGCCGACAACCACGACCGTGAGGGCATCCGCATCGAGCAGACGCTTCGCCACGCGGCGCGCGTCTTCCAAGGTCACCGCCTCGATCAACTCCTGCCGGCGCTCCATGTAATCGATGCCCAGGTCGTCGAGTTGGAGCTGCAATAGTGTGTTCGAGATCCGCGGCGAGCTGGACAGGCTGAGCGCAAAGGATCCGAGAAGGTAATCCTTGGCTGTCTGAAGCTCCTCTTCTGTCGGCCCCTCCTCTCCAAGGCGCTGCCACTCCGCCTGGATGAGGCCAAGCGCCTCCGCGACCCTGGCGTTCTCGCTTCCGACTCCGCCTACCAGCAAAGGCGCCTTGTCGAGCGTGGAGAGCCCCGTATAGACGCTATAGGCCAGCCCCCGCTCCTCCCGCACCTGCATGAAGAGGCGAGAAGAGAAGGTACTTCCGCCCAGAACGTGGTTTACCAGCGTGGCGGCAATGAAGTCGGGATCATCGCGCGCTATTCCAGCGTGCCCCAGGACCACATTTGACTGGGGTTGATCACGCTCGACGATCAGCAGGCCGCCTTCTGCATTCGGCGTCACCTCCTGCGCCTGGAAGGCCGCCCCTTCTTCAGGAAGAGGCCCAAAGGTTTCGTCGAGGAGCCGCCCCAGCGTATCCGGATCAATGTCCCCGGCCGCCGCAACGTAAAGTCGATCGCGCGCCAACTGCTCACCCACGTAAGCGCGCAGATCTTCGATCTCGATGGCTCCCAGGCTCTCGGGCGTCCCTTCGCTGGGGCGTGCATAGGGATGGTTGCCGAACAGCAGGCTGTAGAGTGTGCGCCATGCTATGGTGGAAGGATCCTGTGCCCGCCGCGCTTGCACCACTTGGAACTGCTGACGCAGTCGCTCTACCGCGTCCGGATCGAAACGCGGCTCTGTCATGGCTTGGCGCAGAAGGCTGAAGGCCTTGTCTTGATGCCGAGTCAGCGTGAGGAGCGCCCCTGAGAGACGATCCTGGCTGGCGGAAAAGGATAGCTCTATGGAATGATCGGCCAGGGCATCCTGGAAAGCCTCGGAATCGTACTCCCCCGCCCCTTCCGTGAGGAGAGACATGGCCAGCGCGGCAACACCTTCCAGACCCTCGGGCTGCTCTGCCGCACCGCCTCTGAATGCGAAGGAAAGCGATAGAAGTGGGTTGGAATCATCCTGGATGAGCCAGGCTTCGATGCCCCCGGGCGAGACCACCCGCTGAGGCTCCAGCGCCGCGGCGGCGCGAGGCAAGAGCACAATCGCAAGGCTCAAGCTGGCAACGGTCGCGACTGCCAGAAATCTATTCGCCGTATAATACATCTGATGCCAGGTCCCCCGCCTCACGATGTCGGCTCCGGCCGCAGCACGCTGGTGACCGAACGTTCACTTCTGATGACGAGCGCCAGCGCGGCTTCCACCTGCTCGGCCGTCACCTCGCGCACGCGCTCAGGCCAGGTCTCCACCTCCTCCACCGAGCCACCGGCTGTAAGCGCCATGCCGAAGGCATAGGCCGGGCCGGCCACGGAGTCGCGGGCAAAGACCGCACTATCGAGCAGACGCTGCTTGGCCCGCTCGACCTCTCGCTCGTTCACGCCTTCTTCCAGCAAAAGATCGATCTCCGCTCGAATAGCCTCCTCCACCTGCTCCGGCTCCACTTCTGGCCGCGGCGATCCCCAGAAGGTGAAGGTGGTTAGATCGTAAGCGGTCGGCGAATAGCTGGCCCCGGCGCTGGCCGCGATTTCCTGCTCAACCACAAGCCGCCGGTACAGGCGGCCGGTTGCGCCCGAGAGCAATTCGCTCGCCACCTGGAGCGCGTAGGCCGCTTCCGGCGCGCTGTCATCCAGGCTGCGGTGATAGCTTGGCGCCAGATAGCGGATGGAGAAGGAAGCCTGCCCCACCCGCGGGCTCGTGAGCTCGACACGACGCGGCGCCCACTGTTTAGGTTCCGCTACCCGCGTTCGCTCCGGCAGCGTGCCGCTGGAAATCGGCCCGTAATGCGTTTCCGCCAAGCGGATCACTTCTTCGGGTTCGACATCCCCCGCGACGATCAAGATGGCGTTATTGGGCACGTACCAGGTTTCATAGAAGTCGAGGGCGTCTTCGGTGGTGAGCTGACGAATCTCATGCTCCCAGCCGATGATCGGGGTCCCGTAGGGGTGGTGCACAAAGAGAGCCGCGCTGGCCATTTCTGCCAGCTGCGCCGCAGGGTCGTTATCGATGCGGCTAAGGCGCTCTTCCAGAATGACGTCCCGTTCTGGAAGAACCAGCTCTTCCGCCAGGCGCAGATTCCTCATCCGGTCCGCCTCGAGCTCCATCACCATTTCGAGTTGCTCGCTCGCCACAGTCTGGTGGTAAGCGGTGAAATCCCACGAGGTCATGGCGTTGTCGCGACCGCCATGCCGCTCGATCAGCTGAGAGAACTCGAAGGGACCCACCTTTTCGGTCCCCTTGAACATTAAGTGCTCCAGGTAATGGGCGATTCCCGACTTCCCGAGCGGTTCGTCCGCGGCCCCCACCTTGTACCAGAGCATCTGGGTCACGATCGGCGCCCGATGGTTCGGGATGACCACGATTTCCAGCCCGTTTTCAAGGGTATGGACCGTCGGGTCAAACACCTGCGCAGTGGCCGTGGCGGCCTGTGCGGTAGCCAGAGTCCCGACCAGGGCAACAGCGACGGTCAGGCGGCGCAGAGAGGAAGGCAATACGCTGAGCATGGACATGGTTGGCAGTCTTCTCCGCGAATGATGGCACTGTTGTGGCAGGCCGCTGGTAGACAAGGGTAATGACTTCAGTGGCGGTTCAATAGGGCAAGCTCGGTCTTGGCTGCATCAGGAGCTTTGCTCTCCGCTTCCGGCAATTACACTCAAGCTGGCGGCGTCCCGAATCATGACTTTCTGGCGTCCGCTGCGCACGATCCCCTCCTGCTCCCAGGCCGCAAGGGTGCGGCTGACCGTATGAAGGGTCGTCCCAACCATTTCCGCCAGGTCTTGGCGTGACAGAGGAAAATCGATCTCGATGCCGTCTGCGGTACGCCGCCCGGCCTGCACCACAAGCCGGCCAAGGGTTCGGGCGATACGCTGCTCAACACGCTCCCCCTGCAGTTCCCGGACACGGTCCTGCAGTTCCTGCGTGCGCCCGCCCATGATCCGCATGGCGTTGAGCGCGATCTGCGGCCACCGCTCGGCGACGTCGGCGAGGGCGCCGCGATTCCACTGCAGCAGCCAGGTATCCTCGACGGCAGTGGCGGTAGCTGGATAAGGCAAGCCGCCGCAAACAGCAACGCAACCGGCCAGTTCGCGCGGGCCCAGGTACCGCACGATCATCTGCTGCCCTTCCTCGCTGGTCTGAGCGACCTTGAGACGGCCGGCGATAATCAGGTGAAAGCTGTCCGCGGGCTCTCCTTGATGAAAGAGAATGAAGCCTTTTGCCAACTGGTGGCGATGCCCCCGCTTCAGAATTTCGTCCAGAGCTTCTTCAGGCAGTCCTTCGAACAGGGGCACCTTGCCTTTGAGAGATTCGCGAAGTTGCTCGTTTCTCATCGTCGCTCCCCGCCGATCCACTCTCGTCCTCGGCCCTCTGACACGGCCAGCCGTTCTGCCTCATCCGGATGCGAACGGTTGTCATCGTTGTTTGCTGGAGCTCAAACAGCTGATCACCGAGGCTCCCACATCTTGGATACGGGCACCATAGAGGACCCGGATCATGCCACGGAGATAAGGCAATGCTTAGTACATTCCGCAATGTTCTTGCCGCAACCGCCAGTGCCGCTGTCCTGGGGCTGGCACTGGTCGCTTCTCCGGCGGCGGCCGACGAGGCTGTCAGCATCGTTCGGGCGCCAACCGACCTACCGGGCCCGCTCGAAGCGCGCGACGCCGAGACGGTAGATCTGCACCTCACGACGATTGAGAAAACAGCGCGGCTGGCCGACGGCACCACCTATCGCTACTGGACCTTCAACGGCGGCGTGCCGGGTCCCTTCCTCCGGGTGCGAGTGGGCGACACCGTCAACGTCACCCTCACCAACGACGAAGACAGTTGGATGCCCCACAATATCGACTTCCACTCGGTAACGGGCCCTCACGGGGGCGGCGAGCTCACCATGGTCGAGCCTGGCGAAACCCGGGGCTTCACCTTCAAGGCGCTCAAACCGGGGCTTTATGTCTACCACTGCGCAACCCCGATGGTGGCCCACCACATCGCGGCGGGCATGTACGGGATGATCCTGGTCGAGCCTGAGGGCGGCCTCCCGGAGGTCGACCGCGAGTTCTACGTGATGCAGGGCGAAATCTACACGGAAGACGCTTTCGGCATGGGCGGCGAGCAGTACGACAGTATTGAAAAGCTCGTCGACGAGCGGCCGGAGTACTACGTCTTCAACGGCGCGGTCGGGGCGCTGACAGAGGAAGCGCCACTGACGGCAGAGGTGGGCGAGACCATCCGTATCTACTTCGGCGTCGGCGGCCCCAACAAGACTTCGTCGTTCCACATGATCGGCGAGATCTTCGACAAGGTTTACCAACTCGGCAGCTTCATCGAGACGCCGATCAGCGACGTTCAGACCGTCAGCGTTCCACCAGGTGGCGCGGTGGCCGTCGACGTGACGCTGGAGGTACCCGGCACCTATGCACTCGTCGATCACGCACTGAGCCGCATGGAGCGGGGGCTCGTTGCTCACCTGGTTGTGGAAGGAGAGGAGAATCCGGAGATCTTCGGTCCTCTGCCCAACGAGCAGATCTCTATGCTCCCCTAAGCGAGCCAGCCTTGCACCAAGACGCCCCGCCGGAACATCCGGCGGGGCGTTTCATTTGTGGCTGCGGCATCAGGGCAAGCCTGCTGCGTCAGGCGAAGTGAATTATCAGAAGAGGCGGTCAAAAAGGCTCCGCTCGCCGCGCTCGATGACCGGCACGCCTTCACCGGTAGGTGCCTGCCCGAGAGCGTCGCTGCCCCGTAGCCGGCGTGCTTCGGCTGCCGGGTCGATGACTTCGTAGTTCGGCTCCGGATCCTTCCAGAAGATCAGCATGTCCGCGAAGTTGCGGCTCTCATCGTTGATCTCTCGGGTTTCGCGGTCGACGAGCTGGCGGATGTTGGGATCGGCACGACCAGCGCCGGCCTGGCTCAAGAGACTTCGCTCACCAGCGGAAAGGCTGTCATCGCTCGGGACCGAGGGAACCGCCGCCGTCTGTTCGCCGTCCGAGGCCCGGAACACGGCCTGGCGCGCCTGATCACGGGCGGTTGCCTCCTGCGGACGCTGGCTGCCAGGAGCAGGCGGACGAAGATTAAAGCTCGGTGGCACCGCCAGGGGCGCTCGCGATACTACGCGGAATTCATCGGGAGACTGCTTGGTGAGTCCCAGCGACCGGCGCACGTTGTCCCCACAACCGGCCAGGGCCAAGGCCAGGCCGCAACAGATCACCAGGGTGGCCGAGCGCGTGAGCAACTTTGACACTTTTGCTATCCTCCAGGGCCTCACGACCGGCTATCTTTACCTTCGGGCTCGACGCCAAACAAGCCGTCGAGCAGCAGAAGCCCGACGCCGCAGACGATGGCCGCATCGGCGACATTGAACGCGGGCCAGTGCCATCCTGCCAGATGAAAATCGAGAAAGTCGACAACGCCGGGGTGGAGAAAGCGGTCAATCATGTTGCCGACCGCCCCGCCGACGATCAGTCCACTGCCATAGAGCGGCAGCGCAGCAGTCTGGCGCCGGACCCACCAAAGCACGCCCCCCACGATCAGCAGAGCCAGCGCGGCCAGGGCAAAGGGCTTCCACCAGAGATCACTCGCGAGCAGGCCAAAGGACACGCCGCGATTATAAACGAGCACGAGATTAAAAAAGCTCGTTACCTCGATGACCCGCGGTGGCTGCATCACCCACTGCAGGATGATCCACTTGCTGGCTTGATCCAGCAGCAGCACCAGCAGGGCCAGGGAGAGTACGCGCCGCACTCAGGCCGTCGCCGCGCTCAGCCGGCTGACCGCTTCAGCACAGCGACCGCAGGTCATGGGTGCCTCAGGTACACGATCGACTTCGGGCAGAACCCGCCAGCAACGTTCGCACTTTTCGCCCGTCGCCGTGCGCACGGCGACTGCAACCCCCGGCACCTCCTCATGGCGATAGGCTCCTTCGCCAAGCTCCTGATCCGTCAGTTCGATGCCTGACGTGATGCAGACCTCGGCGAAGTCCAGCCCTTCCAGCAAACTGCGCACCGTCTGGTCCTCGACCTGGACCAAGGGAGCCGCTTGCAATGAGGAGCCCAAGCGCTTTTCCGCACGCTCCAGTTCCAGCGCGCCCGTTACCGCGCGGCGCACCTTGCGGATCTTTTCCCACTTTTCAGCGAGAGGTTCGTTGCGCCACTCCGCAGGCGCCTCCGGATAGGTACGCAGGTGCACCGACTCCGGTGCCTTCCCGCGCGCCCACCAGGCTTCTTCCGCCGTGAAACAGATGATCGGCGCCAGCCAGGCCGTCAGGTGATCGAAGAGCAGATCCATAACCGTTCGACAGGCCCGACGACGCAGGCTGTCCGGCAGGTCGCAATAGAGCACATCCTTGCGGACATCGAAGTAGAAGGCCGAAAGGTCCACGGCGCAAAAATCGTGCACGGCGCGGAATAGTTCGTTGAAGTCGTAGTCCTCGACCCACTGGCGGATCGAAGCATCCAGTTCTGCCATGCGATGCAGCACCCAGCGCTCCAACTCAGGCATTTCGGCGGCCGGCACCTTTTCGGCCTCCTCGAAGCCGTCCAGCGCCCCCAGCAAATACCGGAGCGTGTTGCGCAGGCGTCGGTAGGCGTCCACCTGATATCTCAGGATTCCCGCGCCGATGCGGAGATCGTCGGAGTAGTCCGATGCCACCACCCAGAGCCTCAGGATGTCGGCGCCATCGCGGCTCATCACGTCTTGGGGCGCCGTTACATTGCCCAGGGACTTCGACATCTTGCGACCCTGTTCGTCCAGAACGAAGCCATGGGTCAGCACCGCCTCGAAGGGCGGCCTGCCGCGGGTACCGCAGGACTGCAGCAGGGAGGTGTGGAACCAGCCACGGTGCTGGTCAGAGCCTTCGAGGTAGAGAGACGCGGGCCATTTCAGATCCTCGCGCTTTTCGAGAACGAAAGCGTGGGTAGAGCCGCTGTCGAACCACACTTCGACCACGTCGAAGATCTGCTCGTACTCCGCCGCATCGTAATCCGCGCCGAGCCAGCGCTCCGCCGGTGATGTAAACCAGGCATCGCCACCTTCCTGTTCAAAGGCAGCGGCGATTCGTTCGATTACCGCTGGGTCCCGCAGCGGTTCCCCATCCGCCTTGCGAACGAAAAGCGGCAAGGGCACGCCCCAGAGGCGCTGACGCGAGATGCACCAGTCCGGGCGCTGCTCGATCATGGTACGCAGCCGTGCCTGCCCACGGGCCGGCAAAAAGCGCGTCTCATCAATCCCTGCCAGCGCCTTCTTGCGCAGGCCATTGGCTTCCATCGAAATGAACCACTGCGGCGTGGTCCGGAAGATCAAGGGAGCTTTCGACCGCCAAGAGTGCGGGTAGGAGTGGGTCAGGCGCCCACGGGCCAGCAGCTTGCCCGCCTCCTGCAGGGTCTTGATGACTGCGGGATTGGCATCCCCTTCCTTGCCCTTGGATGTATAGACAAGGGTGCCCGCGAAAAGCGGTACATGTGGTAGAAAGCGGCCCTCCGCGTCGATGGTCTGTAGGATCGGCAAGCCGTGACGTCGCCCCAGGGCAAAGTCGTCCGCGCCATGGCCCGGAGCAATATGAACGAAGCCAGTCCCCTGCTCCATGGTGACAAAGTCGCCGGGTAACAGCGGCACCGGAAAGTCGTAGCCCTGTCCGCGCAAGGGGTGAGCACAGATCGTTCCGGCCAGGTCGCTACCCTTGACCGTAGCCTTCACTTCCCAATCAGTGATGCGTGCCTGCTTGGCAGTCGCCTCCAAGAGGGGCGGGGCCAGCACAAGGTGCTCTCCTACCTGTGCCCAGGCTTCCTCCTCCGTCGCCTTAACCTCAATGACGACGTAGTCGTCTTCCTCGCTATAGCCGACGGCCCGATTGCCCGGGATCGTCCAGGGGGTGGTCGTCCAGATGACAACGGAAGCCTGTTCCAGAGCAGGCAGCGAAGTCTCGATCACCGGGAAACGGACCCAGATCGTAGGCGAAACGTGGTCGTGATACTCCACTTCCGCATCGGCCAGAGCGGTCTTTTCCACTACAGACCAGAGGACAGGACGCTCACCAGCATAAAGTCCGCCGTTCAGCAGGAACTTGCCGATTTCACGGACGATCTGCGCCTCAGCTTCATAGGCCATCGTGAGATAGGGACGCTTCCAGTCTCCGATGACGCCCAGGCGCTGGAACTCTTCGGTCTGGATTTCGACCCACTTTTCCGCAAAGGCGCGACACTCTCGGCGAAACTCGACCTTGTCGACCGCATCCTTGTCCTGGCCGCGCGCGCGATAGTCCTGCTCGACCTTCCATTCGATCGGCAGGCCATGGCAATCCCACCCGGGCACGTAGTTCGCATCCTTGCCCAACATCTGCTGGGAGCGGTTGATCACGTCCTTCAGGATCTTGTTGAGCGCATGCCCAATGTGGAGGTGGCCATTGGCATAGGGCGGGCCGTCGTGCAGCACATACTTCTCGCGGCCCTTCGCCACTTCACGCTGGCGCCTGTAGAGATCCATGTCCTGCCAGCGAGCGAGGATCTCCGGCTCGCGCTTCGCCAGTCCCGCACGCATGGGAAAGTCAGTCTTGGGCAAGAAAATGGTGGAGCGGTAATCGATGGTCATCGGTCTAGCCTTGCCTTCCGGCGGCTGCTTGCGCGGCCGAACCGGCATCCTGATAATTAAAGCAGCACATGATCCCGGCCCCTTCAGGAGGCCGGGCGGCTAATTCGCGGGGCAGGACGCAGGATGGCTGACATGGCCGCGGATGGTAGCGATGGTGAAAGCCGGGTCAAGCGCGGTGAGCGGACTCGCTGCCTCTCTCCCTGCCCCTTGCCACAGCGGCCCTATTCTGCGGCGGCCGCCCGGCTCGGGCGCCTGTCGATCATCAGCGTCGCGTCCCCTTCAACCACAACCCGATCCCCCACCAGGCAGCGCGTATCGAAGATCGCCCGTCGCTTCTCCGTGATCAATTCCTTGATGGTGACCCGGGCCATCACGTTGTCCCCGATCATGACGGGCGCCCGGAACTTCAGGTTCTGATCCACGTAGATACAGCCCGCCCCCGGCAACTTCGTTCCAAAGACCGCGGAGATCAGGCCGGCCGCCAGGACACCATGGGCGATGCGCCCCTTGAACATGGTCTGCTCGGCAAACCCCTGATCCAGATGCACCGGATTGGTGTCTCCCGTGACGCCGGCGAAGAGCACGATATCGCTCTCCGTCACGGTGCGGGACATCACAGCACTCATGCCGACTTCCAGATCTTCGAAATAGTAGCCGTGCAGCTCGTCCATGATCGCTCCTTCAGCCGGCAACCTTGCAATGCAGCATAATATTGCGACGCAGCATAGGGAAGGAGCACAAATCGAACAAGAGAGCGTTTGCCAAGCAACTTAAGCAACAGATGGAGATCCGCCCCTCTTACCGCCGACGGCGCGCTACTGTTGCGGGAAAACGCAAGAAGATCATTTAGCAGCTGCGGCAGAGGCACCCTGGCGCCTGCCGGGAGAGAAGCCACCAGGGTTAGTCATGTAACAATAAAGGGGTAGGTCGAATCGGGATGATTTGATTTTCAGGATCGGCTATAGTGCGGAGGTCGCAGCCGTGCATGAAGCTCGTTGATCCGTGGTTGAACTCACGCAAGTTGGTTGGCAGGAAAGTCTAGGGGAGCTCAGACTCCGCCTGGCAAACGATTCCAGCATGGCGGTGGACGCGGCGTCTTACAGAGACGGCGCAGCTTTACCTACCCTCCAGGAGTATCCACTCAATCATGAATAACGCTTTCGGATCGGGCGACACCCGCGCCGATGTGCGCGCGGTCGTCAAGTGGTTTAACACCACGAAAGGCTTCGGGTTCGTCCAACCGACCGATGGATCCCCAGATGCCTTCCTGCATGTCTCGGTCCTGCAGGCGATTGGGCGAAGTGAACTGCCGGAAGGGGCGGAGGTCATCTGCTCCATTCAGCCAGGTCGCAAAGGAATGCAGGTAGCAGCCATCACCAGCATCGAGCATGAGCCGGAAGGTCGGCCCGCTCCACGGCGTGATGACTACGGTGGCCGCGACGGTTACGGCCATCAGGGTCAAGGGCATGGCGGCTTTGGCGGCTATCGGGGTGGCTACGGTGGCGGCGGCTTCGACGGCGGCGGTGAGCAGGAAGTCGAGGGCACGGTGAAGTTCTTCAACGCCGAAAAGGGGTTTGGCTTCATCGTCCCGGACGACGGCAGCAAGGACGTCTTTATTTCCGCACGGGTGCTGGAACGCGCGCGGATGTCGATGCTCGAACCTGACCAGCGGGTGCGCGTGACCACCCGCATGGGGCAGAAGGGGCCGATGGCCGAGTCGATCGAGCTGGCCTGATCGCAAAAGCACGTAGGGATACCGTTCAGGCTGGATCTTTCGGTTCAGCTTGAGCGGTTACTCCTGCGCGGGTGCTTGTACGAGACGGAAGCTGCAACCCAATGTGCCGAGCAGGCATTTTAGAGCAGATCGCCAAATCAGGTTCACGAAGTGAGACGATTTGGTGCGTGAATCTGCTCTATCTATTTGATGTAGACCGGATTCACGCGCGCTGAAAATGGACGCGGCGGGGGTTAGGCCTCTAGCGCCTCGTCGAAGCTGCCGTCCGGTAGCACGCAAGCTGCCAACAACGGGCCGCCAAAGCCGCAGCCTGCATCGATGGTCGCGGTAAAGTCCGTGATTTCCAGCCCGGGATGGCTGCGATCAAAGCCGCGGACGACGCGCCTGTAGCCGTTGTATGGCTCGCTCATCCGTGCGAAGCCGCCCCCATTCCACCAGAAACTGTCGCGTTGCGACTCCAGAGGGCGATCCGGATCCACGCCCGCATTGACGAAGAGAAGAGCGCCATCATCCGTCATGGCGGCCCGGCGGATCGCGGCCATGAAATCGTAATGTCCGGGCGAGGATTGGATCCGGCTACGCAATGACTGCGTCCAGCGGGCAATGCCGACTGCTCCGCTTCCCGCCGCCCGCCGCGCATCCTCGACATCCGCCCCATAAGCCTGAATGGTCTGCTCAACGCCTTGCTGCAGCATCCATTCAAGAACACCTCTCGGGTCGGTCGCAAACTGCAGTTGGAGCAGCTTTTGCAGCATCTCCTCCTGGGCGCCCCGGAGGTAGATAACCTGCGGTTCTTCCGCCGGCTCGATCGTCATGAAGGCGCGGCGAAAGGAAAGCAGCTCGTCGACTGTTGCCGCAGAAGCGGGCCCCTGGCCTATGATGTTCCCCATGTAGACGAGGCGATCACCCGGCTGCAGCCGGTCCCACAGGCCGGCATGCAGCGCCGCAAGGCGATCGACTTCGCCGTGGATGGAGCCCACGGCCCATACGCGTTGATAGCCGCTTAAGGTCGCAAAGATCTGAGAACCCGCCATGTCCGCCAATGCATTTGCTTGCCTTCGGTGACGGGCGGTCGCCTCGACGGCTGGCCGCTAGTCGTGCCATTCTCATGGAAGGCCGAAAGATCGGCACAGCCTAGAGCAAATCGCGTTCCATTGGAATCGCTATGCCATTCACTCAGACGCGTTCTGCCACTTTGCTGCAGGGCCAAATAGGCGTCCGAGGCCTAGGCAGCCTTGAGGAGCTGTTCGAGCTTTTCGGCCGCCGCGGCCTCGTCGATCTGTTCGAGAGCGGCGAACTCACGCACCAGCCGATCGAGCGCCGCCTGGTACATCTGGCGTTCGCTGTAGGATTGCTCTGGTTGATCATCGGCCCGGTGCAGATCCCGCACGACCTCGGCGATCGACACAGGATCTCCAGAGTTGATCTTGGCTTCGTATTCTTGCGCCCGACGGCTCCACATGGTGCGCTTGGCGCGACTGCGGCCCTTCAGGGTGGTCAAGGCCGAATCCATGATCTTGCGCGACGACAGGCGCCGTAGGCCGGAATTCTGTGCCTTAGCGACCGGGACTCTCAGAATCATCCGGTCTTTCTCAAACTTGATAACAATCAACTCGACCGTGTGGCCGCCAATAGTCTGATCTTCAATACCCATCACCCGGCCCACCCCATGGGTCGGGTAGACGACGAAATCCCCCTCGCCAAACTCTAGCTTCTTCGCCATCTTCCGCCTTCTGCTCCGAATGAATGGATGGACGTGACTGTACCAGCCTGATCGACTTGTTCGGCGCCCTTTCCCTCGCTACAAGGAGGGATAAAGATAACCGGCAACTCGCTCGCCATAAGAAACCCCGAGAGGCAAAGACCCATCCTTGCCCCGGGGAGTCACCTCGGCGAACAGATGCCCACAGGCTCGAGACCTGGAACGTCCTGACAATAACCGAACAGGTTACCGCAATGAGGTAAATATACTACAGGTCAGGGTAAAAAACAACGTATTGCAGCGCGACATAAGCGCACGCGGGTGATTTTAACCACTCGGCGCGAATCGGCTTAGGGATGAAGTGTCGGGATTTACTTGGAAGACCACGCTGGCAGCCTGCCCAACGCGAGATCAGGAGCCCTGCCCCGGGTTCGGACTGAAGTACTTCTCGTACTTGCCCTCTACATCCTTGTATTCGTCTGCATCGGGAGGGGTTTCGCCCTTCCGGCTGATGTTCGGCCAGGTGGCGCTGTAGTCCTTGTTCAACTCCAGCCAAGCGTCTGCGTCAGGATCGCTGTCCGGCAAAATCGCTTCGGGTGGGCACTCAGGTTCACAGACGCCACAGTCGATGCACTCGTCCGGGTGGATGACCAGCATGTTTTCGCCCTCGTAGAAACAGTCCACGGGGCAGACCTCGACGCAGTCCATGTACTTGCACTTGATGCAGGCTTCGGTGACGACGTAGGTCATCGCTGATCTCTCTCCCGCGCCCTAATCCGACGCGCAGCTGTTCTTCGATCGGGGTCAGCCCAGGAGGCCGGCCCTGACCTATCTCGTTGTTGAATGAGCACCTTCTCGAGCTTTCTTCGAACATCGCGGTTCAGATTGAGCTCAAATCCGGTCTAGCACCCGCCCCAGGGCCGTTCAACCCTGCAGAAAGTAAGGCTACAGCCAGGGGCGAGCCCCTCCCGCTCTCTAGAAGAAACGCCTTAGTTGGCGATCTCTGCAAGGCCACGCCCTCGCGGGTCCGCAGCAACGCTACAACTTAACCCGGACCCAGCGACGGTACCGCTGGGACAACGGAAGGCGGTTACCTTTGCGCCCTCCGCCGCACCGGCTCGCGATCCGGCAACGGCTGCGCTGGCCCCTTCGCCCCGCTCCGCAATGCGCTGCAGCACTTCAGCGGCGGCGGCACCCGCATCATAATCGCTCGCGGCCACCCCATAGCGGACCCGATTGATATTCTTGTTGGCAACCAGCGCCACGGACATGGAAGCGTCGTAGCCACCCGCCGGTGGCGGAGCAGCGAGAATCACGCCCGTGTCCCCGAGCAGGCGACCCGCCCCAAACAAGTCGTTCTGGGTAAAGCTGCAAGCGACAGCATAGCCAAACCGATCCGCAACCACGAAGCTCGCCGCCGGCACGCCACCAGAGGCAGTTGGCGAAGCAGGCTGTCCGGACGCCAGACTCGCAAAGCGCAGTCCAACCGCGTTCGCCGGGAGCATGATGACGTCATTCTCGAAGGGAACCTCGCGCACCGGCGCTTCCTGCGGCAGGCTGTTACGTAACTGATCCCGGGAAAGGTTGGCGCCTGCCGCCTGCGCGGCGCCGAGCAGGCGATCTGCGTAGCTCCCTGTCGTCATGTAGGCGACACCGCGACGGCGCAGGCCACTGAGCGCGGCTGCCACCTCTGGCAGGGCGACACGATCGCCCACTTCAACGGGCAAGCCATCGCGATAGAAGGCATTGTAGAGGCGCGGATCCTGACCCAGACGATCGCCAGCGTCCGCGATATCCTGAACCAGCGCGCGGCTGGCGGGATTACCCTGGCGCGCCAGATTTTCTGCAGGGGTTACCAGTAGCTCCCATCTCAGCGAGCCGAAGCGCGCATGCAGAAGGGCGAGGCCCCGGGCCAGCATAGGTGCACCGCTGTTGTCCGGAAGGAAGCTGATCGAGGTACCGGACAGATTGGGACCGTCATAGACGACGCAGAGGCCACCACCGCCAAGCCCCACTCTCGAGGGGTAGGAGGCCGTCATGGCTAAGCCCATGGCGACAGCCGCATCGGCCGCCGTACCATTGCGGCCGAGCACATCGCGACCGATGACCGCAGCACGAGGCTCATCCGCTGCAACAAGCCCTGCATAACCCTCGACGATCTCGACACTGCCTGGCGTTGGCTCGCCACTGCAGGCGGCGAGGAGCCCGGCAAAGGCCAGGGCTACAAAGCTTGCCCGTACCTTGCGATATGGCCTCTGTTGATTCTGCCGTATGCTGATCTTAACCTTTTTCTCAGGGAAGGATCTGCCGTTGCGCCTGCGAAGCTTCATTCTCGCCCTCGGTTACTTGTTGACTGCCTTCGGTGCGGTTTTCTCACCGCCTGCAGGGGCCCAGGGCGTAACGCTCATCCGGGATGCGGAGATTGAACACACAATCCGCACCTACGCCACCCCGATCCTGCAAGCTGCCGGACTCAGCCCACAGGCCATCGAGATTTACATCATTCAGGATCGGACCCTCAACGCCTTCGTCATTCCCGGCAATCGGATGTTCCTCCATACCGGTCTTCTGATGGGGGCGGAAGACCCGCGCGAACTGATGGGCGTGATCGCCCACGAAGCCGGACACATCACCGGCGGCCACATCGCGGGACGGGGTGAAGAGCTGCGCAATGCCTCGATCAAGGCGGTGCTATCCATGCTCCTGGGCCTTGGTGCAGCGGCAGCCAGCGGCGATGGCCGGGCTGCCGGCGCGGTCATGGGCATGGGCCAGGATGCCGCCCTTCGCGGGCTGCTGTCCTACACGCGCTCCCAGGAGCAGTCGGCCGATCAGGCCGCGGTCAATTTCTTGCGCAGCGCCGGCATTAGCCCGGAAGGCCTGAGGAACTTCATGAGCGTCCTGGAAGGCCAGGAAGTGCTGCTCACCTCCAGCCAGGACCCCTACCTGCGGACCCACCCGCTGACCCGAGAGAGAATCTCGTTCCTGGATCAAGCGGTGCAGGCCTCGCCCTATCGCGACACCTCGGCACCGGCCCACCTGCAGGCATTGCACGACCGGATGAGAGCGAAGTTGGTCGGCTTCCTTGAGCCGGAACGCACCGTCATGCGCCGCTATCCCGACTCAGACACCTCTCTGCCGGCGCGCTATGCGCGGGCGATCGCAGCGCATCGGAGCGGGAACATGGGCCTGGCGCTCGAGCGGGTGGACGGCCTTCTGGTGGATTGGCCTCAGGACCCCTTCTTCCACGAGCTGCGCGGCCAGATCCTGCTGGAGAACGGCCGCCTGGCGGAAGCCGTGCCGAGCTACCGCCAAGCGGTCTCCCTCCAACCCGATGCGCCACAAATGCGCCTGCGCATGGCCCAGGCACTTGTAGGCTTGAACGACCCCGAGATGGATCGCGAGGCTCTCGACAACCTGAATCGCGTTCTCGCCCGGGAGCCCGATGATTCCAGCGCCTGGCGATTGAAGGCTGTGGTGGAAGGACGTCTCGGCGACACCGGCATGGCCGCCCTGGCTTTGGCAGAGATGAACTACGCCGAAGACAACTGGCGTGAGGCCCGGGGTCAGGCCGAGCGCGCAAAGCGCCTGTTGGCCTCCGGCACACCGGGCTGGCTGCGGGCCAGTGATCTGGCGGAGATCGCCGAGCGAGAGGAAGAAAGAGAGGAACAGCGCCGCCGGCGCTGACACCGACGGTCTTATCCGCTAGACCGGGTGGATCTCCTCGAACAGTGAAAGCTCTTCAACATGCGCCTCCGATCCCTCGCCCTTCTGGTGGCCACCTTGCTGGGCCTCACGGTGACTGGCCTCGCTCGGCCAGCCAATGCCGAATTCAGCGCATCCGAACGGGCCGAGATTGAGCAGATTTTCCGCGATTACCTGCTCGAGAACCCTGACCTCATTCTCGAGGCGCTAGAAGTTCTGGAAGAACGCAAGCAGGCGGCACAAACAAGCCGTCAGCAGGATAAGCTTTCCCTGCATCGTGACGATCTTGAGCAGGATGGCGCCTCCCCGGTGTTGGGCAACCCGCAGGGCGATGTGACCATTGTCGAATTCTTCGACTACCAGTGCGGCTACTGCAAGCAGGCAAGCCAGGCGCTACGTGACTTGCTCGCCCAGGACGGCGGCGTCCGCCTCGTAATGAAGGAATTTCCCATCCTTGGCCCCCCTTCCCTGGTGGCAGCACAGGCTGCCTTGGCGGCCGAGCGGCAGGACGGCTATGAGGCGTTGCATTGGGCCTTGATGGCAAACCGCGCACAGCTGGACGAAACGCGCATCTTCAACCTGGCTGCAGAAGCGGGGTTGGACGTGGATCGCTTGCGTGAAGACATGGCCGACCCCGACATTCAGGAAAGGCTGCGTCACAACTATCGCCTCGCCGAGGCGCTGGAGATCAGGGGAACCCCCGCCTTCATCATCGGTGATCGCCTGTTGCCCGGCGCGGTCCCGCTCGAAACGCTGCAGGAAGCAGTGGAGGATGTCCGCCGCGGAAGCTGATCTCCCCTTCCTGACCTCAACAAGGCGGTCGATGAATAATCGCGGAATGAGATTCCGCCGGCACGGCATTGCGGCCCGATTTGTTCCGCGCTATCTTCCAAAACTCGTTCCTTTCTCAGGACGATAGGGGGTTAACTTCATGCCCTGCCGCAAGCAGGGAGTCGGCCTCAAAAGCCTGATGCTTGCGCTCTTGCTGCTGATGGCTCTTTCGCTTGAAGCGGCGGCGCGACCCGCGATCCTGGATGCTCGTCTGGGCATACATCCAGGCATGACCCGGGTTGTCCTGGAACTGAGCGAAGCCTCGGCATGGCGGGTTTTTGCGCTCCCCGAGCCCAATCGCGTGGTCATTGACCTCCAGGAGGTCGATTGGATCGGGCCGCCCGAGCGCTTTTCTGCGGGCTATGTGTCCGCTCTGCGCTTCGGCCTCTTCACTCCCGGCATCAGCCGGGTTGTTCTCGACCTGAAGCAGCCCGCCGCGGTTCGCCAAGTTCTGGAGTTGCCACCACATGACGGGCGCGGGCACCGGCTGGTGGTGGATCTGGAGGAGACGGCGGCATCCGATTTTCGCACGTCCGCCGTCGCCAACATCCAGGAGTCGGCCAGGCGACTTCCCCCCATCGAGATCGCCCTGCCCGGCGCGCCTGCTCCGCCGCGCGACAGGCGGCCCACCATCGTGATCGATGCCGGCCATGGAGGTGTCGACCCGGGTGCGATTGGCGTGTCGGGCACGAAGGAAAAGGATCTCGTACTCGCTTACTCCCGTGCGTTGGCAGAAAAGATTCGTGCCTCGGGACGCTTTCGCGTCGTCATGACACGCGACGATGACCGCTTCATTCCGCTGCGGCAGCGCTTTGCAATCGCCGAGCAGGCGAAGGCGGACCTCTTCATCTCGCTGCATGCCAATACCAATCCCTCAGGCAGTATTCGCGGCGCGTCCGTCTACACCTTGTCGGAAGAGGCTTCGGATGCTGAGGCTGCGGCCATCGCGGCGCGGGAAAACAAGGCGGACGCGATCGGCGGCCTCGATTTGGCTGTTCAGCCAGGGGAAGTGGGCCGCGTTCTGCTGGGGCTGGCCCAGCGGGACACAATGAACCTTTCCAAGACATACGCCGTTATGCTGGTGGACGAGCTCGGAAAACGCGTGGAACTATTACGAAACACCCACCGTTTTGCTGGCTTCGCTGTACTTAAATCGCCCACGGTGCCTTCCGTACTGCTGGAGATCGGGTACATCTCCCATCGGGATGAGGAACGACAGTTACGTGACCCAACTCATCGGCAGCGCGTGGTTGATGCCGTCTTTGACGCCATCTCGCGTCATTTCGAGATTCAGCAGGCCTGGAACCAATAAGGGGTGTTCTCTTCTCTGCCCCGAAAATGACTGCCCGGAAAAGCGGCAAAATGCCTCTGCGCGCTTTACTCTTCCCGGCGGATCGCAGACAAACGCGCTCGAGTTGTTGGGTGGCCCTGTAGCCAGTTGTGCTGCAGCAAGAACATGCCGCTCATTGGGAAGTGCCGGAAGATGTTTGAGATTGAGGCACTTCCCGTCGCACCTCATTCACGCCGAGCTTGTGCCACAATCCCGCTACAACTTTAGGCCAGCTTGCGTGGCAGGCCACCGCTATTCGTCGAGGCAGCTTTGACATGATGCGTTTGTTGTCCTGGATCCTAACCCTGGGTGCCGCAGCACTGGTTATTGCGGCAGCGGCGGGATTCTATCTTTTCCAGCACTTCAGCGCGGATCTGCCGGATTATAGCCATCTCGCCGAGTACCAGCCGCCGACGACCACGCGTGTTCATGCCGGCGACGGCCGCCTCTTGTCCGAGTTCGCGATCCAGCAGCGCGTCTTCGTGCCGATTGAAGCGATACCGCAGCGTGTGCGTAACGCCTTCCTGTCTGCGGAGGACAAGAGCTTCTATAGCCACCCTGGCATTGACTTCCGCTCGGTCATTCGTGCGGCGATCACCAACCTGTCTCAGCTAGGGCAGAACCGGCGGCCGGAAGGCGCCTCTACCATCACCCAGCAGGTCGCGAAGAACTTCCTTCTGACCAATGAGGTCAGCCTGGACCGGAAGGTACGCGAGGCTCTGCTGGCGCTGCGCATCGAGCAAACGCTGTCCAAGGACCAGATTCTCGAGCTCTACCTGAATGAGATTTATCTCGGCGGCGGCTCCTATGGTGTCGCAGCGGCAGCCCTCAATTACTTCAACAAGCCGCTGGACGAGCTCAGCCTGGCCGAAGCTGCCTACCTGGCTGCCTTGCCCAAAGCCCCAAACAACTATCACCCGATCAACCGCACGGAACAGGCCGTGGCGCGCCGCAACTGGGTGTTGAGCCGCATGATGGAAGACGGCCATATCACCGCAGAGGAAGCTCGGGTGGCCATGGAAGAGCCGCTGGAAGTGCGTCAGCGCACCAACGCGGAAATGACTCGGGCGGACTATTTCACAGAGGATGTTCGCCGGGAGATCGCGCGTCAGTTCGGCTCAGAAGAACTTTATGAAGGCGGCTTGTCCGTTCGCACGTCCCTCGACCCCGACCTGCAGCAGATCGCGGATCGCACCCTGCGCGAGGGTATCCTCGCGTACGACCGTCGCTTCGGTTGGCGCGGCCCGCTGCTCAATATCGAGATTGGCGATGAGGGTTGGCGCATCCCGCTCGGACGACAGGAGAAGCCGGCGGGCGCCGAAGGCTGGAATCTCGCGATTGTCCTCGACAACGAGAGCGCATCAGAGGCCCAGATCGGCCTGGACGACGGCACCCGCGGCATCATTCCCATGGAGGAAATGCGGTGGGCCCGCCCGCAGCTGGAGGATCGACGGGTCGGCAACGAACCCTCTCATCCCTCGGATGTGCTCGAAGTGGGCGACGTCATTTTGGTAGAGCGGCTAAGCCAGCCTGAGGAGCAAGAGCCAGAAGCCGCGGCAGAGGCAGAGGCCGAGGCAGAGTCGGAGGCAGACGAGCCGCCTACCGAGGAAGCAGATGAGGCGGAAGAGCTGGCCCCGGTCACCTACGCGTTGCGGCAGCTACCTGAAGTGAACGGCGCCCTTGTCGCGCTGGACCCTCATACCGGCAGGGTGCTGGCGATGAGTGGTGGCTTCTCCTACGAGCAGAGCGAGTTCAACCGCGCAAGCCAGGCGCGCCGACAAACCGGCTCCTCCTTCAAGCCCTTCGTTTACGCGGCGGCCCTGGAGAACGGCTTTCAGCCCACCAGCATCGTCTTGGATGCGCCCTTTGTCATGGATCAGGGGCCCGGTCTGGGTCAGTGGCGCCCGAGCAACTACTCCAATCGCTTCTATGGGCCGACCCCACTCCGTGTGGGCATCGAGCAGTCGCGCAACCTGATGACCGTGCGTCTTGCACAGCATGTGGGGATGGACAAGGTCGTCGAGATGGCCGAGCGCTTCGGCATCCTGGAGGGTGCCCCCCCGGTCCTCTCCCTTGCATTGGGAGCCGGAGAGACCACGGCGCTGAACATGACGACGGCCTACGCCATGCTCGTCAATGGCGGCAAACGGATCACACCGACGCTCATCGATCGTGTGCAGGATCGCCATGGGCAGACGATCTATCGCCACGACCAACGGCCCTGCGAGAGCTGTTCCCTGAGTAGCGATTACGATGGTAGTCCGCCGCCGGTGCTTCCCGATGTTCGCGAGCAGGTCATCGACTCGGCTACCGCCTATCAGATGGTATCGATGCTCGAAGGTGTCGTACTGCGCGGAACCGGCGGCACGATACGTGCCGTAGGCAAGCCGCTCGCAGGAAAGACGGGAACCACCAACGACTACAAGGACGCCTGGTTTGTCGGCTTCTCCCCTGATCTCGCGGTCGGCGTCTACATCGGTTTCGATCAGCCGGCCTATCTCGGCCCGCGGCAATCTGGCGGCGTGGTCGCAGCGCCGATCTTTCGCGACTTCATGGCCGCGGCTCTTAAGGATGCCCCCTCCACCCCCTTCCGCGTGCCTGATAGCGTTCGCCTTGTGCGCGTTGTGAGAGATACGGGCGAGGTCGCGCACTATTCGGGCAATGGCGTGATCTGGGAAGCTTTCAAAGAGGGGTCTGGTCCAGGCATGGGAGCTTTGGACAACGCGCTCGGGAGCGCAGCGGCCGCTCCGCCGCCCATCGGCGGTATGGACAGCAGTGGCACCGGCACAGGCGGTCTTTATTAGCGTCTCTGCAGATGGGACGCTCTCCCAGAACCGCCCTATACGCGAAGCGGCACGTCTGCTAAGAGCGGCATGAGAGCAGCAATCTTTGCACCAAGATTGCTCTGCATGACGGTCTGAACCTGACGCTAGGGTTGCCGCTGCCACGGGCAAAAGCCATGTGGCACGACCCCCCTGCGAACACGGAGTTTGCAATGAAGGCAGAGATCCAGGCGGCGGTCGACGACATCCGTGAGTCGTTGACGCTGCTGAGGAGGCATCTTTGACTGGGACAACGCCATCAAACGCTTGGAAGAGCTGAACGCTCTTTCCGAAGATCCCAATCTCTGGAATGATTCCGACGCGGCTCAAAAGCTGATGCGCGAGCGCGGCGCGCTCGAGGATGGCATCAGTAGCTACAAGAAACTCGAACAAGATCTCGAGGACGCCCTGACCCTGATCGAGCTCGGTGAAGCGGAAGGTGACGCGGACATCGTCGCTGAAGCGGAAGCCTCCCTTCAGGCCTTGCGCCTAGAGGTCGAAAAGCGCCAGCTAGAATCCATGTTGTCTGGCGAGGCCGACGCCAACGACTGCTACATGGAAATCCATGCCGGCGCTGGCGGCACCGAGGCGCAGGACTGGACCGAGATTTTGATCCGCATGTACACGCGCTGGGCCGAGCGCCATGGCTTCAAGGTCGAATGGCTGGAAGAAAGCGCCGGCGAAGAAGCAGGTCTCAAGTCGGCCACGCTGCAGATCAAGGGGCACAATGCCTATGGCTGGCTGAAGGCCGAATCCGGTGTGCACCGCCTGGTCAGAATTTCGCCTTTCGATAGCCAGGCCCGCCGCCACACCTCCTTTGCCAGCGTCTGGGTCTATCCCGTTGTGGACGACACCATTGAGGTCGACATCCAGGACAAGGACTTGCGCATCGATACCTACCGCGCGTCCGGCGCCGGAGGGCAGCACGTCAACAAGACCGACTCCGCCGTGCGGATCACCCACATTCCGACGAACATCGTGGTGCAGTGCCAGAGCGAACGCTCTCAGCACAAGAACCGCGCGACGGCAATGAACATGTTGAAGGCCCGTCTTTACGAGTTCGAGCTCCGCAAACGCGAGGAAGCAGCGGCCGCGGAAGAAGAAAGCAAGACTGATATCGGTTGGGGCCACCAGATCCGCTCCTACGTGCTGCAGCCCTACCAGATGGTCAAGGACCTGCGCACCGGCGTAGAGAAGGGTAATGCGGAGGGCGTTCTCGACGGCGATATCGACGATTTTCTCGAAGCCTCTCTTGCGTCGCGGTTGGACCGTGGCACCCAGCGCAATGATGTTCGGGAGGCAGGATAAGCGCCGTGGATGAAGCGGAGCGGTTGGCACGGCGCCAGCGCCGCCGTGAAGCGCGCGGCCGCCGGATCGATGATACCATCCCCTCACCCTGCGTGCAGATCTGTCAGGTGAATAGCGCCAGCACCCACTGCATCGGGTGCCTGCGCACCCTGGACGAGATCCGCGACTGGCCGATCATGACTGCAGAGGAAAAGCTGGCGGTGCTCGACGCCCTCGCGCAACGGCGATCCGCCTCAGCGGGAGCGGAAGAGCCGTGAGCGTGTCATCGCCGACATCGCGACCCCAGGCCGACAGTCACGCCACTGGCTATCTGCTGCTGCTCGCCCTGGGCCTCTGTTGGGGCGTCAACTGGCCGGCAATGAAGCTTTCGGTCGGAGTCATGCCGGTCTGGGACTTCCGCGCCGCCTGCCTGACCTTTGGCGCTGCGATGACGCTGCTCTTGGCAAGAGCTTATGGCGCGTCGCTGCATGTGCCACGACGCGAACTCCTGCCGCTGTTCCTCTGCGCCACCTTCAGTATTGCGGGGTGGCAGATTCTCACCGCCTACGCCTTGACCCTGATGGATGCGGGGCGCGCCTCGATCCTTGCCTTCACCATGCCGCTCTGGGCATCGATTTTCTCGATTTTCCTGCTGAACGAGCGGCTCAATACCTATCGCGCTGTGGGGCTGGTCCTCGGGTTGACCGGCCTTGCCTTGCTCGTCGTGCCTGAATTCCACTCAATCGCCGCCGCCCCTCTTGGCGTGGCGGCTATTCTGGGGGCGGCGCTTTCGTGGGCGTTTGGCACCGTCCTCATGAAGCGCTTCACCTGGTCCCTCTCTGCAGCCGCGCTTTCCGGTTGGCAGCTTCTGATCGCGGCAGGCTTCGCGATCCTGGGAGCTCTCTTGTTCGACGGCGACCGCCCCTGGGCCGATGACTGGTCGCTGAGTGAAATCTCCGGCGTGGTCTACGCGGTCACCGTCTCCATCGCCTTCGG
>JAJUFM010000191.1 GCA_029265995.1 Rhodospirillaceae bacterium | reverse complement strand
CTTCCGCTACTACATGACCGGCATAGGCGGACCTACGCGCCTGGCGGTAGCGGTGATGCCGATCGCGCTGTGCATCGTTATCCTCAACGACCTGCGCAAGCAGAAGCTCTACCCGGCGCTCGGCCCAGTAATTCCGTGGCTTTTCGCGCTCTTCTATGTCGGCTTCAGTCTCTACGCCTCCTACTATCTGACGAACGAATTCGACAACATCCGCATCTATCGCCTCGGTATCTGGAACACGCACGACCTGATCGTGGGTGGTGGCATGGCGGCCCTCATCCTCGAGTACACGCGCCGTCATTACTTTGTTCTCTTTGTCATCAACCTCCTGCTTATTCTCTATACGGTTTACGGCTACGTGGTGCCGGGCCTCTTCAACCACCCCGGCATGTCGTGGGAGCGGGTGGTAAGCTCGATCAGCGTCGAGATGTCGACAGGCATTTTTGAGCGCCTGCCACAGCTCGGGCTAACTCTCATAGGCTCCTTTATTCTCGTTCTTGCAGTGTTGCGCGCCTTCGGCAGCATTGATTCCATCCTTCACGGCGCCTCGCGCCTGGCCACCAAGTCGCCCACACTGCTGCCGCAGACCATTGTCATCAGCTCCTTCGCCATCGCTGCCGTCTCCGGCTCCAGCGCAGCCAATGCCGCGACGACGGGCTCGGCCACCATTCCGTCTCTCGTCCGTGCCGGGTTCCCGCGGGTTACTGCTGCGGCGGTCGAGACCGCTTCCTCCCTCGGTGGGCAGCTCATGCCGCCGATGATGGGGATCGCCGCCTTCCTGATGGCGGAGTATCTTCAGGTAAGCTACTTCGAGGTAGTGGCACGCGGCTTTGCCCCGGCCATCATCTACTTCCTTGGCGTGGGTTTCGCCGTTTACCTGCTCGCACTGCGTTTTTACGACAAGACCAGCGTTCCTGCCGTTACGCCGCTGACGTTCTTGGACAAGTTCAACATCTTTGCCTATGCCGCGGCGGTTGTTGGCCTGATCTATTTCATGGGTGTGGAGCGGCGGGCGGCCATGACCTCGGCGCAGACCGTCTTCATTTATCTCTTCATCGTGATGACGGCGATATTCCTCTACCGTGTTGTCCGGAACAGGCTGTTTTCCATCCAGGAACTGGCGCGCCCCTTCCTGCGGCTGGTGGAATCCTTCGCGACCATCACGGCAGACCTCGCCATGCTCCTTGCGACGCTTGGGATTCTGACTGCCAGCTTCACGATCACCGGCGTGCCCACAAAGGTCGGTGTCGTCTTGATGGAAGGTGCCGGCATCAACATGATCCTCATGGTGCTTGTGGCCTTCGGTTTTGGCTATCTGGTGGGAATGGGCCTTCCTGTAGCTCCCACCTACATCATTACCGCTGTGGTGATCGCGCCCTTCATGATCCGAGCGGGCCTCAACCCCTGGGTCGTGCACTTCTTCGCCTTCTTCGTCGCGGTCTTCGGCGAACTTTCACCGCCCAGTTCCGTCGTGGCCGCCGTCACATCACGAATTGCGGACGCGCCCTTTGTACGAACGATGATGCATGCGATCGTTCTGTGTATGCCGCTCATGGTGATGATGGGAGCCGTCTTCACCCGGCCGGATCTGGTGATCGACCCCGGCTTTGCGCAACTCTTGCCTTTCACCATCGTCCTCATCGGCACCCTGGCGTTAAGCTTGGCGTTTCAGGGCCGTCTTTCGACCAACAGAGGGGCGGATGCAGCCATGCGCATAGGAATAGCCGGCCTGGCTCTCTGCGCTATCTTCATCCCCAACACCAGCGTGGCGGCTGCCTTCGCCGTAGCTTCCTTGGCAACGCTCGTGTTTGGCTTCATCCTGGTAAGACGCGTCATCAGCGCCCCGATTCCCGCCGGCAGAGCCGCTGCCTAGGCTCAGATGAAAACGCCAGCCGGGGTTCAGGCTTCCAGCAGACGGCCGGTCGCGTTATAGGTGCTTTACATGCAAGTTCTGACCGATACCGACGCCCTCGCCGCTTTTTGCGCGGCGCAGCGCGAAGCCGACTTCATCACGATCGACACTGAGTTCGTTCGCGACACGACCTATTGGCCCAAGCTATGCCTGATCCAGATCGCGGGGCCGGAACAGCCGGGGATCATTGACCCCCTCGCGCCCGGAATTGACCTTTCTCCTCTGCTCGAGTTACTCGACGATCGCAAGGTGCTGAAGGTCTTCCATGCGGCGCGGCAAGACCTGGAAATCTTCTATCACCTGACCGATCGCTTGCCAGCGCCGGTCTTCGATACTCAAGTCGCAGCGATGGTCTGCGGCTTCGGCGACCAGGTCAGCTACGAGAAGCTTGCCGGAGCACTGGCAAACGCACGCATCGACAAATCGGCGCGCTTTACCGACTGGAGCCGGCGGCCGCTCGGCCGGCGTGAGCTCGATTACGCCCTCTCCGATGTCACTCACCTACGTACCGTCTACGCCAAGCTCCGAGCGCGCCTGAAGCGCAACGGAAGGGCCGAATGGCTGAAGGAGGAGATGGACAGGCTTACCGACCCCTCCACTTATGACCTGAGTCCGGAGAACGCCTGGCAGCGCCTGAAAAGCCGCTCGCGAGACGGACGCTATCTTGCTGCACTGCGTGCGCTGGCAGCCTGGCGCGAAGAGGAAGCCCAGCGGCGCGATGTGCCGCGTAACCGTGTCATCCGAGACGAACAGATCTATGATCTGGCCTCCCAATTGCCCAGGACGCCGGAAACCTTGGGCCGCACGCGAGGCTTGAACCCGGAGATCGCGCGAGGGCGGATAGGGCGTGAGTTGCTTG
>JAJUFM010000080.1 GCA_029265995.1 Rhodospirillaceae bacterium | reverse complement strand
TTCCAGAGCTTCCAGCAAGCGCTGGCGCAATCGCTTCAGCTTGGTTTCATCCTCGATCTTCGATCCCAAGGGGTCGTGAACGTAGAAGCTGTCCACGGCGCGTTCGCCGAAAGTCGTGATCATGGCGCTGTCGATGATCAGGTTCTGCCGGGTCAGCGCCTGGGTAACGGCATAGAGCAAGCCCGGCCGGTCACGGCCGTTGACCTCCACCACCGTGTGCCGGCGGCTCGCCTTGTTGTCGATCAGAACGCGCGGGGCCACTACGAAGACGTCCATCCGCGCCGGCAGCGGCGATACCATCTTCTTGAGCTCCTGAGCCAGCTTGATCGTGCCCGCCAGGGTCTTTTCGATGGTGCTGCGCAAACGGGCGAGGCGCTGCGGATCGCGCAGAGGTTCGCCATGCACATCCCGGATATAGAAGATGTCGAGGGCCATCCCGTTGGAGAGGGTGATGATGCGGGCGCCTTCCACGCTGGCGCCGGCGAGCGCGATGGCGCCCGCGATGCGGCTGAAAAGGCCTGGATGGTCGGGGGTGTAGATGGTCACCTCGGTAATGCCGCGGTAGGCGTCATAGCGGGTGTGAATGGTCAGGCTACGGCCTGCGGCCTCCGCCTCGCGCACCAGTTCCGCATGGCGCAGATGGGTTTCCAAGTCCAGCGACAGCCAGTAGTTGGGATAGCCGCGGGACAGATGGGCCTCGACCTCCTCCGCGGGCCAATGATCGAGGCAGGCTACCAGGGCCTCTTTTGCCTGCTGCACCCGCTGGTCTCGCCCTTCGGTGACCAGGCCGCCGGTCAGCACCTCTTCCGTACGCCAGTAGAGTTCGCGCAGCAGCGCTGCCTTCCAGGCGGTCCAGGTGCCGGGGCCCACGGCCCGAATGTCGGCGACCGTGAGCAGCAACAGCAAGCGCAGCCGCTCGACCGACTGCACGAGCTGGGAAAAGTCCTGGATCGTCTGCGGGTCGTCCACATCGCGCTTGAAGGCGGTGTCGCTCATCTTGAGGTGATGCAGCACCAGCCAGGCGACCGTTTCCGTTTCCTCCGCGGAGAAGCCGAAGCGTGGACAGAGGCGGTAGGCGATCTTCGCCCCCTCCTCGCTGTGGTCGCCGCGGCGTCCCTTGGCGATGTCGTGGAGCAGCACCGCCATGTAGAGCACCCGACGGGACAACACTTGCGTCACCACACTGGAGGCGATGGGCGCCTCTTCCCCCAGATTGCCCTGCTCGATGTCGTAGAGGATACCCAGAGCAAAAATCGTGTGCTCATCCACCGTGTAGTGGTGATACATGTTGAACTGCATCTGGCTGACCACGCGCCCGAACTCCGGCACGAAGCGTCCGAAAACGCCGGCCTCGTTCATCCGTCGCAGGGCCAGTTCCGGGTCATCCCCACCCGCAAGGATATCGAGAAAGATCGCGTTGGCCTTGGGGTCCTCGCGCAGATCCTTGTCCAGGTAGCGCAGGGAACGGGTGATCCAACGCAGGGTTTGGGGGTGAATGTCCAGGTCGTGTTCCTGAGCGACCCGGAAAATGCGCAGCAACTCGACCGGCTTCTCCGCGAAAACTTCCGGTCCCTTGACCGACAGGCGGTCACCCTCCAGTCGGTATCCCGCGACCTGGCGCCGCCGCGACGGTAGCAGGGCTCGAAAACGCGAACCGCGCGCATACTCTGCCTCCAGCTGCGCACAGAAGATGCGAGTCAGGCCGCCGACTTCCTTCGCCATCAGGAAGTAGTGTTTCATGAAGCGCTCGACCGCGCTAGCGCCGCCGTGGTCGGTATAGCCCATCAAGGGCGCGATCTGGTGCTGGAGGTCGAAGGTCAGCCGCTCTTCCGCGCGTCCCGCCAGATAGTGCAGCTGACACCGCAACGTCCAGAAGAAGTCGAGGGCCTTGGTGAAGCGCCGCACTTCCGCGCGGGTGAAGACGCCACGCGCCACCAACCGCGAAACCTCATCCACCCCATAGACGAATTTGGCCAGCCAGAAGAGCGTGTGGAGATCCCGGAGCGCCCCCTTGCTTTCCTTGATGTTGGGCTCCAGCACATAGCGCGAGCCCCCGCCGTGGCGTTGATGCCGTCTGGTCCGCTCCTCTAGCTTGGCCTCGATGAACGCGGCGGAGCCGTTTTGCCTCACCTCTTCCGCGTAGCGCTGGCGCAGTTCCAGATAGAGCGCTTGATCGCCCCAGAGAAAGCGGCTTTCCAGCAGACTGGTGGCGATGGTCATGTCGGAGCGCGACAGGCGCACGCACTCATCGAGGGAGCGGGTGGCATGTCCGACCTTGAACCCCAGATCCCACAGCATGTAGAGCGTCGCTTCCACCACCTGCTCGCTGCGCGGGGCGATCTTGTAGGGGAGCAGGAAGAGAATATCGATATCGGAGAAGGGGGCGAGTTCGCCGCGCCCGTAACCTCCTACGGCAACCAGCGCCAGACGCTCCGCAGTTGAGGGATTGTGGAGCGGGAAGAGGTCTTTGGTGACGTGGTCATAGACCAGCCGCAACAGCTGGTCTGTCAGGAAGGCCAGGGATCGCGCCGTTTCGCGCCCCGACGCCCCGGCCTCGAAACGGCTTTGGATCGCTGTCTGTCCCTGCGCCTGAGCTTCCTTCAGGATATCGAGGATTTCGGCTCGCGCGCGCTGTGCACTCGACGCCCCCAGAAAGCTGCGAGCGATCTTCTCCTGCGCATGCAAGCGATCGATGATCCCTCGCCTTGAAGACGATGATCGCCCCGGCGGCAATGGCGGCGGTGGCAGCGTGCTGCTCATGCAGAAAAGCATCGGCATTCTTGCACGTCACCGCAAGAGCTACCGAGCATTACTTGGTACTGCGAGTGACCTCAGGGGGCGTGGCTACCCGAGGGCGGCCTGGAAGCTTTCCATCCAGTGGAGAGTTTCCTCAGTGCGCTTCGACGGACGGTACTCGGCAGCCACTGCATCGTCGTAACCGGCCGCCTTCAGGGCCGCGAGGGCGGACAGCAGGTCGAGGGAGCCGCTGCCGGGTTCATGGCGGCCTGGATGATCGGCGAACTGCACGTGGCCAATAGCCTTGCCCGCCTGGGCGATCGCATCGTTCAGCGAGGCTTCCGTGATCGCCATGTGATAGAGATCGAACTGCAGCCCGAGGTTTGGATGGTCGGCGCGCTCCAAGGCCTCCAGCCCAGCCGCCAGGGAGTTCAGGAAAACCCCCGGCACATCGACGGGATTGATCGGCTCCGTCTGGACCACGATGTCTTCCTTGCCCAGCCGGTCAGCCGCAAAACGGAGGTTTTCGGTCAGCGTCTGCCAAATGACATCAGGCGCAATGTCGAGGGGCGGCTTGCCGGCCAGGACATTGACCTTCCGCGCCCCGAGGCCGCGCGCGTAGCGGGCGCAGGTTTCGACGGCAGCGCGAAAATCCGCCTCTCGCCCTGGCAAGGCAGCAAGGCCCGCTTCCCCTCGATCGGGATCTCCCGCGGGCACGTTGATCAGAACGACTTCTACGCCCGCGGCGTCACGCGCCCGCTGCAGTTCTTCCAGTGGATGAAGGTGAGGAAACTGAACTTCTACGACCCGGAACCCGGCGGTCCCCGCCGCCGCAAAGCGATCAGCCATCGGCCGATCATCGAAAAGCATCGTCAGGTTCGCCGCGAGATACAAGTTTCCCCTCCCCCTTAAGCATCAGTTGGTCCGATTGCGCCGAGAGCGCAATTTACAGATCAGGTGAGGTCTTCCGCCAGCACCGAAATGTGCAGATCGTAGGAAACCTCGCCGTCCTCGTCATCGCGATGCAGCACGCCAATGAACTCATCTTGTGCATAAACCTCTACCGGCGCGGACTTCTTGCTCGGCACCTGAATAGAGATGACGTCCGTGTCCAGCGTGCGGCGCAGGTAGCTCTGCACCTTCGCGATCTCGGTTGGAGTCATAAGATCAAACTCTCCTGTGTACTTTACTAGGGCCTGGTCTTTGCTGTCCGAGGGACGAGCATCGACTTTTCGAGAACCAAGCCCTTCTTGGGTATCCGACTGTTGTGGGACTCGTGAGGTCGCTTCGCAAGGCCCGGCTGCTCAACAAGTGGTGTTCTGTGGCAGGTCCGTTGGATCAGGAGGTGCGGGCCGCGTCGTAATAGGCCTTAACGTTGTGGGCCCAGGCTTCGGACTCACCTAAATCGTAAGCCAGCTCTTCCTCGGCCAGTTCCAGGGCATCGGGCGTTCCTACGTGATACCAGGTGCCGTCATGCCGCACGCCCGCAAGACGGTCAGCTTCAATCGCGCGGTCCCACAGAAGGTTGAAGGAGAAGGCGCCAGCAGGCGCATCCTTGAAGAGGCGCGGGTGTATGAGCTGCACTCCCGTGAAGGCAAAGGGGGCCAGCTCACGTTCCGGACGGCGACGAAGGCGTCCTTCCGGGGTCATCATGAAATCGCCTGGCCCATCGTAGCCAACGGCCGTGATCGTTGGATGCAGCAGCAGCAGCGCATCCATGAGGCTGTCGTCCCACCGCGCGCACATGCGCAAGAGCGCCGGATGCACGCCATCCAACCAGACCGCGTCTCCATTGACGACGTAGAAGGGCTCCTCTCCGAGCAGCGGTAACGCCTTGGCCACACCGCCTCCGGTATCCAGCAACTCAGCTTCTTCGGAAAAGTGGATGGTCAGGCCTTCATAGGATTCCAGGCGCGTACGGATCTGGTCTGGAAGATGGTGCAGGTTGACGACCACCTCCTCCACACCGGCATCGAGGAGACGATCCAGTGCCCGCTCGGCCATCGTACGCCCGCGCAACTTCAACATTGGCTTTGGAGTCTTGTCGGTAAGCGGGCGCATGCGCTCGCCACGCCCGGCAGCAAGCAGCATGGCGCGGGTTGGACGGATCATGCAGCAACTCCTTTTAGAGGCACCTGACGCGCTGCCGCAGGCAGGTAGCGCTCGAACCAGGCCGCGACCGGGGCCACTTCAGGCCGAGTAAGCAAGCGGTCCAGCAAACGCCAGAGCCGAGGTAGGTGAGCGAGGTAGGCAGGCTTTCCATCACGCCGGTCCAAACGCACGAAAACTCCCAGAATGCGGATGGTGCGCTGCGCACCAAGCACCCAGTAAGCCTCCTCGAACAGCTGCCGGTCCAGCTCCGGGAAGGCAATACAGTAGCGCTCCAGCATGGCAGCTTCCAAATCCAGCGATACGTCGCGGCGAGCATCCTGCAGCAAGGAAACCAGATCGTAGGCCGGACTGCCTAACAGCGCGTCCTGAAAATCGAGCAGTCCGCAGGCCGTCACCCCCGGTCTGTCGGCGAGCACCATCATGTTATCGACGTGGTAGTCCCGCAACACCAGCGTCGGCGGCAGCGCAAAGGCAGGTCGTAGGACCTCGCGCCAGGCGTCCAGAAACCGCTCGCGCATCAGGTCATCGGGCGGGCTGCCGGTCAAAGCTGGATACATCCAGTCGAGGAACAACTCGGTTTCTGCCGGCAGGCTTTGCCCGTCGAAGCTGGTCAGCCCTGCCCCAAGAGACGGATCCCAACGCCGATGCAACACGATCAGCGTGTCGGTCGCCAGCTGGTAAAGCGCCCGTTCATCCGCGCCGGCGGCCAGCGCGCGGGTGAATGTGCGCTCGCCAAAATACTCGATCAACAAAAAGCCCGCTGTCGTGTCCGCCGCATAGATGCGCGGGGCCGAAAGCTCCAAGGCCGCCAGTATTTCAGCGACCTGCTGAAAAGCAGCAGGCTTCTCATGCTCCGGAGGGGCATCCATGAGCACCGCGGTCTTCTGATCCAGCGTCACGAGATAATAGCTGCGAAAGGAGGCATCTGCCGTCAGCAGCTCGATGCTGGCGCCCTGCCATCCAGCAGCGTCCAGGAATGCGCGCGCCGCAACCGCGCGGTCGGGGTTCATGGCAACTCCTCTTGCAGAGCCGCAAGGCGTCCGGCCCAGCTCCCTCGGCCCACCAACTCGGCTTTCCGCCCCTCACCGGAATGGTGCAGAGTCAGATCCAATCGCTCGGCTGGCAGTGCACTTCCCAGTCGATCCGGCCACTCGATCAAGCTCACCCCCTCGGCAAGAGCTTCCTCGAGACCGAGCTCCCAAGCTTCCTCCTGATCCTCCAACCGATAGAGGTCGAAGTGCCAGATCTCCAGCGCACCACGTTGATAGGTCTGCACCAACGTGAAGGTCGGGCTGGGCACCTCTTCAGGGCCGCCTTCCAGACTGTTGATCAAGGCCCGCGCAAAACTCGTCTTGCCGGCTCCCAAATCGCCCTGCAGAGCGATCACGTCACCCTTTTGCAGCGCCGGCGCCAAAAGCCGAGCGAGCGCGGCGGTGGCCGCCTCTGCAGGCAGATCATAGGCTCGCCGGAAAGTGTCAGCTCCTTGCACCATTGTCGGGGTTGTACACGTCGCCCCGCCCGGCTCGCAACGGGACAAAACCGCCGCACCAAAGAACCAGGCCCAGCAGGCCACCGTGCTGAAGCATCCCATCCAGGTTGCATCAAAGCGGTGACGCAGCCATGTTCCGAATAGCAGAAGCTGCCTGCAGCGGCGCCAAGGCGCCGCGATCATCTTATCCGGAGCCCCATGTCCACCGAACCCTTGCAAACTGATGTGGCCATCATCGGCGCTGGCCCGGTCGGCCTATTTGCAATCTTCGAATGCGGCATGCTGCGTATGCGCTGCCACGTCATCGACTCGCTGGAAGTCGCGGGCGGCCAGTGCGCGGCCCTCTACCCGGAAAAGCCGATCTTCGATATCCCCGCCTACCCGAACATCGGCGGGGGCGAGCTGATCGAGCGTCTGCTGGAGCAGGCCGAGCCGTTTCAGCCGCAGTTCCATCTGGGGCAAAGCGTGGTAGGCCTGGAGCGCTTGGCCGAGGGCTGGCGCTTGACCACCTCAAAGGGTACGCAGATCGAAGCGAGAGCGGTGATTGTCGCCGCCGGCGCCGGCGCATTTGGGCCGAACCGCCCGCCCCTGCCCGGGCTGGAACACTATGAAGGCAGCTCCGTCTTCTACGCTGTCACCAAGCCCGAGATCTTCCGCGGCAAGCGCGTCGCCATTGCAGGCGGCGGCGATTCCGCGCTCGACTGGTCGATCCTGCTGTCTGACGTCGCCGAGCACGTCTACGTGGTTCATCGCCGCGCGAAATTCCGCGGCGCTCCGGAGTCGGTAGCTCGACTGCACGCCCTGGCTGAAGAGCGCCGGGTTGAGCTGGTCGTGCCCTATCAGCTCCACGGTCTTGCGGGCGACGAAACCAGCGGCCAGCTGTCGGGCGTGCGGGTGCGTACCCTGGACGGCCAAGAGCGACTCTTGGAGGCAGATGTTCTGCTGCCCTTCTTTGGGTTGTCCATGAACCTCGGACCCATCGCGGAGTGGGGGCTGGAGTTGCAGAAGGGCCAGGTGAAGGTCGATCCTTCGACCTGTGAGACCTCTCTACCGGGCGTTTTTGCAATCGGCGATATCGCCGATTACCCCCGCAAGCTGAAGCTGATCCTCACCGGCTTTGCCGAAGCAGCCCATGCGGCCCACGCCATTTATCCCCTGGTGCATCCGGACGAAGAGCTGCACTGGGAATACTCCACGACCAAGGGCGTGCCGACCAGCTAGAGCAGTTCTCGCGTTTGACTTAACTTTTCTGCGAGACAGCCCAAAAGCGTTCCGGACTAGCGGTCGACGGCACTCTGCTTCAGCCACTCCTGGAGTTCGGCCTCGGCTTTCTCCAGCGCGCTGTAGTTCAGCAGTTTTCGCAGAAGGGCGTTGGTGACAGCGCGCGTGCGGAGGTTGATGGCTCCGGTCTCCTCCCCGAGCGAATGATAGACCTCCAGCTTGTCGTAGAGCTGCTGCAAGCGGTTCTGCACGCTGCGCAGAGACAGATTGCGGCGCCGAGCGATGATCCGATCGGTCAAGCCCAGCGCCACATCGACCAGGATTTCGTACTCGGTATCGCTGAAGCCATTGTTAGGCCCAAGACTCTTCTGCTGGAGGCCGCGGACCTCGCGATCGATCACGCACTGGTTCTCAATGAAGATCGAGCGCAACGCCAGTTTGAGCCGTTCCTCGGCCGCAGATTTCAATACGTAACCATAGGCCGCCCCGTCAGGCACGATGCGCGATACGCCGCGGACGTAGGCCTCATCGGAGTAGTTGGACCAGAAGAGAATGCGCGTCTCCGGCCGCTCCCTCCAGATGCTGCGGGCCGCTTCAATGCCGTTTCGCCCGGGCATCTGCAGATCCAGAATGATCTGCTCGGCGCCATGACTGCGCGCCAGCTCCTCGCCCGTCACGCCATTGGCCGCTTCGAGAACCTCACGGCACTCGGGCAGCGCGGCTCGAACCGCCTCTTGGAGAAAGCTGCGGTGCAGAGGATCGTCCTCGATGATCAGGACCCTCATGTCGAATCTTCCTGGCTGGACGGGCGCTGGGGCCAAGGCAAAAGCAGCAGAACGCGGGTTCCCTTTACACCCATAGAGGGAGTGATGACGAGGCGCGCCGAAATCAGCTGCGCCCGGGTCTTCATGTTGTCGATGCCGCTTGCCGGCTTGTGGGCCTCCCCCGCAAAACCGCTACCATCATCACTGACTTCCAGGGCAAGAAAGCACTCCTGATGGAAGAGTCGCACGGAAATGCGCGAGGGCGCGGCGTGACGTACGGCATTGTTGATCGCCTCCTGAGCAATGCGGAAAAGGGCAACGGACACCTTCTCATCCAGCTCCGCCCAGGAACCGCCTGTATCATCCCTCAACGTCCAGGCAATGGGAACGCCACTGTCGCGAGTCGCGCGTTCCAGGTGATTTTCCAACGCCTGTGAAAGGCCAAAAAGCTGCAGCACCGAGGGGCGGGCCTGCTCGATGATGTTGCGCAGATCCTGCATGCAATGCTGCAGATCACGCGATAGCTCCTCTCTGGCGTCCGCGGCGAGTTCGCCAGCACGCGCCAGGCTATCGACCCGCCGTGAGAGCCGCGTGAGATCCGCAAGGGTCTGATCGTGCAGATCCATTCCGATGCGCTGTCTCTCCTGCTCCAATGCCTCGGTCAGCTTCAGGGCTCCCAGCCGCAGCCCCTCTTCCCGCGCTCGCGCTTCCGCTTCGACGATCGCCGATCGCTGCGCCCGAGCCGCGGCCTCCAGCGCAAAGAAGTAGGGCGACAGAAGATCCGCGACGGCACGGGCATGCACCACATCTTCCGGCCGATAGATCCCGATTTCCTGGGAGGAACAGGAAAAGGCGCCGATAATTTCACCCTGCACCTTCATCGGCACGTTGATCCGGCTGCGCAGCGACTGCTCGATGATGGGCTGCCGGATGGCGCCGGGAAAATCGAAGCGGGGGTCGCTGCAAGCATCGTCGGTCAACAGAAAGTCCACTTCACCCCGCAAGAGGCTGCGGATCGGGCTGCGGGTGACCGGCGCGGCCTTCATTTCGCTCCAGGCTGTCTGGAAGCCGATCTCGTAGGCCGAGTGATACTTTCCATCGTTCGTCAGCAGGCAGACGTCCAGATGGTCATGAGGCAGAATATGTGCGACCTCTGCCGCCACTGCCTGCAAGGCCGAACGAAAGTCCAGCTGCCCGGCGAGCAGCCGCGAAATCTCCAGGTAATGTCGAGCGAGAGCCGCCGGCGCCACGGGCCGGCCATGACGTCGACGGCTTTCTAAACTGTCCAATAGCTCTGGCCCGCGGCTTGCCACCCTTGTCTCCCTGAACTGCCTCTTCCTTTTCATGAGAAGTTAGCCTCGACAGGGGTACCGGCGTCCTGCGGGAACCCGCAAGATCTATCGGATACTCCGCACACGCTTTGCCTGAATTCGCCTGTACACCCTTTAGCGGCTGTATCATTCTTCAGACGTGCAGGGACCTACCCCTGTTCCGCCAGCAATGACCGCCACGCCAGCAAAGGGCGCAAGTGCGGCCTGTCTTCGCGCAAGAAGACGCATCAGGGAGGAAGGAATGATGAGAAACCAGCTGCTCCTGGCCTCGGCCGCCGCGCTGTGCCTTGCGGTGCCCGGCTTTGCCACGGCCGATACATCCGACAAGCAGATCGCCCTTTCCAACAACTACGCGGGGAACTCCTGGCGCCAAGCCATGCTGACCAGCTGGGAGAAGGTGACGGGCGCTGCGGTGGAAGAAGGGGTCGTGGCTGCCGCCGATGCCTTCACGACGGCCGAGAACCAGGTCACGGAACAGGCGGCGCAGATCCAGAACCTGATTCTCCAGGGCTATGACGCCATCGTCCTCAACGCCGCCTCCCCCACCGGCCTTAATGGGGCCGTCAAGGAAGCCTGTGACGCCGGCATCATCGTCGTCTCCTTCGATGGAGTGGTGACCGAACCCTGTGCCTGGCGCATTGCCGTGGACTTCCAGGAAATGGGTCGCTCGCAGATCGAATATCTCGCCGGCCGGCTTCCCGACGGCGGCAATCTCCTGGAAATCCGCGGTCTGGCAGGCGTCTTCGTCGATGATGAAATCTCCGCGGGCATTCATGCAGGCGTGGAGGAGTACCCTCAGTTCGAGATCGTCGGCTCCGTCCATGGTGACTGGGCCTCGGATGTGGCCCAGCGCGCCGTCGCCGGCATTCTGCCCAGCTTGCCGGACGTTCAGGGGGTCGTGACCCAAGGAGGCGACGGCTACGGGGCGGCCCAGGCCTTCGCTGCCACCGACCGGGAGATGCCCATCATCGTCATGGGCAACCGGCATGACGAACTAACCTGGTGGAAGGAGCAAAAGGACGCCAACGGCTACGAAACCATGTCCGTCTCCATCGCGCCCGGCGTCTCGACGCTCGCCTTCTGGGTCGCGCAGCAGGTCCTAGATGGCGTCGAGGTTCCAAAGGACCTGACGGTGCCCTTCCTGCGCATCGATCAGGACAATCTTGAAGAGAACCTGGAAACCACCCAGGAAGGGGGAGTCGCCAACGTGGAATACACGCTGGAGGACGCCCAGGCAGTCATCGCAGCTGCCAGCGAGTGACGTAACGAGTGACGAGGGGGCTGCAGTCTCACCGCTGAGACTGCAGCGCTCTCCGGTGACGGTCAGTTGATGCCCGATAGTCCCTCCCCCAGCCCCCTGGTCGAGCTAGAGGATGCGCGCCTGCGCTTCGGCGTGGTCAAGGCGCTCGACGGTGCGACGCTCCACGTTCGGCCGGGGGAATGCCTGGGCCTCGTGGGCCACAATGGCGCCGGCAAGTCCACCGTCGTCAATATCCTGAACGGGGCGCTGACCCCCGACGAGGGTGTCTTGCGGCGCGATGGGCAGACCGTTCATCGCAACGACATCAATGACGCCCGCGCTCATGGCACGCGCTGCGTCTTCCAGGAGCTTTCCCTCTGCCCCAACCTGACGGTGATCGAGAACACGCGGATCGTTCATCGCGATCTTGGTGGCTTCGGCTGGCGCAAGAGGGCGCGCCAGATCATCGAAGATAGCCTGAACCGCATTTTTCCCGGGCACCATATCGACAGCCAGGCGACGGTAGGCAGCCTGTCCATCGCCCAGCGCCAGATGGTCGAGATCGCGATGGCCTTTTCGGAATCCAGCACGCGGCCCCGGCTGGTCATCCTGGACGAACCCACCTCCTCCCTGGACGCCACCTTGGCGGGTCAGATGCTGGCCCAGGTGCGGCGCTTCGTTCAAGCAGGTGGTTCAGTCATTCTCATCTCCCACATCCTGCACGAGATTCTCTCGACCGCTGACCGGATCATCGTGATGAAGGATGGGCGCGTGAGCGTCGAACGGCCCGCCGGCGACTTCACCACGCAAAGCCTCTTCGAAGCGATGGGCAGCGTGGCGCCAGAGGAAGGCGTGACACAGCAGGCACGGAATCTCAGCCAGGCGCCCGTGGTGCTGAAGGTGCCCCACCCCACTGTGCCCTTCACCGCTCGCCGCGGTGAACTCGTCGGCCTCACGGGGCTCAGCGGCCACGGGCAGTCTGAAATGCTGATCGATCTCTTCCGACAGCACAGCGGCAACTGGCTGCCCCATCGCAACCCGACCGTGGCCTTCGTGGCCGGCGACCGGCGGCTTAACGGCATCTTCCATCTCTGGAGCATCCTGGAGAATTTCGCCATCGCCGCCTTGGGCGATCTCACACGCAGAGGCTTCGTCGATGACGCCGCCGTACGCGAACGCGGTGCCGCATGGCAACGCCGGATCGAAATCCGTACCCAGGACATGAACCAACCGATCCTTTCGCTTTCGGGCGGCAATCAGCAGAAGGTTCTCTTTGCCCGGGCTCTGGGCACCCGTGCGCCGGTGGTGCTCATGGACGATCCGATGCGCGGGGTCGATGTAGGCACCAAGCAGGAGGTCTATCGCATCATCCGGGAAGAGGCCGCGGCAGGCCGGACCTTCATCTGGTATTCGACCGAAATGGAGGAGGTCTGCCTCTGCGACCGGGTCTACGTCTTCCGGGAGGGCGCCATTGTCGCAGAACTGGCAGGAAGCGAGGTGAACGAAAACAACATCCTGGCCGCTTCCTTCGAGGGAGAAGCGGCGTGAGCTTAAGGATTCCCGTAGACACCATACGCCTTGCGGTTCCCGTGCTGGCGCTCAGCGCGCTGCTGATCGCCGTCTTCTGGCTGCAACCGCGCGCCATGAGCTATCTGGGGCTCAACCTGCTCTTCAATCTGGCGGTGCCCATTGCGCTCGCTACGGTGGCCCAGATGTTCATTCTCGCGGTGAATGACCTCGATCTTTCCATGGGCGCCTTTGTGAGCTTCGCCGCTTGCGTGACCGCGACCTTTCTGCACAGCAGCCCTCTCCTCGGGGCACTCATTCTCGCGGCGGCGGTCGCCGTCTATGCCGCCATGGGCGCAATCATCCACCTGCGCAATCTGCCCTCGATCGTGGTCACCTTGGGCATGAGCTTTGTCTGGACGGGCATAGCGGTTCTGCTGTTGCCGGCCCCAGGGGGCGCAGCGCCGGCGTGGGTCCGCAGCCTGATGACCGCAAAGCCGCCCCTGGTTCCCATGGCCATCGTGGCAAGTGTCGTCATTGCCCTGGTCACCCACCTTATCCTGATGCGCACCTCTCTAGGCGTGTTGATCCGGGCCGTGGGCGGGAATCAGCAATCGGTCGCGCGGGCCGGCTGGTCGCCTCTGCTCGCCAAGGCAGCCGCCTACGCCCTCGCCGGCACCTTTGCCGTGCTTGCGGGCATCGCGCTCGTCGGCCTGACCACCTCAGCGGATGCCAACATCGCGCTGCGCTACACGCTGCTTTCCATCGCCGGCGTGATCCTGGGGGGTGGCGAATTCGTGGGCGGCCGTGTGTCGCCGGTCGGCGCGGTGATCGGCGCGCTGACGCTGGCCCTCGCGGGCTCTTTCCTCTCTTTCCTGCGCATCTCGCCAGACTGGCAGATCGGTGCGCAGGGAGCGATCCTCGTCATCGTCCTGGCCCTGCGCCTCTTCCTCAACAAGCTCGAGCGGCAGGAGCGCGGAGGATGAGCGCCCTTGCAAGCCTTACTCGCAAGCCGTGGATCTGGTCCTTTGTGGCTGCAGGTCTCGTGTGGTTGGTCACCGTCCTCTTCACGGGAGGCGCTAGTGCGCTGGGCCTGACCCTGGCAGCCCTTACCTTCTCTTCTTTTGCCATCATCGTCGGCACCGGCCAGATGCTGGTCATCACCCTCGGCCCGGGCAATATCGACCTTTCGGTCCCCGCCACCATGACACTCGCAGGCACGCTGGCCCTAAAGTTCATGGCCGTGGACAACAGCCTCATTCTGCCGGGCCTGCTGGTGGCGATCGCGATCGGATTGGCCGTCGGCAGCGTGAACTATGGGCTTATCAAGCTGCTGCGCATTCCGCCGATCATCGCTACGCTCTGCATGAGCTTCATCGTTCAGTCGACGGCGATCTGGAGCAATCGGGGCCTGCGGATAAAGCCGCCCCCCGCCTTGGCTGAGTTTGCTACCAGCGGCCCCTTCGGCATCGCAAACGTGGCGCTGGTAGCGCTCCTGATCACCATCATCGCCTGGATTTTTCTGGAAAGAAGCATCTACGGGCGCTGGATCACCAGCATCGGCCAGAGCATGGCGGCAGCGCGCATGGCCGGCGTGCCGGTCGACGGTGCCCGTTTCCTGACCTACGTGATCTGTGCCGTTCTGGCCTCTATCGCCGGCTACCTTCTCGCGAGTTTCTCCGGCGGCGCTGCGCTTAACATGGGAGCGGAATACCTGCTCATGTCCATTGCGGTCGTGGTGATCGGCGGCACCTCCGTGGCCGGCGGCTTTTCCAACGTGCCCGGTATCTGGGGGGCCTCGCTTTTCATGTTCCTGGTGGTCTCGATGCTGAACACCTACGGGCTCGGCGCCGGTTTCCGCATGATCATGACGGGCATCATCATCATTGCCGTGATCCTCCTGGCCAGCCGCCGGAACACATCCCTTACCTGACACTGGCCGACGAAGCGGAGCTCTCAGCATGTCCAACGCCCCCGAGTATGAATTTCACGATCCACAGTTCCGCCACCTGGTCATCCCCAACGCGCGGCTGGAAGAGCTCTACAGCGGCTGCCGCTGGGCAGAAGGACCCGTCTGGTTCAGCGATGCCAACCAACTGATCTGGAGCGACATTCCCAACCAGCGCATGCTGCGCTGGGTGCCCGAGGGAGGCGTGTCCCTCTACCGCCAGCCCTCGAACTTCGCCAACGGGAATACCCGCGACCGGCAAGGGCGGCTCGTTTCCTGCGAGCACGGCACCCGCCGGGTGACCCGCACGGAGATCGACGGAAGCATCACCGTACTTGTGGATTCCTTTGAGGGCCGTCGGCTGAACTCGCCGAACGACGCCGTGGTCCATTCCGACGGCGCGATCTGGTTCACCGATCCAACCTACGGAATCCTTTCGGACTACGAGGGCTACAAGGCCGAGCCGGAGCAGTCCGGGCGCAACGTCTATCGCCTGGAGCCGGACAGCGGCGTCTGCACGGTCGTCGCCGATGACTTCCGCCAGCCCAACGGCCTGGCCTTCTCGCCCGATGAAAAGATCCTTTACATCGCTGATTCCGCCGCCAGCCACGATCCCTCGGCCCCGCGCCATTTGCGCGCCTTCGACGTTGTCGACGGCAAGCGACTGACCAACGACCGCGTCTTCGCGCTGATCGACCGCGGCATCCCGGATGGACTGAGGGTGGATCTGGAGGGCAACGTCTGGTGCAGCGCCGCTGACGGCATCCACTGCTTCGCCCCAGACGGGCGACTTCT
>JAJUFM010000057.1 GCA_029265995.1 Rhodospirillaceae bacterium | reverse complement strand
ATGGCCGGTCATGTTGAAGAAGGAGGTGTAGCGGGTGATGGCGTTGCCTACCGGTTCCTGGTCGCCGCCCCAGTCGATGAAGGCCTGACCCACGCGAGGCGCCACGACCGGCGCTCCTGGCGTGATGATGACATCGACATCTTTAAAGACAGCGTCGGTCTCCTGGCGATAGCGGGTGATAAATCTCTTCGCCCGCAGATAATGCTCCGCCAGCAGGCACTGGCCGAGGGCGAGCCCGGCGCGAAAGTCGGCTTCATAAAGCTCTGCCTTTTCCTCCAGATAGCGCGAGTGATAGGAGAGCGCCTCGGGCATCTGCACTGTGAGGGACACGGTGCGGGCTTCCTCCATCGCGGGAAGCTGGACTTCGCGCAGGGACGCTCCGCCCTCCTCCAGACGTTCGATCACACGCTTGGTCGCGGCGAGGATCTCCGGGTCGCACTTCTCGAAGTAGAAGCTGCTGGGCAGGCCCACGCGCAGACCCTTGAGGTCGAAGAAGGGGGCGGGCGTGTAGTTCTCCACCGGCTCCTTCGCCGAGTTGGGATCTTCCGGATCGTAGCCCGCCACCGTCTGGAGCAGCAGGCCTGCATCGGCAACGGTGCGCGCGAGGATGCCGATGTGGTCGAGGGTCCAGCAATAGGGCATCACGCCACGCGACGATATTCTTCCCATGGTGGGCTTCAGCCCCACCAGGCCGGAAAGGGCGGCAGGCGCGCGGATTGAACCGCCAGTATCCGTCCCGAAGGCGGCCGGCGCCAGCCCGAAGGCGACCGCGGCCGCGGAGCCGCTGCTGGAACCGCCGGCCAGGCGGCAGTGGTCATAGGCGTTGACGGCGGTGCCGTAGGTCGAGTTCTCGCCCGTTGCTCCGTAGGCAAAGGCGTGCAGGTTGTTCTTGCCGAGGCTGATGGCGCCGGCCTGCAGCATCCTTTCAATCAGGAAGGAATTGCTGGTGGCGATGTTGTCGGCAAAAGCGCGCGAACCGCCGGTGGTGGCGACGCCCGCGATGTCGATGAGGTCCTTTGAGCTGAAGGGGATCCCGTGCAAAGGCGACTGGGCGCCGGCGGTCAGGGCGTCGTACCGCCGCGCCGCCTTCATCGCCGCTTCTGCGGAAACCTCTATGAAGGCTCGCGCCACGCTGTTGTAACGCTCTATACGCGTGAGGAAGCAGCTGATGATCTCGCTGTGGGAGAGTTCCCGCCGGGCGATCATCCTGGAAAGTTCGCTGATGGGCGCAAAGCAGATGTCGGAGGCGGTCATCCCCTGTCTCCCGCTTGTACGCGGCGGTCGGCGGGAGGCGTATCGCCCAGGTCCATCTGGCGCAACCGTTCCAAATCGTCGAGAAGATCCTGAAAGGAAGTGATCACGCCCATTTCCGGCGCAACCAGTTCCTTGATCTCGGCTTCGCTCCAACGGAAGGAGGCAAGCTGCCGAACAAGGCCGTCCAGGGTCTCTTTCCGCAGGCGTTCCATCGTCTCTCCGGTCAGCTTGAGTTTTCTTCCAGCGCCCGCAGAAGGCGCAGGAAGCCATAGCGAATATGCGCGCCCTGGACGGAACCGACGGCGTCGGGGTCTCGGTATTCCAGGGCGACGATCATGTCCTCGAGTTCGTCGATAAGGGCCTGAAAGGCGTCTTCCGTGTTGACGTGATGCCAAGCGCTGGAGGCCTGGCTGTAAAGAAAGTCCCAGGTAGAGCGGAGCGCGCTGTTTCCGATGATGTTTTGCACCAGCGCGTTGATTTCTTCGTTGATACGGAAGTACTCGCCCGATGCGCCGGATTTCGAAGCCCGCTGAGCCTGCTCCAGCAGAGCCCTGGCCTTGTCAACATGTGCGCAAGTGATCGGGTTAGGAGACAGCCGACCTATGAGCGCGCAGACCTCTATCCGCATCTGATAGATCTGGGCGAGTTCATCGAGTTGAAGCTGCATGACCACGGTGCCGACGCCGTTTCGCGTCTCCACCAGTCCCAGGTGATGGAGACGGTTCAGTGCTTCCCGCACCGGAGTCCGGCTGACCCCAAACTCCTGCGCCAGTTCCGCTTCACGCAGGCGAGTGCCCGGCGGGTACTCGAGCAGGCGGATCCTTTGCAGAATGACCGCCTGGATCGCATCCACCGGGTTGGCTACGCGCTGCGCGGACGCCCTGACAACCTCATTCACAGCACTACGACCTTCTCAGGAAGCCCATAAAGTTATTGTAGCTCAATCTCTTGCAAGTGTGATCCACGGCCGGCGCCCGAGCCTTCCATCAAAGTGAGTTGACCCGTGAAGCTGTATGCAGCACGCTAAGGCTGTGCGCGGCGGGCGTCAATACGGACCCGTTGCTGCCCGAAAAGGAGAGTGAAGGGGATGAGCATGCTCAAGCCAAGCATCGGAAAGGGAACGGTCGTGGGACTGCTTACCATGGCCGTAACGCCAGTAGCCGTCGCGGACGATGCAATACTCGCCCATATCATGGACAGTGAACACATCTTCCATGGCGCCTCCGAGCGCTTCATGGACCGTCTTGACGAGTTGTCCGGGGGTGAGTTCACCATTTCCTATCATCCAGGCGGAGATCTAGGCGACTGGACTTCCATTATTGAACAGGTAGCCCAGGGCTCTGTTCAAATGACGATTGCCTGGAACTACGGGGAGCTCGATCCCCGCTGGGATATCTCCAATCTAGCCTTTATCGCAGAAGATTGGGAGCAGGGAGAGGCCGTCTTTGGCCCAGGTTCCACCATGGAAGAGGTCTATCAGGACATCATGGGGGACCTGGGAATGGTGCTTCTGGGCGTCATTCCGACGGACTTTACTGGCTTTGTCGTGCGCAAGGGAACGGAAGTTCCTGTAGAGTTTCCTGAGGATGCGCGCGGTTTCAAGATGCGCGTTCCCGCACAGCCACTCTCGATCGAGAGTTACTCGGCGCTCGGGTTCTCAGTGGTGCCGATGGCCTTCTCCGAGGTGCATACAGCTCTGCAGACCGGGGCGATCGATGGCCGCGCCGTTTCTCCTCCCTCCGAGGTCCTGATGTTCAAGGACGTGGTCAGCGCCTACGTCTACACCCGTCACAACTTCGAGCACACCTTCTGGCTGGCCAACAAGCGCTGGTTCGACTCGCTCGATGCTGAGCAGCAGGATTGGGTTACCACGGCAGCGACCGAGGCGGTGGAGTGGGCTTGGGAGAACGCCGAAGCTCAAAGCCCGCGGTGGTTCGAAGAGATGGAAGAGGCCGGCATCGAGGTGATCGAGCTGACGCCGGAGCAGCAGGCGACCTACAAGGAACTCACCATGGAGGTAGAGTACCCCTACATGGAGAGCCTGGTTGGTCCGGAGGTGATGGAGCGGATTCGCTCTGCCGCCGAGGCCTCCGAGTAATAGGGTAGCAAGAGGTGAGGGTGCCGGTTCTGCCGGCGCCCCACCCACTGGGGATCCGCCATGGCAACGGAAAGTCCGGACATCCTGGCGATGGGTGACCCTTCGGATGGACGGGTTTCGCCGGCCGCTGCGCTTGCGGGGCAAGATCGCGCTTCTGGTCTGAAGAGAAGTCTGATCGCGCTCGAGGGATGCCTGGCCGCGGCTTTGCGCTGGATCATGTTCCTTTCGATCCTGACTCTGTCTCTGACGATGGTCGCCCAGGTCGTCATGCGCTACCTGCTGCAGTGGCCCTTCCTCGGGATCGAAGAAATGGCGCCGCTGCTGGCGCTTTGGTGCTACTTCGCGGGAATGGTCTACAGCACTCGCCATCGCACGCATATTGAGGGCGGAGTGTTGTCGCTCATTACTTCCGATCCTCGGGTGCTGGGTTTCGCGCGCCTCTTGGGCACGGTGGTCTCTTTGGCTGCGCTCTGCGTCTTCTTCTACTACGCCTACGCTGTCGTGCAGTTCAACATCGATATCGGTCGTAAGAGCTCCTACCTGCGCTGGCCGAGGTTCCTCTGGGATTTCTCTTTCCTGGGGGGCATGGCGGGAATGGCGCTCTACCTCCTGATCCAGCTCTGGTTCGAGATCAAGAACGTCAGACTTCAGTGGGGTGGCCGTTAAATGTTGTTTCTCTTTGCCATTCTGCTGGTCATCGGTCTTATACTGATCGAAGTGCCCATCGGCTTCGCGTTCGGGATCGGGGCGCTCTTCTATGGCTTCCTGGCTGGGGTGGACATCTCCTTCCACGCCACCTCTGGCTACACGCAGATAAGCGCCTTCACTCTGCTGGCCATTCCGCTCTTCATCTACGCTGGCTCCCTGATGGGGGTCGCCGGTATTTCAGATCGCCTTCTTTCCCTCGTGAATGCCTTTGTCGGTCGCACGAAGGGGGGACTGGGCGCAGTGACGGTGCTGACCTGCGCGCTCTTTGGTGCCATTTCAGGAAGCGCCGCCGCAGCCATCGCCGCGATCGGCCGGATCATCGTGCCGCGGATGATCGACGAGGGCTATCCGCCGGGCCACGCCACGGCGCTGCTCAGCGTCTCCTCTGTCCTGGCCTTCCTGATCCCGCCGAGCATACCCATGATCGTTTTTGCGATCGCCATCAGGGAATCGGTGGCCAAGGCTTTTTTGTCGACGGTGATTCCGGCCATTTTGTTGGTGGTTCTCTACTGCGTTCTCAATTTCGTCTTTCTGCGCAACAACAAGACGATCAAGATCGCGCCGAAGCAGTCCCTGACGCAGACGATGCGGGAGATCAGTTTCACCGGGAAGCGGGCGACGCTGGCGCTCTTGATGCCCTTCATCATCCTGGGCGGCATCTATTCGGGCGCGGCGACGCCGACGGAAGCGGGTGCGGTCGCGGTGGTTTACGCCCTCTTCGTCGGTCTCTTCATCTACCGGTCGGTCAGCTTCAAGAGTCTCTTCAGTACCTCGGTCGATGCAGCACGCCTGACCGGCAGCATCGTAATGATCCTGCTTTTCCTTTTCGTCATGAGCCGCGGCATGGTGCTCGCCAATGTGCCCGGTAACGTGGCGAGTTTCCTGCTCTCGGTCAGCGAAAATCGGGTCGTCATCCTGCTGATGATCAATCTGCTGCTGCTGGTCATGGGGATGATCATTGATGACATCTCCGGGAGCGTGCTCGCAGCCATCATTCTGCTGCCGATCACGCAGGAAATCGGGGTCGATCCAATACATTTCGCCGCCATCGTCGGGGTCAATCTCGGGCTGGGCAATATAACACCCCCCTGCGCGCCGCTGCTTTTCATGGCGGGCGGGGTCACCGGAACGCCCTTGGCGACCTACATCGGACCGACGCTGAAGTTCCTTCTGCTGGGGCATGTCCCGGTCCTGATGCTCGTCACCTTCGTTCCCGAGTTGGCGCTCTTTCTGCCGGGTTTCCTGGACTAGCGGTCTTTTCAACGAGGAACAGGTAGCGCTGAGCGATGCCCATTAGGTGAGGCAGTCCCGGCACCTGTTCCCCCAGACTCATCGAGGAGTAACGATAGGATGTTGTCGGAAGCGAAACTTCGTACAGCCAGGCTGGAGCAGAAGATGGAGGAGCAGGGACTCAGCGCGGCGCTGATCACCGCAGAAGACTCCATCGCCTATCTTGCCGGCTTCTGGGGTTATCTGGGCATCGAGTTCGGCCGTCCCTCCATGCTGGTCATTCGCCCGGGCCATGACCCGGTCGTCATCACCCCGCTGATGGAGTCGGAGATGGTTTCGGCCATGACTTGGGTAGAGGACGTCCGGGTCTGGGAAGACGCGGGGCCGCGCAGCTGGCAGCGAGTGCTGGGGGACGTGCTGGGAAGCGGCCAGCGGACACTCCATGTGGAGCGCCAGCGCCTTCCGGCAATCGTGCGCAACTGGCTCGATGAACAGGATCTGCAACTTGGCGACATCACGCCGATCCTGAACGAACTGCGCATGATCAAGTCTGAGCTCGAGATCGACATCATGAAGAAGGCCGGCACAATTGCCGGTGCCATGATGAAGGCAGCGCACTCCTCGCTTCGGGCAGGTGCTAGGGAGTATGAATCCGCTCTGGCAGTGATCGATGCCGGCACCCGCGCTGCGGCCGGCTTCTTGACCGACAAGGGCTGGGAAAGGTTCGTATCACCCATGATCCACAACCTGCAGATCCTGCAGAGCGGGCCCGATACTTCCATGGTCCATCGGCGCGCCAGCGTGCGCCAGTATCAGCAGGGCGACCCGGTCTACTTCTGCTTCTGCAACATGGTGCAGTTCAAGCAGTACAAGCTGGGCTTTGACCGCATGTTCCACATCGGCAGCATCGATGCCAAGGCAGAGGACGTTCAACAGGCCGCCATCGACGCACAGCGGCGTGCGCTGGAGGCCATGCGTCCCGGCGTACGCGCGGAAGAGGTGGCCGCGGCTGCGAACGAGGTCTATCGCGAGAGGGGCTACGAAACAGGCTATCGCACCGGTCGGGCCATCGGCACCGCCGCCCTTGAGGTTCCCGAGCTGAAAGCGGGTGACAAGACGATCCTGCAGCCGGGCATGACCTTCGCCGTGGATGGCGGGATCTCCATCGACGGGGAATGCGGTGGAAGAATTGGGGATTCGGTCGTCGTTACCGAGGACGGCTTCGAGTTCCTGACAAGCTATCCGCGGGAAATTCTCGTCGTCTGATTACCAGTCGCGACAGCGATATGCGTGGCATCCCGGGCGGGTGTGTGAGGCCCTGACAACGTCTCGCGACCGCCCGGGAGGGCGCAATTCAGGGCGGGAGCCTGCTCACGTGGAAGACCTGTTCGATGGGGGCCGCCACGGCCGTGCAAAGATCGGTTTCGTTCTGCTCGCCACGGAACAAACCATCGAAGACGACCTCTTTCGACTGCGTCCTGAGGGGGTTGGGATCCATTTCACCCGGGCGGCGAACCCGGACAGCATCACCGTCTCTGCCTTATCGGCGCAGGTCGATGACCTCGCGCGGGCGGCTGGGACGCTTCTGCCCGACGGGAGCCTGGACGTCATTTGCTATGCCTGCACCTCCGGCAGCATCGTGATGGGCGAAGAGCGGGTGATGGAGGAACTTCGCCGTGGCTGTCCGCAGGCCAAGGCGACCACCCTGGTCACGGGGGCCGTGCGAGCCCTGCGATCGCTCGGCGTGAAAAGGGTGGCGATCGCGACACCCTACCTCGACGAAGTAAACGAGTTGGAGGCCCGCTTCTTCGAAGCCGCCGGCTTCGAGGTTCCCGTTATCCGCGGCTTGAACCTCGAGAAGGACAGCGACATGGTGCGCGTGCGTCCCGAGGCCATCATGGAGTTCGCCTTGAGCGTAGACCACCCGGCGGCAGATGGGCTCTTCATCAGCTGCGGCGCCCTGCGCTCAGTTGAGGTCGTGGATGAACTTGAAAGGCGGCTCGGCAAGCCTGTCGTCGTGTCCAACCAGGCTATGGCCTGGGATACGCTTCGCCTCGCGGGCATCGAGGATCGCTTTGAGGGCTATGGTTCCCTGCTGCGATCCATTTGAGGCTTTGGACGCAGGGTGATCCTCAGCAAGTTCTTCGCTGCACTGGGCAACCGCCCTACAGCGGCAGCTCTCCTGAGGGGCGGGGTAGGGGGGCGATGAGGTCGGGGCCCTCCACTCTGGGGGAGCCGACTTTTCGATCGACCGGATGATAGACCAGGCTGCCGGCAGGGGCAGGCTGCAGGAGGCCTTCGAGAAGCGGTAGTGGCGCTTCCGGATTCAGCCAGCTCTCCCATTGATCGGGGGAAAGGATCACTGGCATGCGGTCATGCAGGGCCGTCACATCCGAAGAGGCAGGCGTCGTGACGATAGTGCAGCTTTCGAGCGGCGGCGCTTCGGGAAGCGCGGGATCGCGCCAGCTCTCCCAGAGGCCGGCGAAGGTCAGCAGGCCGCCGGTTCGGGCCTGGATGTAATGCGGCTGGCGGGCGGAGCGGGGGCCGCTCCACTCATAGAAGCCGCTGGCGGGGATCAGGCAGCGCCGCCGGCGAAAGGCGCTGCGGAAGGCGGACTTTTCGGCGAGCGATTCTCCACGCGCGTTGATCATGCGATTGCCGATCGCGCTGTCCTTCGCCCAGGAGGCCACCAGCCCCCAGCGCGGCAGAAACGCTTGTCGCTCTCCTGCTTCCTGTCGGATCGCGAGCACCTGTTGGGAGGGCGCCACATTGTAGCGCGGCTGAAGCGGCGTCTCGGGCTGATCGTTCAAGCGGTAAAGCTCGACCAGCTCTTTCCAGCTCATCGCCTGGGTGAAGCGCCCACACATGATCGCGTCAGTCCGCCGCAGCCGTCTCGGAAAGCGTGAAGATGCTGCGGCCGTCGACGATGGTGCGCAACACCTTGCCCTGCACCGGGTGATTGTCGAAGGCCGAGTTCTTGGACTTCGACAGGAAGCGGTCGGGATCGATCACCCAGGCGCGGTCCGGATCGAAGATGACCAGGTCGGCCGGTAGGCCGGGCTCCAGGGCCGCGCGCCCCTGAAGGATTGCAGCGGGGTTGAGGGTGAGGCGCTTGAGCAGCTCGAGCAGGCTCATGCGTCCCTGATGCACCAGGGCGAGCGAGAGCGGAAGCAGGGTTTCGAGGCCGGCCATGCCCCACGCGGCCGCCGCAAAGGGCAGCCTCTTGGCGTCCTGGTCCTGGGGCGCGTGGTCCGAACAGATTGCATCGATGGTGCCATCGACCACCGCCTCGGCAATGGCCGCGCGGTCGCTCTCGCCGCGCAGGGGCGGCAGCACCTTCGCGAAGCTGCGATAATCGCCGACCGCGTTTTCGTTCAGCGTGAAGTAATGGGGCGCCGTATCACAGGTGACCGGCAACCCCCTTTCCTTGGCACGCCGCATAGCCTCCACGGCTTCCGCAGTCGAGAGGAGAGAGGCGTGGTAGCGGCCGCCGGTCATCTCGACCAAGCGCAAGTCACGCTCCAGCAGCATGACCTCCGCGAGGCGCGGTATCCCGGGAAGGCCCAGCCGGGTGGCCAGTTCGCCGCCGTTCATCACGCCACCGCTGAGCCTCGGCTCCTGGGGATGTTGCAGGATCACCGTGTCGAAGGCTGTGGCGTAGGAGAGCGCGCGGCGCATGACCTGCGCATTTCCGACGGGCTTGACGCCATCGGTGAAGCCGCGGGCGCCATACTCGTGAAGCAGGCCGATCTCCGTAATCTCGCGACCGCCGAGGCCGCGGGTCAGGGCGGCATAGGTGTAGACCTTGACCAGCTTCTCGTCCCGCGCCCGTCGCGCGACGAACTCTACCCCGGCCACGTCGTCCACCACGGGATCCGTGTTGGGCAACCCCACCATTGAGGTAATGCCTCCGGCGGCCGCAGCCCGGCTGGCGCTGGCAATCGTTTCCTTGTGCTCTTCGCCAGGTTCGCGAAGCTGGACGCGCATGTCCACAAGACCGGGCGCCAGGCAAGCGCCGCCACAGTCGACCACTTCGGCATCCTCGGGAAGCCCGTCATTGAATAGCCGGGGGCCGAGGTCTGCGATCTGGGTTCCCTCGGTCAGCAAGGCGCCTGGGGCATCCAGGCCACTGGCGGGATCGAGCAGCCGCACATTTATGTAGGCGACGCGATGGGGAGTGCCGGGAACAGCCATCAGGCGCGACCCTCCTCTGGGGGTTCCTCACCACGTAGCAGCGCATGCAGGCAGGCCATGCGGACTGCCACCCCCATGGCGACCTGGGTGTGGATCAGGGAGCGGTCGATGTCGTCCGCCAGTTCGCTGTCGATCTCCACCCCCCGATTCATCGGGCCCGGATGCATCACCAGCGCGTCGGGTTTGGCCGAGGCGAGCTTTTCCTGATCCAGGCCGTAAAAGCGGAAGTACTCCCGCACCGAGGGGACGTAGGAGCCCTGCATGCGTTCGTTCTGCAGCCGCAGCATCATGACGATGTCGACGTCTGCGAGCCCGGCGCGCATGTCGGTAAAGGCCTGCGCGCCGAAGCGCTCGATCCCGGCCGGCAAGAGGGTGGGAGGGGCGATGACCCGGACCTGCGCCCCCATGGTGGTGAGCAGGTAAATGTTCGAGCGCGCAACACGGCTGTGCAGGACATCCCCGCAGATCGCAACAGTGAGGCCCGCAAGCCGTCCCTTGCGGCGGCGGATGGAAAGCGCATCCAGCAGCGCCTGCGTGGGATGCTCGTGGCTGCCGTCCCCGCCATTGATGACGGCGCAATCGACCTTCTCGCTCAGCAGCGAGACCGCTCCTGAATCCGGGTGGCGAACCACCAGCAGATCGGGCCGCATCGCGGTCAGGGTCATGGCAGTGTCGATCAGTGTCTCTCCCTTCTTGATGGAAGAGGAGGCTACCGACATGTTGATCACCTCTGCCCCAAGCCGCTTGGCCGCCAACTCGAAGGAGGTGCGAGTTCGCGTGGAGTTCTCGAAGAAGAGATTGATAACGGTATAACCGGACAGTAGGGAGGAGCGCTGATGGTCCCGCGGGTCCTTGGCGGCGTAAACGTCGGCCAGATCCAGAAGGAATTCGATTTCGCCCCGACTCAGGCCTTCGATGCCGAGCAGGTGGCGGTGCGGGAAGCCAGGAGGCTCCCTTGAAGGGTGCGTCTCACTCATCAAGAGGCGGTTATCGCACCGTCTGTGCAGGGGTTCAAGGTGGGGAAGACAAAGGCTAAGGGGCAGCGGGCGAAGGGCGCCAGAGCGCGTTTCAGGGGATGGCTGCAGCGACAGAGAAGGCGGAGCCGTCAGATCGTCCTCTGGCTGGCCGCCATTGCCGTGGGTTTGCCCCTGGCGCTGACGCTGCTCTATTCGGTAGCTCCCCCTCCTGTCACGCCGCTGATGCTCATACGGCTCGTTCAGGGAGAAGGGCTGCAGAAACAGTGGGCGCCCCTGGAGGAAATCTCGCCGAACCTGCGCTTCTCCGTGATCGCCGGGGAGGACAACCTCTTCTGCACCCATAGCGGTTTCGATTTCGCATCGCTGCGCGAAGCCTGGGCCGAGCGGCAGACCGGGGGGCGCTCCCGCGGTGCCAGTACCCTCTCCCAGCAGCTCGCCAAGAACCTCTTTCTCTGGCCTGGCGGCGGCTTCCTTAGAAAGGGGGCGGAAGCCTATCTGACGCTCTATCTGGAGACGCTGCTGTCGAAACGCCGTCTGCTTGAGCTTTACCTCAACGTGGCCGAGTGGGGACCCGGGGTCTACGGGGCTGAGGCCGGCGCGCAGACCCACTTTGGAAAGCAGGCGGCACAGCTGACCGGGCGCGAAGCAGGTCTCATGGCCGCCGTGCTGCCCAACCCGCGTCGCTGGTCCGCCGGTCGCCCCAGCGACTACATCAGTCGCCGCGCCTCAACCCTGCAAACCCGGGTGCAGCAGCTAGGGCCGCTCCTAGACTGCGCGCGCTAGCCCTTTGATGTAGACCGGCTTCACGCGTTCGGTCTGAACCCCGTCGTGGTCCAGACTAAGCGCGAGCCGGTCCAGGAAATGTTGGGATTGGTCGCTGCGGCCCCACTCTCACTCGTCGTCGCGAGGGCGCGCAGCGCCCCGTGGCGATCCATGGAGAGGTGTTACTGGCCGCTCCCCATGGATTGCCGCGTCGGCCAGCGGCCTCCTCGCAATGACGGCGAAATGATTTGTGTTCGCGATGAATTACAACAGCTTTGGAGCTGCACGCTTCAGATAACGCCCTTGGCGCGTAACGCCTCGATCTCTTTTGACGAGATGCCGAACTCCCGCAGCACCTCTTCGCTGTGTTCGCCCACATGAGGCGGCGGCCGGCGATAGTTCACCGGGGTCTCGGAGAACTTGATCGGGTTGCCGATGAGGGAAATCTCGCCCTTCTCGGTGCCGGGGTAGTCCATGGCGATCCGCATGCCGCGATGCAGAACCTGAGGGTCGGCGAAGACGCGGTCGATGGTATTCACCGGCCCCGAAGGCACGCCCAGCTCCGCAAGGCCGTCCACCCACTCGTCGATGGTCTTTTTCTTCGTGAGCGTCGGCAGGATCTCGTAGAGGGCCTTGCGGTTGGCGACCCGCAGGGAGTTGGTGAGGAAGCGCGGATCCTCGCCCAGTTCCGGCGCGCCGGCGAATTCGCAGAAGCGCTGGAATTGCCGGTCGTTGCCCACGGCGATGATGAAATAACCATCGGCGCAGGGCAGCACGTTGTAGGGCACGATGTTGGCGTGCTCGGTGCCACGGCGGTGCGGCACCTCGCCAGAGGTGAGGTAATTCAGCCCCTCGTTCACCAGCCAGGCGACCTGTGTATCGAGAAGAGCGAGGTCGATGTACTGGCCCTGGCCGGTCTTGTCCCGGTGGCGCAGCGCGGCGAGGATCGCGACCGTCGCGTACATGCCGCACATGACGTCGGCGATGCCCACCCCGACCTTCATGGGCTGCCCGTCTGGCTCGCCGGTGATGGACATCAGCCCGCCCATGCCCTGGGCCAGATAATCGTAGCCGGCGCGCGGTGCGTAGGGGCCGGTCTGGCCGAAGCCGGTGATCGAGCAGTAGACCAGATCCGGCTTCACCTCCCGCAAGGAGAGATAGTCGAGGCCGAACTTCGCCAGCCCGCCGACCTTGAAGTTCTCCACCACGATGTCGCAGGAGGCGACCATCCGCCGCGCCAACTCCTGCCCCTCCGGCGAGGCGATGTCGATGGTCAGCGACCGCTTGTTGCGGTTGGAAGAAAGATAGTAGGCGCTGGCATCGCTGTTGCTGCCGTCCTCGTTCTTGATGTAGGGCGGCCCCCAGCGGCGGGTGTCATCCCCTTCACCGGGGCGTTCGATCTTGATGACGTCGGCGCCCAGGTCGCCCAGAAGCTGGGTACAGGTGGGGCCTGCCAGAATGCGCGTCAGGTCGAAGATTCGCAGGCCCGCAAGAGGTCCGGACATATGCTCCTGCCTCAAAGTCATGGAAGAAAAGCGTGCTGCCGTTGTCGCCTCCCGCAGCGGGAGCGTCAAGGAACTCCCCGGCGTCGTCCTGCACGCCAGCAAAGGACCTCGTACTGTTGGAGCTCGGATCCGCGAGATCCTTCCCTTCGCTCAGGCCGGCGCTCTACCGAAACAGTAGCCTACTCCCCAACCTCTTCGGCCGCCTGGCTCCTGTGCCGCAACAGCGCCATCAGGCGGCGGTCGCGCCAGCGTTGGCGGTCGCCCAACTGCTCAGCGGGCAGGCGTTGCCGGCGTTCCGTCTCGATCTCCTCCATCACCGGGCCCGTCCAGTCGACCCGGCGCTGCATCGAGGCGAAGAGGTTCTCGTAGAGGCCCTGGTAACGCTCGGCGTAGTCGCGCACGCCGGCAGGTGCGTTCAGGTCGATGGTTTCGAAGGGGCCCATGAATGACCAGCGCAGGGCGAGGCCGTCGCGGATGCCGATGTCGACGTCTTCGGCGCTGCAGATCCCATCCGCGACGAGGCGGAAGGCCTCTTCCAGCAGCGCCCCCTGCAGGCGGTTCATGACGAAGCCGTCGATTTCCTTGCGCATGACGATGGGCGCCTGGCCGATGGCGCGCATGACCTCTTCAGCCCTCTTCAGGGTGTCGCTGCTGGTCCAGGGTGCCGGAACCAGCTCTACCGCCGGCACAAGATAGGGTGGGTTGATGGGATGGACGGTCAGGCAGCGCGCCCGGCTCGCCAACTCTTCGGAAAAGAGCGAAGGCACGATGGCGGAGGTCGAACTGGCGAGGACCGCTTCCGCAGGCGCCAGTGGCTCCATCTCCTGCCAGAGCGCGCGCTTCACCTCCAGCTTTTCCGGCGCATTCTCCTGTACCCAGTCCACGCCATCCAAAGCCTGGGACAGGGTGGGGGCTGTGGAAATGCGTCCCAGCACCTCTTCTACCTTTTGGCCCCGGAGCATGTCGTTTGCCGCCAGGTCTTCAAGCAGCGCGGCGACAAGCCCTTGCGCCTCGGCGGCAGCCTGCGCCGCCGGATCCCAAAGGCGCACACTCCAGCCAGCGCGGGCAAAGGCAATGGCCCAGGCGCGGCCGATCAGGCCACTTCCGATAATGGCAGTGCTTCCGCTCATGTACTTCGCTTCCCCTTCGCAAATTCCGGCAGGCATGACTTCAGCAGCAGGCTACCCGAGACGGCGAAATGGCGAAATCCATGAAGGGGCTTATAGTGGCGGCGGTAGTGGGACGAGGAATTGAAGCATGCATTTCGAGCCGCGCTTGTGGATCTTCACCAAGGGTCTGCGCCTGAGAATCGGGTGGGCGGTGCTGATCGGCCTGCTGGCGGTTGGATTCGGCGTGGTGCGACTGGGGTTGCTCGGCTGGCTGATCGGCAAGGTTTTCGCCGGGGAAGAGGTTGCCAACCTCGCGCTACCGATCGCGCTCATCACCCTGGTCATGGTCCTGCGCGGCGTCTTCGAGCACTGCCGGGTGATGGTCGCCCACGAGACGGCGGCGCGGGTGCAGAAGCGGCTGCGCCGGGCGATCTATGACCGCATCGCCGCGCTAGGCCCCGGCGCCATCGGTCGCCAGCGCTCCGGCGCGCTGATTTCTTCGCTGATCGATGGGGTGGAGCAACTGGAGACCTACTTCGGCCAGTATCTGCCGCAGTTCTTGATCGCCCTGCTGACCCCCGTCCTGATCTTCATCGGCATGGCCTTCATCGACCTTCCGGTTGCCGGTGTCATGCTCGTTTTCGCCCTCATTGCGCTCTTCGCGCCTTCGCTCTGGCACAAGCGCGATGCCGAAAGTTCGCGTGAACTTCAGAAGGCCTACTCGGCCTTCGCAGCTGAATTCCTGGATGCCATTCAAGGCCTCGCCACCCTCAAGGCCTTCGGTCAAAGCAAGACGCGTGCGGAGCGCCTCTCGGTCCAGGCGCGCGATCTCTTTGAGCGGACCATGTGGGTATTGGGCGGCAACGTACTGGGGCGGGGGATTACCGATACCTCGATCGCCTGTGGCGCAGCGGCCGCTCTCGCTCTGGGCGCGTGGCGCGTCGAAGCCGGCGCACTCGAACTGACAGGCCTGCTCATCATCCTGATGCTGGGGGTGGAGATCTTCCGGCCGATGCGCGAACTGCGCTCGGTACTCCATCAGGGAATGGTCGGAATGTCGGCGGCCCAGGGGATCTACAAGATCTTCGATGAAGAACCGGAGGTGGAGGACGCAGCGCCCGCGCCTGTTGCGACCCTCGAGCCCTCGGTCCACTTTGAAGGGGTTACCTTCAGCTATCCCGGGACCCGCCGGGTGATCCACCAGGGCCTGGATTTCACGATTGCTGCCGGCGAGCGCGTGGGGCTGGTCGGCCCCTCCGGCGGTGGCAAGTCCTCGATCGTCCGCCTGTTGCTGCGCTTCTACGATCCGCAGCAGGGCCGGGTGCTTCTCGGTGGCAGGGACCTGCGCACGCTCTCCTTCGATCAGATCCGTTCGATGATCTCCGTGGTCAGCCAGGATGCCTTCCTGTTCCACGGCACCATCGAAGAGAACATCCGCATGGGTTGTCCGGCTGCCTCACAGGAGGAGCTGGAAGCGGCGGCACGAGCTGCCAACATTCACGACTTCGTCACCAGCCTGCCAGAGGGCTACGCTACGCTGGTGGGTGAAAAGGGGATCAAGCTGTCCGGCGGTCAGCGGCAGCGCGTAGCAATCGCCCGGGCACTGCTCCGCGATTCTCCCATCCTCGTGCTCGACGAGGCTCTCTCCGCGGTGGACGCGGAGAACGAAGCCCTCATCCAGCAGGCGCTGGATCGCCTAATGCGCGGGCGCACCACGCTGATCCTGGCCCATCGTCTGTCCAGCGTCATCGACTGCGATCGTATCCTGGTGCTCGATGGCGGCCGGGTGGTGGAAAGCGGGCCGCACGCCGAGTTGATGCAGCTGGGGGGCATCTATGCCGGCCTTATGGCTCAGCAGGCGCGCGAGGCCGAAGCGGAGGTGTTGCTCGACGAGCGGCCGGAAAGGGAGGCGGAGGAGGGCTTGCCCCTCGTGCAGGACCTGGAGGCAGCACCTCCCACCGAAGGCATCCTGAAGGCTCAGGGACTGAGCTGGTACCAGCTGGTCGGCAAGCTCATGCAGCTGATCATGCCCTGGAAGGGGCGGCTCGTGGCGACCTTCCTGTTTGGGGTCAGCCGAGTGCTGGCATTCATCGGCGTGGGAGTGGTCAGTGCCTTGATCGTGCTCGCCCTGAAAAACGGCGACTCCTACGGCTGGCTGCTGCTGGCCCTGGTCGTCGTGGCGCCGCTCGCCGGCATTCTCCATTGGCTGGAGTCCTGGATCGCCCACGACATGGCCTTCCGGCTGCTGGCGGAAATGCGCGTCGCGGTGTTCCGCAAGCTGGACGAGCTGGCGCCCGCCTATCTGGTTCGGCGACGCAGCGGAGACCTGACTGCGCTTGCCACCCACGACATCGAACTGGTCGAGTACTTCTTCGCTCACACCGTCGCCCCCGCCTTCGTGGCCGTGCTCGTGCCGCTGCTCGTGCTTGGCGTCCTGGGGGCCGCAAGTCCCTGGATCGCCCTTGCGCTGCTCCCCTTCCTGCTCGCTGCCGCATTCAGTCCCTTCCTGCTGCGCAAGAAGGTGGATCGCCTGGGCTCGCGGGCACGAGAGGCGGCCGGCGAGCTTTCCGCCTTTGCCGTCGACTCCGTTCAGGGCCTGGGGGAGATCGTCACCTTCCAGCAGGAGGAGGCGCGCGGCGAAAAGCTGGATGAGCTGTCCGAGGCCTACATCCGCCTGCGACTGCCCTTCTTTGGAGAGTTGACGCTGCAGCAGTCGTCGCTGGAGGTCTTCACCGGCCTGGGCGGCCTGGCGGTGGTGGTTACCGGCGCCGCCCTGGCCGCTCAGGGATCGCTCGATGCAGGGCTCCTGCCGCTGCTGGCCATCCTTGCCATGGCGGCCTTCCTGCCGGTCTCGGAGATCGCGCAGGTCGGACGCCAGCTGGCGGATACGCTTGGGGCGACGCGCCGGATCTACGCGCTCATGGAAGAACCGGTACCGGTGGTCGATGGGCCTGGCGTCGCGCCGGCTGCCGGGCCGGCGGCGCTGGCGGTGGAGCAGGTAACCTTTTTCTATCCCGGAACCCGGCGTCCGGCCCTGAACCAGGTCTCCTTCGACATCCCCGCCGGCAGCAAGGTCGCCTTGGTGGGCCCTTCGGGTGCCGGAAAAACCACTGTCGCGCAGTTGCTCATGCGCTTCTGGGATCCGCAGGAAGGACGTATCCTGCTGAACGGCAGCAAACTTCCTCGTTACCGCCTGGATGACTTGCGGCGCAACGTGGCCCTGGTCGCCCAGGATACCTACCTTTTCAACGACACGCTGCGAAACAACATCCTGATCGCGCGACCGGATGCCGGAGACGCGGAGGTGGAGCGGGTGGTTGAGGAGGCCTCTCTCGGGGACCTGCTGGAGGCTTTGCCGGACGGCCTGGAGTCACCGGTTGGAGAACGCGGTACGAGCCTTTCGGGCGGTCAGCGCCAGCGCGTGGCCATTGCCCGGGCCTTCCTCAAGGATGCTCCTGTCCTGATCCTGGACGAGGCGACCTCTCATCTGGATGCCGTGAACGAGCAGGCGATTCACACGGCCTTGGAGCGGCTGCAGGCATCGCGAACTACGCTGGTCATTGCCCACCGACTGTCGACCGTGCGTGATGCCGACTGCATCGTGGTCCTGGAGCAGGGACGTGTTGTGGAGGTGGGGCCCCACGAGGAATTGCTCGCCCGCGGCGGCCTCTATGCCCGCCTCGTCTCCCGCCAGCTCGCCAGCAGCCATGGCGTGGCGGCGCAATAGGCGTAGACGTCGTGCGGTGAGAGGCGTGGTCTAAAGGAGAGTCTTCTCCACCCCAGCCGCTGTCGCTTGGCAGTTGGATTGTAGCCCCTCGCGCGCCTGCGCGTTCTGTGGATAGGCCTCGATCTCGAAGAAGCGGTCGACGCTTCGCCCATCGCTGGCCAGCGGCAGCAGGCACCACTCAAAGCGGAGATAGCCGCGGTCACGGTACTCGTAGCTGTCGATGCCGAACACCGGCTCCTTCTCTGTAGCCGATTGCAAGTAGGCTTTCGCCCAATAGTGCTGCCATCGAGTGGTCGGGATACCGAAGTGAAGCGTTTTGCCGGTGAGGTCGAGATTATTCATGGCGGCTGCTTCCGTACCCATGAGGCGGTAGCGAACCTCAAACGGCGAGAGGCTGATCTCACTTAGCAAGACATTGGGAAGCAAACGGGGGATTTCGGCCGGATCGATATTGGCTCTGGAAGGAAGAAGCCCATCACGGCGTTTGCCCTGCCAATAGTCATGAGCTTGGAGCACAAGCGGCGAGGTGATCTGTGAAAGGGAAACAAGAGGCATCGGCGTTCTTCTACATCAGGCGGGTGCATTTATCTCAAATCAGGCGCATATCGCGCGAAAGGGCCCCAGATCATCCTGCCCATGGCCTTTTCTTCAACGCGCGGCTGATGCAGGACGCTTGCCAGTTGTCATACAACTACAGGTGACTGGCTAGCATAGATGCTTTTCATAAATACGAAAAGTTTTGTAGTGCGAGGCGGGCAGCCCTTCACAAAGGTTTAACACTTGCTGGTTGTGCGCCAGCATCCAAGATATCTCCAGCCTCTCGATCCCCGCCCGCTGAGCGTTGTCGATGGCCCGAGCCATCAAGGCGGCCACGGCCATACCGCCGACACGCGTGCCGCGCCAGCGGCGGCGCAAGCCGATCATCGGGATGCGGCTGCTTTTCAGGCCGCGCACCTTCAGGCGCCACAAGAGCTTCGCCCACCCCAGCGGCAATAGCTTGCCCTGAAGGTCTGCGGTGGCTTCGTTGATGTTCGGCACTTGGGACACGACGGCGACGGGTTCCTCGTCCCAATAGGCAAGGGTGACCCAGTCAAGCCGGAGCAGCGGCCGTACCGCGCGGGCGATCAGGCTCGCCTCCGCCGCGCCGACAGGGATCGCATTCCAGTTGTCCGCCCAGGCGTCATTATACACCTCGTTCACGATTGCCATATCCTGCTGGAAGTGCCGACGCGACATGCTGACGATTCGCAGGCGATCACGGCCGTGCCAGCGGGTAAGAGCCGCCGTGGCCCGCTCCGGATAGCGGCTGGCGGCCGGTCGGCACAGGTAGGCGTAGAGGTCCACCGCCCCTGTGAAACCCAAACTCTCCAGGTGTCGGGCATACCAGGGTTGGGCGTGATTGGTACGCATCATTGGCGGCTGGTCAAACCCCTCGACCAGCAGTCCGGCTTCATGATTGATCGAGGCGCTGAAGGGGCCTTGCATGCGCTGCAGCCCGCGTTCACGCAGCCAATCCTGTGCCCTTTCGGTCAGAGCGGCAAAGACCGCCGGCTCGTCAATTCCCTCCAGGAAGCCAAACTGCCCGGTTGCATCCTTGTGCTTGGCCAGGTGGGCCCGATTAAGCACCGCCAGGATGCGGCCAACGGGGCGGCCATCCCGGAGCGCAACCCACCCTTGAACGTCGTTCTCTCTTACGAAGACGCTGCGGCGCGGATT
>JAJUFM010000162.1 GCA_029265995.1 Rhodospirillaceae bacterium | reverse complement strand
GGCAGAGCTCCTAGAGCAGATCGAGTCAAATCAGGTTCACGAAGTGATCCGATTTGGTGCGTGAATCTGCTCTATCTATTTGATGTAGACCGGATTCACGCGTTTGACTGAACCCCAAAGTGGTTCAGATCAAACGGGATCCGGTCTAAGATTCCAAATACCTTGCGCGCAGGTGCTGAAGGTAGATCGCCGAGTCCAGAGGCCGGCCGCTGGCCTGCTCGATCAAGGCTTCCCACTCCAGCAAGCTCCCTTGCCCATGCACCTCGGCGCGCAGCCAGCCGAGCAGGCGGCTGAGGTCGCCGCGGGCAATATCCTCGGCGATCTCCGGCTGTGCCGCCAACGCCGCCCGGTAGAGCTGAGCGGCCGCCATGGCGCCCAGGGTATAGGTTGGGAAGTAGCCAAAAGCGCCGTCGTACCAGTGGATGTCCTGCAGGCAGCCGTGGCGATCGTCGGGCGGCTCCACCCCGAGCAATTCGCGGGCCGCCTCGGCCCAGGCCGCGGGCAACTCGGCGACCGGCAGATCCCCCGACAAAAGCGCCGGCTCCAGGCCATAGCGCAGCAGCACATGGGCAGGATAGGTCACCTCATCCGCATCGACGCGGATATGGCCGCGCTCGACCCGCGTGGCGAGGCGGAAGAGATTTCCGGCATCCCAGGCGGGATCCGAACCGAAGGTCTCCGCCAGCAGCGGCGCGAGGAAGCTGAGGAAGGCCGGGCTACGGCAAACCTGCATCTCCAGCAGCAATGACTGACTTTCGTGCACTGCCATGCCACGAGCCAAGCCGACGGGCTGAAGCCGCCAGGCCGCCGGCAGCCCGGCTTCGTAGAGCGCATGGCCCGTCTCATGGATCACGCCCATGAGCGCGGAGCTGTAATCCGCCTGGTCCCAACGGGTGGTGATGCGCAAGTCGTCCGGGGTTCCACCCGAGAAGGGATGCATGGAGGTGTCGAGGCGCCCCTGGTCGAAGGGAAAGCCGAGCTGCTGCATCACTCGGCGGGCCAGGGACTCCTGCCGATCCAGGGGAAAGGGCACCTGCGGGCGCTGCGGCGTGGGCTCTGCTGCCTGCTGCCCCAGGGCCGCCTCGATGAGCTCCGGCAGGGCTGCGCGCAGAGGCGCAAACAGCGCCTCTACTCGCGCCGCCCGCAACCCCGGCTGATACTGGTTGAGCAGGGCGTCGTAGGGCGAGAGGCCCTGGGCTTCGCCCCGTGCGGCGGCGGCCTCCCGCACCAGGGCAATGACCTCGGCCAGCGCCGGGGCGACGGCGGCGAAGTCGCTTTGCTGCCGCGCCTGGCGCCACTGCATCTCGCAGCGACGGCAAGCCTTAGCCAAGGCCTCGACCAGCCGGCCCGGGACCGCAGCGGCTTCTGCATGAAGGCGGCGCATTTCGCGGAGGTTGGCCCGCTCCCACGGCCTCAGCTCCGCCTCGGCCTCGGCCAGCGCCAGCTGCTCTTCTACCTCCGGGGCCACCAAGAACTCGTGCTGAAGCACCTGCAGCACGGCCAGCTGCTCGGCCCGCGCCTCCGCCCCGCCCGGGGGCATCATGGTCGCCATGTCCCAATAGAGCATCGACTGGGCGCCGGAAAGCGCGCCAATTCGCTTGAAGCGATCCTGCAGAAGCTGATAGGCGGACATGGACTATAACTTTCCTCACACAAAGAAGTCTTTTTCAGAAGATGACCAGGGCCAAGGCTGAATGAAACCCCGACTCGACAATCCCCTCGCTTCCTTCCCCTACGATCACCGCAAAACCTGGTCCTTCATGTTCATGCTTGGGGTGCTCGTCCTGCTCGGCCTGCTGCGCATTGTTCAAAGCGGCTTCGAGGTGGAATGGGGCGTCGTCTTCATGCTGATCATCATTCCCGGACTGGCGATGATCATGGTGGGAAGCGAGCTGCGCCTGAAGGGGCCGATCGTCATCATCGCCAAAGACGGCCTGATCGACCGGCGCAAGGGACCAGAGGGGGTTCGCTGGGAAGACGTGCAGGAGGCAACCATCAAGCGGCGCATCCTTAGCCGCGGCATCCGCATCGAGCTAACCAACGGCGACCGCTACGATATCGAAACCAACCTGCTGAAGGCGCAACCGCTCGAGCTGATGAAAATCATTCAGAAGGCCGGTCTCGCCGCGACCGCCGGTGAAACAGGACATAGATCAGAATGAGCGCGCCGGCCATGGAGAACCAGAAGAGCGCATACTGCAGGTGATCGTCCTTCAGCTCCACGCGCCCCCCAACGGCCTCCGGCGGTGAGGGCAGCTCGCCCGGCTCGACCAGGAAGTAGAGGGAAGTCACGGGCCGCTCCAGCCTCGCCGCCTGAGCCATGGCGTCAAGATCCGGCCAAAGCCAGCGGTTGTTCTCGGGCGCATTCACCGGCCGCAGCCAACTGGCCCAGGATGGTCCGCCCCAGCCCCCCTGGCGCGCGGAAGCGACAAGCGTCACCTCCCCTTGCGGCAGGGCCGCCGAACGGCTGTCCCGCTCGAGGAGCTCTGGCGGCAGCCAGCCGCGGTCGAGAATGACCTCTCGCCCATCCGCCAGGCGCATCGGTGTCAGGACATGGTAGCCACTTACCCCGTCACGGGTGCGCGCTGCCCAGTAGAGCTCGCGCTCGTGCAGCAGCTCACCGGTCAGCTCGACACGCCTGAACTCCAGCCGCTCCGGCTCGAGGCGCTCCGGCAGCGCGATCGGGGGGGCGGCTTCCCGCTCTTCCAGGGTGGCGATCAGCTCGTGCTTCCATTCCCGGCGATCGAGCTGCCAGGAGCCCAGCGCCAGCAGGGCTGCGAGCAGCGGCAGCAGGATGAGCGTGGGAAGAAGCCGCGGCCGAAACCCCATAGGCGCCGTCTGCCGCCCGCTAGACGCCCTTGCGGGCGTCGCGGTCGCTGACCTTGTTGCGATAGTGCAAAGCGACAACCGTCGCCTTGAGCGGTCGCAAAAGCGCCAGCGCCCCGCCCAAGATGAAGACGCCGCCAACCAGCGCGTGCCCCCAGAGCGGCAGCCCCAGCCAGGCGTCCAACAGCAGCATGAGGGGAACGACCAGGCCACCGAGCAGGAAGATAAGGAAGACCGCCGGGCCATCGCCGCTGTTGGCTTCCTGCAGATCACAGCCGCAGACCTCACAGCGGTCCGCCACTGTCAGGAAGCTCTCGAAGAGTTTTCCCTGGCCACAGCGCGGGCAGCGGCAGCCAAGTCCGGCCGCCAGCGGGGAGACCTGCGGCGGCACCCCGGGCTTATCCATCGGGACAGTTCCTCATCATTGGCCACTCCCGGCTCAAAGGCACACCGGCCTTCCCGAGGGGAAGGCCGGCGATAACGCAGCTGTCACTCATGCAAGGCTCAAGAGCCGTACCAGTAGATGGCAACGAAGAGGAACAGCCAGACCACGTCGACGAAGTGCCAGTACCAGGCCGCCGCCTCGAAGCCGAAATGGTGGTTTGGTTTGAAGTGACCCGCATAGGCGCGCAACCAGCAGACCGCCAGGAAAATGGTCCCGACCAGCACGTGGAAGCCGTGGAAACCGGTCAGCATATAGAAGGTGGTCGAATAGATGCCCTCCCGGAACCCGAAGGCGGCGTGGGAGTACTCGTAAGCCTGGAGGGAGCTGAAGAGCACCCCCAGCAGAACCGTCAAGCCCAACCCCTGCAGCAGGCCCTGGCGATCCCCCTGGCGCAGCGCATGGTGCGCCCAGGTGACCGTACAGCCGGAGAGCAGCAGGATCATGGTGTTGAGGAACGGCAGATCGAAGGGATCGAAGGGCAGCACGTCGACCGGGGGCCAGACGCCGCCGATGGCCGCCGTGCGCTCGAAGTGCATCGGATCGTCCGGGAAGAGCGCGACGTTGAAGTAGGCCCAGAAGAAGGCGGCAAAGAACATCACCTCCGAGGCGATGAACAGCAGCATGCCGTAGCGCAGGCCGATCTGGACTACCGGGGTATGATGCCCCTCGTGCGTGGCCTCGCGGACCACCTGGCGCCACCACCCGAACATCGTCAGCAGCACCAGGAAGATGCCGGCGAACAGCATCCAGTTGGTGGGGGTGTGCATGAAGACCACCATGCCGGTGGCAAGGAAGCCGCCCGAAAAGGCCCCGATCAACGGCCAGGGGCTGGGATCGACTAGATGGTAGGGATGTTCTGGTTTCGCGTGTGCGTCGCTCATTTTTCTCTTCCCCCAGGCGCGGCTTAACGGGCCGCTCTCTGCTCCTGCCTGTAGCCGGACACCGCCGGCGCCGTTTCGCTCAATTGCTGTTCTTCCTGCTCCGCCTCCCAGTCGTCCAGGTCGCGGAAGAAGGTGTAGGACAGCGTGATCGTATGCATGTCCCGGAACCGGGGATCATCCAGAATTGCCGGGTCGACGTAGAAGCTGACTCCCATGGCCATTTCCTCGCCGCCCTCCAGCTTCTGCTCGTCGAAGCAGAAGCACTGGACCTTGTGGAAGTAAGAGCCGGCCTTGAAGGGGCTCACGTTGTAGACGGCGGTTCCGACCGTCGGGCGTGAGGCCAGGTTCTTCGCGTGGTAGTGGACCAGGTTGGGCTCGCCGATCCGCACCTCCATCGAACGTCGCTCCGGCTCGAACTGCCACGGCAAGCGCTGATTGACGTCGGCATTGAAGCGGATCGTGATCGTTTCCTCTCCAACCACCCCTGGCGCCGCGTCGGAGACCTGAGTGGTGCCGGCGATGCCCGTCACGCGGCAGAAAAGATCGTAAAGAGGCACGGCGGCGAAGGAGACGCCGACCATCGCGAAGAAGACGCCGACCAGTGCCAGGGCCAAGCGGCCGTTGCGCCGGGCGCCCCTGTC
>JAJUFM010000151.1 GCA_029265995.1 Rhodospirillaceae bacterium | reverse complement strand
GGCTGACGACAAAAGGGAGCGACCAAAACTCGCGGCGCTCCAGTATCCGCGAGACAGGCTCTCGGCGGAGTCGCCGGTCTACCCGCTGCTCGAATGCAGCCTCGGCCTCGGTACTCAGGCTGCGCTCCGGCCAGGCTATGATGGTCGCGACGTCACACTCCAGAAGGTCTGCCAGCAGCAGGCGGGCATCCCGTCGCGGTTCCGGTACCCCAGCGCCGCTAAGTCGTCGCTCAGCCCGCGCTATCGCCTCTCCGAAGGTGGTCACTGCATGGCCGCCAGACGCGCCGCCTGATCCTCAGAGATGAGCGCATCGACGATCTCATCCAGAGCCTCTCCCGTCAGCACCTTGTCGAGCTTGTAGAGGGTCAGATTGATCCGATGATCGGTCACACGCCCTTGTGGAAAATTGTAGGTCCTGATCCGCTCCGAGCGGTCGCCGGATCCGACCTGCTGGCGGCGCGAAGAGGCCAGTTCCTCCTCCTGCTGCCGACGCTTCTCGTCATAAAGGCGAGCGCGCAGCACCTTCATCGCCTTGACCCGGTTCTTGTGCTGAGATTTTTCATCCTGGCACTGCACGACAATTCCCGTGGGCAGATGGGTGATACGGATCGCCGAGTCGGTCGTGTTGACGTGCTGCCCGCCCGCTCCTTGAGAGCGGAAGGTATCGACCCGCAGATCCTTCTCTTCGATCTGGATATCCACCTCTTCCGCTTCCGGTAGCACGGCCACGGTGGCGGCTGAGGTGTGGATGCGCCCTCCTGACTCGGTCACAGGGACGCGCTGGACCCGGTGAACACCGGATTCGAATTTCAGGCGGCTGAAGACGTCCCGACCACTGATCGACGCGCTCGCTTCCTTAAGCCCACCAATTTCAGTTTCCGTGTAGTCGAGCAATTCGAAGCGCCATCCCCTTTCCTGGGCGTAGCGCTGGTACATCCGGAAGAGCTCGGCGGCAAAAAGCGCTGCCTCCTCTCCACCGGTTCCGGCACGCACCTCAAGAATGGCGTTGCGGGAATCCGCTTCATCCTTGGGCAATAGAAGCAGGGTAACTTCATGCTCCAGCGCCGGGAGCTGCTCGCGCAGCGTGTAGTATTCCTCCTCAGCCAGCGCCCGCATCTCACGATCGGCCTCCGGGTCGCTCCGCAAGGCGTCCAGATCCTCCAGCTCGCGCTGCTTGGCTTGCAGGGCTTCAACCCGCTCGACCAAGGGCTGCAGATCGTGATGCTCCCGCAGCATCTCCGTAAAGGCAGGGGAGCCGGGTTCAGGGTGATCATTGAGCAGCGCGGAGAGCTCGCGCCAACGGGCCACCACCTGCTCCAGGCTCTGTTGCAGCTTCACCTTTTATCCTCTCTCTCTGTACGGCCGCTCCGTCGTTCCGTAGGTGCGGTCGAAATCCCGTCCAGACGAAACAGACGGCGCAACAGCCGCTCGAAGAGCGTCCGGTTGCCGGGATCCTCTGCCGCAGCGTGACGCAGCGCCTCCGACGGCTCGTGAAGCAGACGTGCCAGCAGCAAACGCGTCGCCGCGTCCGCGTCATCCGGCTTTTCCGCGAGCACCTCCTGCCGGATCCTTTCGGCATGGGCACGCAGGTCAGCTACGACAGGAGCGGCATCGCGCGCAAGGTGCGCTTTGCGAAAAGCGTCTAGCTCCGCCCCAATAATCCGCCAGGCTTCAATAGAGGCCGCCTCGCGGCTTCGCCGTCCATCCGCCGCCACGCGCTCCAAATCATCCAGGGTGTAGACGAAAGCGCCATCCAGCGCCTCAACGGCCGGATCGATGTCTTTGGGGACGGCGGCGTCGATCAAAAAGATCGGACGCCGCCGACGCTCCCGCAAGGCCCGCTCCACCAGAGTCGCATCGAGCAGCAGCTGCCCATTGCCCAAGCCACTCACCACTACATCGGCTTGCGCCAGGGCGCTTTGCCACTCGGACCATGGACGCATGTGAGCCCGCAATCGGCGCGCGGCGGCTTCCGCGCGACGGTCGGAACGGTGGGAAATGGAAAGCTCTCCGATCGAGGCTGCGCGAAACTCTTCGGCCAAGAGCTCGCTCATCTCCGCAAGGCCAAGCACGAGCAGGCGACAATCACTAAGGTCCCCATGCAGGTCGCGCGCCACGCGCAGTGCCGATGCCGCCAGGGTTACCGGGCGCTCCGCTAAGGTGGTTTCACTGCGAACACGCTTGGCCACGGTATAGGCCGCCTGGAGTCGGCTCTCCAGGAAACTCCCCACCATTCCCAGCGCGAGGGCCAGGCGATGGCTCTCCTTGAGCTGGCCCAGAACCTGAGGCTCACCAATTACCTGGCTGTCCAGAGAGGCTGCTACTGCGAAGAGATGGCGCAGGGCATCCTCTTCGACAAGCTGATAGCTCTGCCCCTCCAGGGTTTCCACATCGGTCGCTGCCCAGCGGGCAATCAGGCCCTTGAGTTTGGCAGCCGCTTCGTTGGGCCTGTCGGTGACCGCGAGCACCTCGACCCGGTCGCAGGTAGTCAGGAGGAGGCTCTCTGAGAGCGCGAGGTCTCGCAGTTCCGCCAGACGTTCCGGTAAACGCTCCTCTTCAACGAAGAGGGCTTCGCGCAGCAGAACCCCGGCACTTCGGTAGTTGACGCCAACGGTCAGCAGCTTCTGGCGCGGTTCCGCCACCGCCGGCCCCCCCTCGGGCTAAGCCGGACGCCGGAGGCGATCAATCAGCGCATCCAGTGAAACGCTCTCCTGCTCACCGCTATCGAGATCACGAAGGCTGGCCACTCCCTGCGCCAGCTCCTCTTCGCCAAGCAGGAGGGCGTAGCGAGCTCCCACAGCATTCGCCCGACGCATGCGCTTCTTCACGTTGCCGCTATACCCCAGTTCGACGAGGAAGCCTTCGCGCCGCAGACGCTGAGTGAGAAGCAGGGCCTCGCGTTCGGCCTCTGCGCCAACCGGCACGACGGCGATCGGCCGCGGGGCTGGCGGGGGATCGGCCAGCAGCAGGGCAAGGCGCTCTATGCCGGCTGCCCATCCGACCCCTGGAGTAGCAGGCCCTCCCATGGTGGTGATCAAGCCATCGTAGCGGCCGCCGCCCATCACAGTTCCCTGAGCCCCCAGCGCGTCAGTGGTGAATTCAAAGGCCGTGTGGCTATAGTAATCCAGCCCGCGCACGAGGCGATTGTTGAGCTTGTAGGAAATCCCAATCGCTTCCAGTCCCTCGCAAACCGCACCGAAAAAGTCGCGGCTCGCCTGGTTCAGATAGTCCTCGAAGACCGGCGCTTGCGCGATCAGCTCGCGATCTCCCTCGTCCTTGCTGTCCAGGATCCGGAGCGGATTGCGTTCGAGGCGGTCCCGGCTATCCGCACTGAGGCGTTCACGATGATCGGAGAAGTAGGACACTAGCGCAGCGCGATAGCTCTGGCGGCTTTCCGGATCCCCCAGGGTGTTGAGCTCAAGGGTGGTGCGGTCAGCCACGCCGACCGCTTCGAGAATGTGCTGGCCCAGCGCGATGACTTCGATGTCCCCCAGCGGATCCGCCACACCCAGAAGCTCGATGCCGATCTGATGAAACTGTCGTTGGCGACCTTTCTGGGGACGCTCGTGGCGAAACATGGGGCCGGCATAGAAGAACTTTACCGGTAGGGACTGCTGTAGACCGTGGGTCATGAAGGCGCGAGCCACCCCGGCGGTATTTTCGGGGCGCAGGGTAATCTCCTCGCCGTCCTTCATAGAGAAGGTATACATCTCCTTGGTGACGACATCGGAGGTATCGCCCAGCGTTCGCTGAAACACCTCGGTGAACTCGAAAATAGGAGTGGCCATTTCCAGATAGCCATAGCGCTCTGCCAAGTCGCGCGCGCGCTCGATCACAGTCCGGTGGCGGCGCATTTCCTCGGGCAGAAGGTCATGGGTTCCCCGAACGGGCTGCAGGCTGGACACGCTTATTCTACTTTCTTCTTGCTATTTGCTGGCTCGGTTACTCGGCGGCTGCCGTCGCCACCTCTTTGGCAGCCTCGATCTCCGCTGCCTTATCCTCGACCAGCCGCGCCAAATGCTCGACGATGTCCTCGTCCTTCATCCGGTGATGGGGCACCCCGGCCAGGTAAACCTGATGGGTTCCCCGCCCGCCGCCGGTAAAGCCGACATCAGTCATCGTCGCTTCGCCCGGACCGTTGACGACGCAACCGATCACGGAAACCGTCATCGGCGTCGTAATGTGCTCCAGCCGCTTCTCCAGCGCCTCTACGGTGCGGATAACATCGAACTGCTGCCTGGCGCAGGATGGGCAGGAAATGACGTTGACCCCGCGATGGCGCAGACCGAGGGCCTTCAACATCTCAAATCCGACCCGAATCTCCTCGACAGGATCCGCAGAAAGCGAAACGCGGATCGTATCGCCAATTCCCGACCAGAGGAGCATGCCGAGGCCGATTGAAGACTTCACCACGCCGCTCCGCAGGCCGCCGGCCTCCGTAATGCCAATATGCAGGGGGGCGTCCGTCACCTCCGCCAGCCCCTGATAGGCAGCCACCGCAAGGAAGACGTCGGAGGCCTTCACCGAAATCTTGAACTCGTGAAAGTCTTCGTCCTGAAGATGCTTGATGTGGTTGAGCGCGCTCTCCACCATCGCTTCGGGGCACGGTTCGCCAAAGCGCTCCAGCAGATTGCGCTCGAGTGAACCCGCATTGACGCCGATTCGCATCGAGCAACCGTGATCCCGGGCCGCTTTCACCACTTCCCGCACGCGCTCGCGGCTACCGATGTTGCCCGGATTGATCCTGAGGCAGGCAGCGCCTGCTGCCGCCGCCTCAATCCCACGCTTGTAGTGAAAATGGATATCGGCCACGACCGGGATGGGCGATTCCTTCACGATCTCGCGCAAGGCGGCGGTGGAGGCTTCGTCCGGGCAGGAGATGCGCACGATATCGCCACCGGCCGCGGCAATCGCTTGTACTTGCTCGATCGTCGCGCGAACATCGTGAGTGGGTGTGTTGGTCATGGACTGCACCGAAATGGGTGCATCCCCACCAACCGCCACGTCGCCAACATGGATCTGGCGCGAGCGCCGTCGCTGGATGTCGCGATAGGGCCGAACGCTCATGGCCGGCTCCCTGCTGCTTCAACAAATAAAAAGTGGAACGAGTAGGCAGATTGCCCTTTGGCCTGCCAGACTTCAAGGTCGCCTTCCAGGCGAAAGGCTGTCTTGTTGATCGTCAGTCTCTATGCCGGAGCGGCGGCGGCATAGCCTCAACCTCCTAACCTCCAGCCCAGTTGCGCAATGCGTCGGGTTCTAGCGGGATATCCCGTCGCACCGCGCCGTTGGGGCCCAGTTGCGGCAGCCGTACCCCCTCAACCACAATGTCGAGCCCGCCCGCATTGCCGGTCAGCAGCGTCAGGCCCGGGCGATCAGGCACGCGATAGGTATCGCCTGGTCGCAGCACCCGGGTGAACAGGAGTTCGTCGCCGGTCCCGCGCACCTGTACCCAGGAGTCCGCCGTGGCGAGGAGTACCACACGCACCGCGCCCTCTTCCCCGTAGCGCTGTCCGGCGCCAAGACTGTCCATATCAATCAGATCTTCTGCCGGCGGCTGCTCGACCAGCGCCTCTTCGCCCTCACCCAGCGCAGCCGGCGGGTCAGGCACTTCATCCTCTTCGGCTACCTCGGGCAACCCTGCTACAGCAGGCTCTGTGGCGGGTTCCGGCGTAGTCGCAGCCATCTCCTCGTCCACTGGCGCGCCGGCGGTTTCGGCGTCTTCCTCCTCAGGAACTGCGGGTCTAGCTTCCTCCGTCGCCTCTTCGGGAGTGGGATCGCCTGGGGCCTCAGGCTCCCCCGGCTCTTCGGTGGCAGTTGGCTCGGTGGCCGTTGGCTCGG
>JAJUFM010000143.1 GCA_029265995.1 Rhodospirillaceae bacterium | reverse complement strand
TTGTTGTTCTCGAAGAGGCACTAAAGTGGTTCGACGCAGGAGCGGCGCCCCTACTCCGCCGGCTCGAGCGTCTTGAGGTAGGCGATTAGGGCGTCGATTTCGCGGGGTTCGAGGACGAACTCGGGCATGGCTTCGTGGCCGACATCGATTCCCTCGGCCAAGGCTTCGGCCAGATGCTCGACTGGGTAGCGGTAGTGGAGCTGGCGGAAGGGGGGAGCCTCCTCACGAGGGCTCTCGCCTTCGGGGCCAATGGCGTGGCAGTTAGCGCAGCGTTCCTGGGCGATGATCTTTCCGCCCTCCGCCGGCCCCTCTGCCTTGGCGAGAGCACCGAGCGATAGAAAGGAGATGGCAACAACAGCGGCGAAGAGTGTCACCCTTTAACCTCCCTCACGGCTTGCCACGCCGCTCGCCCTCCTGCACCGCCGCCTCCAGATCGGCGTCGGAAAGGACACGCTCGTCGGGATCGGCGGTCTGGTCGCCTTGCGGCGGCACGCGCAGCTTCTCCATGTAGGGGGTCGGCAGGCCACGCCGAAAGTCAAGAAATTCCTTGGCGTAGTAGGCCCGGGCTTCCTCCACGTTCTTGGCGCCGGTCACGATGTCGTGGACGAGATTAAGCGCCAGGGCGTTAGCCTGTTCGTCGTGGCAGCGCGCCGATACCTCGCCCGCGGTTCGCTCCACCACAACGCTGCCGTCGAATGCCGCGAGTTCGGATACCTTTTCCGGGGGAACGCGATAGTCGATGAAGGACTCGACCGAATCGATGTGCGGAGTCGGGAAATCGTGCGGGTAGAAGGTGCGGCTGGCTACGATCCGTTTCCAGGGGCCCGGCCTGTGCCAGACCATCTGGAAGTCGGTGATCTCATCGGGCTCGCCGTACTGATCCACCACGAGCTGCGCCGCCTCGCGCGACTCTTCCGGCCAGCGCTGCAGCAGTTCCGATGCTTTCTGCGCCATGCTTCCCTCCATTGCTGCGTAAGTGAACAGCCCGCGCGCCACCTAGATCAGAGCAGCGCGAGCAGGATCAGGATTCCGACCGCTACGACAGCCAACACGGCGAACAGCCTGCCGCGCCCTGCTGTCGGGCTGGCCGGGCTTCCTGCGGCTGCAGGATCCACCTGTCGCATTGCGGAGCCATAGCTGAGCGACTCCGGATTCTCCCCAGCGTCGTGGACTCGCTGGGACTCCCGGGAGAGCTCCACCTCCTCTTCTGACAAGGGGTTGCCGCCCGCTTCCGAATCCGTCTCCAGGGGCGCGGAAGCGGGATCAAATCCCGGCCGCTTGTCGGCCTGGTTGCGGCTGATGTCACCGCGAATTTGGGCAGGGTTGTTGCGCCTGCCCTCGTGGGGGTTCGCCATGCTGCTTCTCCTCTACCCGCTAAGTCGCGGGGTCGCCGGGACGTTCCCTTGCCTCCCGCCCTCCTGCGCTCTGCGGCGAGGTCGGCTCTCCCTCATCATGGGCCTCCTCCATGCGCTTTTGCGCCTGTGTCATGGGCCCGGAGATCAGGCGAGCGCCGCGCTCGTAGGTCAGGTAGCGCCAAAGCCAGTTGAAGGAGACCCTGACCCGGTTCTGGAACCCAGCCAGAAGGTAGACGTGGACGATCGCCCAGAGCATCCAGGCGAACCAGCCGGTTAAGCGAAAGCGCTCGGTCTCGTAGACTGCCGCATGACGCCCGACGATCGCCGTGTTGCCGCGGCTGTGATACACGAAGGGCGGTATCGACTTGCCGGTACGGATGTAGGCCGCAAGCGCTTGTCCCAGGTGACGACCCTGCTGCTTCGCCACCTGAGCCAGGCCGGGAAGCGGCCTACCGTCGCCATCGAGACAAAGTGCCAGGTCGCCCAGCGCAAAGACGTTCGTCAGGCCCTTCACTTGCAGGCAGTGGTCGACCGGCAAGCGCCCTGTCTTGTCGATGTCGACCCCAAGGCCCTTGCCCAGGGGCGAGGCCTCCACGCCCGCCGCCCAAACGACGAGCCCGACTGGCGTGTTCTCCCCATCGATCCAAAGTGAATCTGTTGTGATCTCCTCGACCATTTCGTTCAGGCGAACTGTAACGCCAAGCCGCTGCAGACGCTTCAACGCGTAGTCCGACAGCTTTTCGGAGAAACCGTTCAAGAGGCGCGGCCCGCCTTCTATCAGGACTATGCGCGCCTTCTCCGGCCGGATCCGGCGGAAATCCCGCACCAGTGTATGACGACTGAGTTCGGCGACCGCCCCGGCGACCTCCACCCCCGTCGGTCCGCCGCCGATGACGGCGATGGTGAGCAGACGCTCGCGCTCCCGAGCGTCATCGCAACGTTCGGCGAGTTCGAAGTTCCAGAGCAGCCGCGTACGGAGCAAACGGGCGTCCTCAATCGTCTTGAGGCCCGGCGCAACCTCAGCCCAGTGGTCCTTGCCAAAATAGCCAGTGCGCGCGCCGGTCGCGAGCAGCAGGTAGTCGTACCGCAGCTCGGCTCCATGCCCGCAAACCAGGCGGCGGGCCTGGGGGTCGATCTCCACCACCTCGCCCAGCAGCACCTTGACAGAACTATAAGGGCGCAAGATGGCGCGCACTGGCTCGGCTATGTCGGGCGCCGAGAGCGCAGCCGTGGCGACCTGATAAAGCAGGGGTTGGAAAAGGTGATGGTTCTGGCGGTCCACCAGCGTGACATCGATGCCAGCTCTGCCTAGCGCCTTCGCCGCCTCGAGACCCGCGAAGCCAGCACCGACAATGACGACATGGGCTGCTTGCACCTGGTGTTGGGGGCTCGCCATCCGGCCTCCGCTTTTAGCGTCCGTGCAGCAGATCCCAGAGGAGATCATCGGGGAAGCCGAAGTACCGCCGATCGCGCGTTCTCCTGCGATCAATCTCGGCCATGATGGTTGGTTCCGAGGGCTGGGCCGACAAGCTCGCCGGAAGCGCCTTGCTCAAGAAGCGGCCGCCGATTCCTCGGAACGGATGGAGCAGCGCCGCCGTTGAGGGTGCAATGAGGCCGACTTCATGGCTTCTTCCCAATCACTGGCAGAAGGAAGCTCTGTCATGAAGATAAGGGACGTAATGACCCCCGCAGTTCGCACTGCGGCGCCTGACGCGACACTTGGCTCGGTTGCGGACTTGATGCGTCGCCTGGACAGCGGGGTCGTTCCCATCAGCGAGAACGATCGCCTCGTGGGCATGATCACCGACCGCGATATCACCATCCGCGGTGTTGCGGAAGGCAAGGGGCCAGAGACTCTCGTTCGCGATGTGATGACAGCAGAGGTCAGGTACTGCTTTGAAGACGAGGACCTCGATTGCGTGGCCGAGAACATGGCTCAACTGAAGGTGCGGCGCCTGCCGGTAGTCGACCGGAACAAGCGGCTCGTCGGGATGGTATCGCTGGCAGACTTCGCCGGCGAGAGAGAGGCGCGCCACACCCTGGAGGGGGTGAGCGAGCGTGGCCGACCGTACACGACCTGACCTATCCGACGACCGGGACGGGCCGCTGGCTTCCAGTCTCACAGCCCTTGCCAAGGCGGAAGCCGCCTGCACCCGTTGCCCGCTCTACCAGCACGCCACCCAGGTCGTACCCGGAGAAGGGCCGCGGCGCGCCCTGATCCTTTTCGTTGGAGAGCAGCCCGGCGACCGCGAAGATCAGGCCGGTCGACCCTTCGTCGGGCCAGCCGGCAAGCTGTTCGACCGGGCGTTACAGGATGCTGGGATAGAGCGAGCGGAAACCTTCGTCACCAACGCGGTCAAACATTTCAAGTCCCAGATGCGGGGCAAACGCCGCCTGCACAGCAAACCCAATGTTTACGAAATCGAGCGGTGCAACTGGTGGCTCGAGCAGGAGCGCGGGCTTGTCCAGCCGCGGCTGATCGTGGCATTGGGCGCGACCGCGGCCCGTGCGCTTACCGGTCGCACAATCAAGATATCGAGTGTGCGGGGACAGTTGCAGCGGCTGCCAGACGAGACAGCCTTGGTGATAACGGTTCACCCTTCCTCATTGTTGCGCGTCGCAGACGCGCAGGCGCGAGCGAGCGCCTACGAAGCCTTCGTCAAGGATTTGGCTAAAGCACAGCGTCTTTGTGCTGAGACACGCTAACAGGCTTAGACACCCGGCGAGACGGCTAGACTCTCCGCTAAAAAAAAGCGGTCAGTCTGGCCCCTGCTCCTTGAAAGCCTGCCGAGTTGCTTCATCCGTCTGCCGCTTTTCGTTGAGGGTCCTGTGCTTGCGATACTCCGTCCAACGAATGGTCGCGAAAGCGATGGCAACGCCAAGGACAACGATGAAGATGCCCGCGAGCACCCAGATATAAGCACCAGCCATCAATCGCTCCGATCGTTTCTAGGCCCCAGCGTGTGGCAGACTGAAGATTACCGCTAAGGCCCGCCCGAAAGCGCCCCCGCGATCACCATGGTCAGGGCATCCACATCAACGGGCCCTTGAACTTCAAGTACAGCCTCCTCCAGGGGAGTGACCGTCAGTTTGCCGCCGGAAGCCTCTGCCTGACGTTGCAACTCCCCGCGAATGGCGTCGCGTAGATGTTCTTCCAACTGCATCGGCTGCTCCGCGGCCTGTTCCTCATTCGAAAACCAGCGCGGGCATTCCCGGTTCCTTCGGCGGGCACAGTCCGATCCAAAGAAGTCACTTCCCGAAAGGAGCCCAGGGACGCGAGGTTGTGCCGCAGGCGGGCACCGCGCGCCTGAGGATCACACGAATGAGCAGATCTGCTTAACTGACGGTTTCGGGGCTAAAGGGGCAGTGTGGAATGGCAACAGGGTTGATGGATCTCATCCTCGCTGGGAACGACTGGCTCAACAATCTTGTGTGGGGTCCGCCCTTCATGATCCTGCTGGTGGGCACCGGCCTCTTTCTCACCATCAGGCTCGGCTTTTTCCAGTTCACCCACCTGCGTTTCGCCTGGCGCCGCTCGTTCGGCCTGGCCTTCCGTCGCGGGACTGATACGGAAGGCGCGATCTCCCCGCTTCAGGCTGTCGCTTCCGCCATGGCGGCGACTGTTGGCGTCGGCAACATCGCGGGTGTCGCTACCGCGCTCGCGCTCGGCGGGCCCGGCGCGATCTTCTGGATGTGGGCAGTGGCGCTGGTCGGCATGGCTACAAAGTTCGCTGAAGCCGCACTGGGCGTGAAGTATCGCCAGGTATTGCCCAGCGGTCAGGTTCTGGGCGGCGCCTTCTACTACATTGAACGTGGTGTAGGCTGGAAGTGGCTGGCCGTGCTTTATGCGGTTTTCGCGGGCTTCGCTTCGCTGGGGATCGGCAACATGGTCCAGGCCAACACCATGGCCCATGCGCTGGAAACCGGCTTTGGCATCTCCAGCTTCCTGACAGGCGGAGTGGCTATGGTGCTGGTGGGGATCGTAACCCTTGGCGGCATCACCCGCATTGCCGTGACCGCAGAGCGGATCGTGCCCGCGATGGCGATCTTCTACATTCTTGCGTCCCTAACGCTGCTGGCGGTCAACTTCGCGGCTGTGCCCGCGGCTTTCGCGTCTATCTTCCACCACGCGTTCACGCCGGCCGCACCGGCTGGAGGCTTTGCGGGCGCAGGCGTCTTGATGGCGGTGCGCTACGGCGTCGCTCGCGGCATCTTTTCAAATGAGGCCGGACTTGGTTCTGCTTCCATCGCCCACGCTCAGGCCCGCAATTCGCCCGGCGGCCAAGGGCTGTGGGGCATGTGGGAGGTAGCGATCGATACGCTCGTCATCGGCACCATGACGGCCCTCGTCATACTGGTCAGCGGCGCCTTGGAAGAAGGCGTTACCGGCGCAGAGCTGGCGACCCAGGCCTTCTCCAGCGGCCTTCCCGGTATCGGTGGCCTGATCGTGCTGGTCGCACTCGTGCTCTTTTCCTACACCACGATGCTCACCTGGGGTTTCTATGGAGAACAGAGCTTTCACTATCTCTTCGGGCGCAGTTCGACCCTCCCCTACCGCGTGATCTTTCTCCTTTTCATCTTCATCGGCGCAGTCGGCGGGCTGGAGGTCGTATGGGACCTCGCGGACACCTTGAATGGCTTGATGGCCGCCCCGAACCTGATCGCGCTCATTGTCTTGAGCGGCGTCGTGGCACGAGAGCGGACCGCGGTGCTGAGCGAGGCGGCCAAGGAGAAGCTGACCAAGATGAGCGCCAAAGATCGAGCCTCTTGAATCGCCGAGCGGCGGCGGCAGCGCGGAGGTATCTTTACGCCATGCAGCCTAGCGGCCTGCGGGCCCACAGGGCGTGCTTCTCGAAGAATCGAATGGAATCCAATCTGGCCAGTTGCGTTTGATCCCATTAAAGCTGCTGTTAAGCTGGCTTCGCCCTGGAAGGGGGCAGCCAAGATGGGGGACGCCTCTTGGGCTACAACTTTCGCTTCGACCCAGTCTTCGA
>JAJUFM010000134.1 GCA_029265995.1 Rhodospirillaceae bacterium | reverse complement strand
ATTTTTCCCTGGATCAAATTTATGATCGCTGAATAGTCGAGCCCGCCCCGGCCGCTGTTCACGAATAGCGTGTAGAGCTGAGCCGCTTCCGCGCCCAGGGGCGTTGCGCAGCCCGCCAGGGCCGCAGCCTCCTGCGCGAGCTTCAGATCCTTGTGCATCATGCCCGCGGCAAAGCCGGGCTTGTAATCGCGGTTGGCAGCCGAGGTGGGCACGATGCCGGGCATCGGATGGTGGTTGAGCATGGCCCAGCAGGAACCCGAGGCGGCAGAGGAAATTTCGAAGAGCTTCTGCGGCTCCAGACCCAGCTTCTCGGCCAGCGAAAAGGCTTCGCTCACCGCGATCATGGAAATGCCGAGCATCATGTTGTTGCAGACCTTCGCCGCCTGGCCGTTGCCGGCCTGGCCCGCGTGTACCACCTTGCCGCCGACGATCTGCAGGTAGGGAAGCGCCTTTTCGAAGGCGGCCTCGGAGCCGCCAACCATCATGGTAAGGGTGCCGGCCTCCGCCCCCGCCACGCCGCCGGAGACGGGCGCGTCCACCATGTAGAACCCGACTGCCTGGGCTGCTTCGTGCACGGCGCGCGCTGAGCCGACATCGATGGTGGAGCAGTCGATGAGCACGGCCCCCTGGGGCGCGGCGGCCAGCACCCCACCCTCTCCTGTATAGGCATCGCGGACATGCTGGCCAGCTGGGAGCATGGTAAAGACCACCTCGGCATCGGCGCAGGCCGCCTGCGGCGTTTCGGCTGCGCTCACGCCGCCGGCAGAAGCCGCTTCCACCGCCGCCGCCACAGGGTCATAGCCGGTCACCTGGTGCCCTGCGGCCACCAAATTGCGCGCCATGGGGCCGCCCATATTGCCCAGCCCCAGAAATGCGATCTTCGCCATGCGCCGCTCCTCCCCTCGCTTTTGTTTGGTCTTTGCACAGATTAAAGCGGATTTCCGGCCAAAGGGTAATCACCTGCCTGCGATCCGGAAAGAATGGAATTGCCGGTTTCAGAGCTGATCGCATCGAAACAGGTTCACGCAATGACTCCCGTTTCGATGCGTGACTCTGCTCTAGAAGCGGAGTTCTCGCTCGCCAAGGGGGGCAAAGTGGCGCTCGACGAGCGCCTCGTCTACCTCTTCCAGAGTGGCGGGTTTCCACTGCGGCTTGTGATCCTTGTCGACCAGCACGGCGCGGATCCCTTCATGAAAGTCGTGCCCCTCCATGCAGGCCTGGCTCATGCGATACTCCATCTGCAGGACAGCATCGAGATCCAGCTCGCTGCCGCGGCGCAGCTGCTCCAGGGTGATCTTCATGGAGGTGGGCGATCGCGTGTCGAGGATATCCGCCTGCTGCCGGGCCCAATCACCGCCATCTGCGCGCAAGGCCTCAATAATGGCTTCCACCGTACCCCCGGCGAAAAGCCGGTCGATATCGGAGCGATAGGCCTTGATCTCCGAGGTGCCCGGATCGCCCGAAAGCTCGGAGAGAACGCGCTCAACCGCCGCCTTCCCTGCGCTAAGGTCGGCCGCTGCCAGCCGCTCGATCACCGCTTCATGCTGCGCGCTCGGGACATAGTGGGTTGCGACGCCCAGCTCCACGCAGTCCGCTGCAGCGAGGCGCGCGCCGGTGAGCGACATCCAGACACCGGCACGACCGGGCAGGCGCGGCAGAAACCAGCCGCCGCCAACATCGGGGAAGAGGCCGATGGCCGTTTCCGGCATCGCCAGCAGGGTGCGATCGCCGGCCACCCGATAGCTGCCGTGGATCGAGAGCCCCACGCCGCCGCCCATGCAGACCTTGTCGATCAGGGCGATGAAGGGCTTGGCGTAGCGGTGAATCGTCCGATTGAGCGTGTATTCCTCATAGAAGAACTCGCGGGTCAGCGAGCCTCCCTCCCGCGCCGCATACCAGACAGCGCGCACATCGCCGCCGGCACAGAAAGCCTTGTCCCCCGCCCCCTGGATCAGGACCGCCCCGACCGAAGCGTCTTCGGCCCAGCTATCCAGCCGCTCTTGCAGAGCCCGAACCATTCCGAGCGTCAGGGCGTTCAGGGCCTTTGGCCGGTTAAGGGTGATGATGGCCAGGGCACCACGCTGCTCAAAAAGGACTTCAGGCTCTTCCGTCATGGCATTCCTTTCTCGAAGTTGTCCAAATTCACTCCGCCAGCAGGCGGCGCGCGATGATCACGCGCATGATTTCGTTGGTCCCCTCCAGGATCTGGTGCACCCGAAGGTCCCGCAGGTAGCGCTCTATCGGATATTCCCGGATGTAGCCATAGCCGCCGTGTAGCTGCAGCGCCTCGTTCACCACGCGGAAGCCGACATCGGTAGCCAGTCGCTTGGCCATGGCGCACTGCATGGTGGCCTGCGGCTCCCCCTTGTCGAGAGCCGCGGCAGCCCGATGCAGCAGCAGGCGCGCCGCCTCCAGCTCCGTTGCCATGTCGGCAAGCTTGAACTGCGTTGCCTGGAAATCCGCCAGCGCACGCCCGAACTGCCGGCGCTCCTTGACGTAAGTCATGGCCGCTTCCAGAGAGGCTCTGGCTCCGCCCAGGGAACAGGCGCCGATGTTCAGTCGCCCGCCGTCCAGGCCCATCATGGCGATCTTGAAGCCATCCCCCTCCTCGCCCAGTCGATTTGCCACCGGCACGCGTGCCTCCTCGAAGAGGACGGCGGCCGTGGGCTGGCTATTCCAGCCCAGCTTCTCCTCCTGCCGACCAAAGGAGAGGCCAGGCGTCTCCTTCGGTACCACCAGGGTAGAGATTCCCTGCGGCCCCTCGCCGCCGGTGCGGCACATCACGACATAGATGTCGCTGCGGCCGCCTCCCGAGATGAAGGCCTTGCTCCCGTTCAGCACATAGCAATCGCCCTGCCGTTCCGCGCGTGTACGAAGGCTGGCGGCGTCGGAGCCGGCCGCAGGCTCCGTCAGGCAATAGGAGGCAAAATGTTCCATGCTCATCAGCTTCGGCAGGAAGCTGCGGCGCTGCTCCCCATTGCCGAAACGATCGATCATCCAGGCCGCCATGTTGTGGATCGAAATGTAGGCGGCGGTGGAGGGGCAGGCCGAGGCCAGTTCCTCGAAGATGATCGCTGCATCGAGGCGCGTCAGATTGGAACCGCCCACGTCGTCTGCCACGTAGATGCCGGCGAAGCCCAACTCCGCGGCCTTGCACAGTGTCTCCTCCGGGAAAATTCCTTCCGCATCCCAGCGCGCCGCCTCCGGAAGCATTTCGCTCGTGGCGAAGTCCCGTGCCATGGTCTGAAAGGCTCGCTGTTCCTCGCGCAGCTCAAAGTCCATGGTCGTCCTCCCTCAGCAACCGGCGAGCGGAAGGCAAAGCATAGAAGGCGCTGCGGAACCGATCAATTGAAGCGCCAGGGGTGAAAGAGACGTGATCAGGGCGCCTGCCGAACGCTGGTCTACGAAGCCGGAGCCGAACAGAATGCAAGCTCCACACCTGTGACTAGAATGTGACGAAAATGCGCCGATTCCTGTTGTTCGTCCCGGTCTTCCGCCACTAGGATGTTATGCGTATAGGGGGGAACAACCCCTATGATCCAGGACGGGGGGTTATCTTGGGGAGTTCTGCACGATCCAAAAGAGTGGCCACTACAAGTAAGCGAGACCTCCTTACTTGGTGGATCGATGATCTTGGCCGCTGGAATCGGATTGACGGCCTGTGCCGCAGTGAGGATCGCATCCTCGACAGCAGCCTCGGCGGCCAGATGATGTATCGCTTCTACGGCATGGTTCGGCTTGAGGAAGCGCCGCATCGCCTAGCCTGCCACTGGGACGTAAAGCACGCCTATGCCGGCGCCCTGGATGTTGCGGGCAGCTATCTGCGCCAGGCTGGCTTGCCGGTCAAGCTGCACCTTTACTTTGGCGGCTGGCAGGAAGAGCTGTATGCCGATCCTGAACTGGCCTACCAGCGCCTGGAGAGCTGCCGCGCCTACGCGCAGGCCGAGCCTTTCACGCGACCACTTGTGGTGCGCCGCCCGCTTATCGAGGCGCGTGACGCCCGACGCCCCTACGGCAAGCTGCTGCGGGCGCTCGAGGCTTCCGGCGGGATCGTGACGCCGCAGCTGCTGCACAGCTTCCGCTGCAACGGCCTGCTGCGGCGCCTGGTGCTCTTCGAAGAATCCCGGCTGGGCGGCAGCCTTCTGATCCGCCATATCGGCCCCCATTCCACGCTCGCCCGCTTCTACGGAGCGCACTGGGCGAAAGACGCGCGCAATCGCTGCTTTGAACAGGAGGTTTCCGCCTTGGGTCATCGCCCCAGTGACGCAGCCGCCTACAGGACGACATTGGAAAGCGGCGAAGCGCGCTTTGACCACATTCGGGCACCCCTGGCGCGCGGCGCGGAGGAGCTGCGCTGGATCAGTTACAAGCGATTGCTGGTACCCCATCTGTTTCCCAACGGGAAGCGGGGGCTGATGCTACTATCTGACTTCAGCCGTTCGGTCGCCGTGCCTTTCATGGGCTGGTTGCCGGAGGGGCCGACTAATCGCGATCTACGTGCCGCTTGACCCGGACGGCGGGCGGTGCTAGCTGATGGAGATCAGCGCCGATTTGAGTGATCAGCTTGCGGGCGCTTTACAAATACGGCTAAAGCGTTCGGGACACCGCCCGGCCTTAGCCGCGCGGTGTTTTTCTTTATCCGCGGTTTTTATTCGCGGTGTGAAAGTTTACGTCGGACTGGCCGGCCAACCGGCTCCCGGGATTTGAGGGGCAGCTTGCTCCGGGTCATCAAAAGCTAAAGCGCCGCGAAAGCGTGATGCCCCTCGCGAATCCGGCGGCCCCGGCCGTCAGTCGAACCTGAGGAGTCCACCATGGGCCAGAGCTCACGCAATCCTGAAACCCTTGCCTTGCATGCCGGCTATCGCGCAGACCCCACCACTGGCTCGGTCGCCGTGCCGATCTATCAGACGACCTCCTATCAGTTCGAGAGCACGGACCACGCGGCCGATCTCTTCGCCCTGAAGGAACTGGGCAACATCTACACCCGGATCATGAACCCGACCTGCGACGTGCTGGAAAAGCGCGTTGCGGCGATCGAGGGCGGCGCTGTGGCGCTGGCGCTGGCGTCCGGGCAGGCCGCTTCCGCCTATTCCATCCAGAACATCGCCCAGGCCGGCGACAATATCGTCAGCGCCACCGACCTCTACGGCGGCACCTGGAACCTCTTCGCCCACACCCTGCGCCAACAGGGTATCGAGGTGCGCTTTGTCGATCCCACCGATCCGGAAAACTTCCGCCGGGCCACTGACGACAAGACCCGTGCTTACTATGCCGAAACGCTGCCAAATCCGAAGTTGAACGTCTTCCCGATCGGTGAGGTGGCCGCGATCGGGCGCGAACTGGGTGTACCGCTGATCGTAGACAACACGGCCGCCCCGATCATCTGCCGGCCGCTCGAGCATGGTGCCGCCGTCGTGGTTTACTCCACCACCAAGTACATCGGCGGCCACGGCACCTCGATCGGCGGCCTTATCGTCGATGGCGGCAACTTTGATTGGGAAGCCCACGCCGAGCGCTTCCCGCTGCTGACCCAGCCGGACCCCAGCTATCACGGCGCCGTCTGGACCGAAGCGGTGAAGCCGCTCGGTCCTATCGCCTATGGCCTCAAGGCTCGGGTCACGCTGCTACGCGACCTCGGCGCGGCCATGAGCCCCTTCAACGCCTTCCAGTTCATCCAGGGGCTGGAGACCCTGCCGCTGCGCATCCGCGAGCACAGCCGCAACGGCCAGCAGGTGGCGGAGTGGCTGCGCGACCGGCCTGAGGTGGCACGGGTCATCTATCCCTCCCTGCACGAGGATGCGGAGCAGCGCCGGCGCGCCGAAACCTACCTGAAGGGCGGTTTTGGCGGTCTGGTCGGCTTCGAACTGAAGGACGGTATCGAGGCCGGCCGCGCCTTCATCGACGGGCTCGAGCTCCTGTACCACGTGGCCAACATTGGTGACGCGCGGAGCCTGGCGATTCATCCGGCCACCACCACCCACTCGCAGCTAACGGCGGAAGAACTGCAGGCCACCGGCGCGACGCCGAGCTACGTCCGCCTTTCCATCGGCATCGAGCACATCGACGACATCCTCGCCGATCTCGACCGCGGGCTCGCCGCCGCAGCCAAGGCGGGCCGGTAACCTAGAGAAGGGGCGCAGGCCACTGCGCCCCTTCCTATCTTGAGCGCGCGCGAAGGGCTTGAAGTCGTTACGGCTCCTGACTTCCAGGTCGCTCGTTACGCTCGGTACGACGAGAAGTGCGGCGCCAGCCGCGCTGGCGGCAGAAGAGATCCAGCGCCGCACGCAGTTCAGCGGCCGCCGTGCCCTTGCGTCTTCGTCGGCGGCGATCGGTCTCGGCACAGGAGAAGCCGTAGCCGAGCACGTCCATAACCATCGCATGCTCCAGCCCCTCCCGCTGACAGGCCTGCCCCCAGCGGAAGTAGTCTTCCACCAGGCGCACCGGATAGTCCGGCTCCAAGGGCGTGCCGTCGATCCGCGGTTTTCCCAGCGCACTGCTCTGCACGCCGATCCCGCGAGAAAGAATGGCAAAGCCGGCGGCAATCCTTTCGGCGGCGCGCTGCTGATCCAGATCCAGGGACTCCCAAAGCCGCGCATCCAGAGCGCGCCGTGTCACTCGTCGGCGCAAGAGGCGAACAGTTCCGTCAGGCTGATGGCACCATTCGGATAGCGCACTTTGCACCGTTGGGCTGTGGCGCTGCTGATGAACGAGCGGCGGCAGGTCGGTTCCCCGGCGCAGGGCGCGGGCGCGCTTCGACTGACGGCTCAAGCCTCGCCCCCTTCCTGACGGCCGGAGGAGTGCGGTCGCGTTTTCCAGCGCCGTCGTCGAGGACGAGGCGGATTCCCGTGCGTCCAGCCGGTGCGGAAAGCCATGGAAGCCTCCGCGCCCGGGACCTCCCCCTGCGACCGCGCGCGGCGACCGGCCTCGTACTCCTCGCGCTGGGAGCAGTGCGAGGCCCT
>JAJUFM010000182.1 GCA_029265995.1 Rhodospirillaceae bacterium | reverse complement strand
TGAGTTAGAATGTCTTCAGTCCTATGAATTATTGATCAGCGTGAATGGGAGGGGCGATTGGTTCAAGCTACTGACCAGGAAGTCTCAACCCGGTGGGGCTGGTACTGTGTCCAAACACTGGCGAGCAAGGAGTCCCTGGCGCTGCTGCACCTGCAGCGACAGAATTTTGAGGTCTTCTTGCCACGGCTTACAAGAGCTCGCCGTCATGCCCGACGCTATGACACGGTTCTGGCGCCGCTTTTCCCCGGATATCTTTTCGTGAGGATGGACCCGCAACGCCAAAGGTGGCGCTCGATCAACGGCACCTTCGGGGTGGCACGCCTTCTCTTGGCTGGTGATTGGCCGCTTCAGGTGCCTCCTGGTGTCGTCGAAGCTTTGCTCGAGGCGTGTGACGCCAGTGGCCAGTTGCGGTCGGACCAGCGAGAGACGCTCCAACTCGACGAGGAGGTGCGCATCCTGATCGGCCCCTTCGCGGATAGGGTGGCGCGCGTGGCGCGTCTAGACGCAAAGGGGCGCGTCGATCTGCTTTTGGAGCTTTTAGGTAGAAGCGTTTCTCTGACGTTGCCGCGCAGCGCGGTGCTGAAAACCGCCTGAACAGCTGTTCGTCCCGATCTGACTGCTCTGCGTTCAAAGAACGCGGTAACGCCTCCGGCTGGAATCACGTTGATTTCACCCGGATGGCGGTAGCGTGCCCGCGGCGGATTGGGACACTCGCTTCACACCTTCACCCGCCGGAGATTTGCCCATGTCGATCCTGTTGCAGAACGCGCCCGAACAGGAAGCCGACAGCCTGCCGCATTTGCTTGCCAGGCTGCAGGATCGCACCGCCCGTATCGGCATAGTGGGACTGGGGTACGTAGGATTGCCCTTGGCTCTGCAGTGCTCAGCAGCGGGTTTCCCGGTTCTGGGCCTCGACATTGACAAAGAGAAGGTGGGGCGCCTGAACAACGGGCAGAGCGACATCGAACACATCCCCTCGCGTCGGGTCGCGGAACTGCGGGAAGGGGGCTTCGAGGCCACCGTCGACTTCTCCAAAAGTGGCGAGGCCGATGTCCTGATCCTCTGCGTTCCGACCCCGCTCACGCGCCACCGGGAACCGGATCTGAGCTTTGTCATCTCGACGGTTGAGCACCTTTTGCCCTATCTGCGGCCCGGCCAGCTGCTGTCGCTGGAAAGCACCACCTATCCCGGCACGACGGCAGAGGAGATCTGTCCTCGGATCGAGCAAGCGGGCCTGCGGGTTGGCGAAGACTTCTTCGTCGTCTACTCGCCGGAGCGCGAGGATCCGGGCAACGCAACCTATGGCACCGCGAACATCCCCAAGATCGTCGGCGGGCATACGACGGCCTGCCGCCAGGCGGGGGTGACGCTCTACGGGCAAATCGTGGAGACGGTCATCCCGGTCAGCTCTACCCAGGTGGCGGAGCTCACGAAGCTACTCGAAAACATTCACCGGGCCGTCAACATCGGCCTGGTGAACGAAATGAAGATGGTCGCAGACTGCATGAGCATCGACATTTTCGAGGTGATCGACGCAGCTGCCACCAAGCCCTTCGGCTTCACGCCCTATTATCCCGGTCCAGGTCTCGGCGGGCACTGCATTCCCATCGACCCCTTCTACCTGACCTGGAAAGCGCGGGAGTACGGCATCAACACCCGTTTCATCGAACTGGCGGGCGAGATCAATCAGTCGATGCGCGACTGGGTGGTCAGCAAGCTGGTGGAGGCGCTGAACAGCGATGGCAAGGCGTTGCGCGGCAGCCGTGTGCTGGTCCTGGGGGTTGCCTACAAGAAGAATGTGGACGATCTGCGGGAGTCGCCGGCGGTCGAGATCCTGTCCAAGCTGCTGGCGCGCGGGGCCTTGGCCGACTACAGCGATCCTCACGTTCCGCGTATCCCGAAGTTGCGGCAACACAGCTTGAATCTCAGCAGCGTGCCGATCACCGCGGCCAGCCTGGCGCGCTTCGACGCCGTGCTGCTGCTCACCGACCACGACCGTTTTGACTACGAACTGATCCGCCAGCACGCCCGGCTGATCGTCGATACCCGCGGCCGCTTCCGCCGCCTCGACGCGCGGGTCGTTAGCGCCTGAACCATCTGCGGGAGCTACCCATGAATTTCGCGCTGCTCGGCGCTGCCGGCTACATCGCGCCACGCCACATGCGGGCCATTCGTGAGTGCGACCAGAGGCTCGTGCTTGCCTGTGACCCGAAGGAATCTGTCGGGCTGCTCGACAGCTTTGCGCCGGACGCCCTCTTCTTTACGGAGTTCGAACGTTTCGAAGATGAGGCACACCGTTTCCGTCGGGCGGGCGGCGGCTTGCACTATCTCAGCATCTGTTCGCCCAATCATCTGCATCAGGCCCACGTGGCCGCCGGCCTGCGCCTGGGCTGCGACGTCATCTGCGAAAAACCCCTGGTACTGAACTGCGCTGCGCTCGATGAACTGGCCCAGTTGGAGGCGGAGAGCGGCCGGCGGATCAACACCATCCTGCAACTGCGACTGCACCCCGCGATCCTGGAACTGCGCCAATCGCTACCGCGACGCATGGCGGGCAAGCGTCACGAGGTCGAGCTCACTTACATTACCTCTCGCGGCCAGTGGTACAGCGAGACCTGGAAGGCAAACGCCGAGAAGTCGGGCGGCCTGGCCATGAACATCGGCGTGCACTTCTTCGACATGCTGCATTTTCTCTTCGGCGAGAGAGAAGCGAGCCAGCTGCATCTTTCGCAGCCGCAGCGCATGGCGGGTTATCTGCAATTCGAGCGCGCCCGAGTGCGCTGGTTTCTGTCCATCGATGCGGAGGATCTCCCGGACCACAGGCCCGAGGGACAGCGCACCTACCGATCGATCACCATCGACGGCCAGCCCCTAGAATTTTCCGGCGGTTTCACTGACCTGCACACGGAAAGCTATGCACGGGTGCTTGCGGGCGCGGGCTTTTCCATTGCGGAGGTGCGCCCGGCAATCCAGACGGTGGAACAGATACGGCAGGCCCAGCCGCGAAAGGCAGAGGGGGAGCAGCAGCATCCACTCGTGCTGCAGCGTCCGACACCATCAGTGGCGGTGCCGGCATGATGATCGACCCTACCGCCATCGTCGACAGCGACGCACGGATCGGCGAAGGAACGCGGATATGGCACTTCAGCCATGTCTGCGCCGGCGCAAGCATCGGCGCCAACTGCGTGCTCGGACAGAACGTCTTCGTGGGGAATGACGTTGTCATCGGCGATCGCGTGAAGATCCAGAACAACGTCTCCCTCTATGACGGGGTCAGGTTGGAGGATGAGGTCTTCTGCGGCCCCAGCGTCGTCTTCACGAACGTCATCAATCCCCGTGCCGCAATCCCACGCAAGGATGCCTTTCTTCCCACTCTGGTCCGACGGGGCGCGAGCCTGGGGGCCAACGCAACCATCGTCTGCGGCGTCACCATCGGCCGCTACGCCTTCGTCGGCGCCGGCGCCGTCGTCACGCGCGATGTGCCGGATCATGCCCTCGTCGTGGGGGTG
>JAJUFM010000121.1 GCA_029265995.1 Rhodospirillaceae bacterium | reverse complement strand
GGTGCGCTCATCAACCCGCTTCACGATCACCGCGCAATAGAGGCTCGGGCCGGGAGAACCGTCAGGAAGGGGTTTCCCCGGCATGCTTCCAGGTACGACAACAGAATAGGGAGGCACCTCACCGACGAACTGCTCGCCCGTGTTGCGATCGATGATCCGGGTGGAAGCGCCGATGAAGACGCCCATGGACAGGACCGATCCTTCGCGAACGATGACACCTTCCACTACTTCCGAGCGAGCGCCGATAAAGCAGTTGTCCTCGATGATCACCGGGCCGGCCTGCAGTGGCTCCAGAACACCACCGATTCCGACACCGCCGGAAAGGTGGCAGTTCTTGCCGATCTGGGCGCAGGAGCCGACCGTGACCCAGGTGTCCACCATCGTGCCGCTGTCTACATAGGCGCCAAGATTGACGAAACTCGGCATCAGGACCACGTCGGGCGCGATGTAGGCTGAGCGACGCACGGTGCAGTTCGGCACCGCGCGGAACCCGGCTTCCCTGAAGGTTTCGTCGCTCCATCCCGCGAACTTGGATGGCACCTTGTCGAACCAGACAGACTCCCCCAGGTCGAGGTCGCGAGGCCCGCCGCCGATCACGGCCATGTCATTCAGTCGGAACGACAGGAGCACCGCCTTCTTGAGCCACTGGTTGACTTGCCAGGTGCCTTCGGCATCTCGCTCCGCCACCCGGTAACGGCCATTGTCCAGGCCATCCAGGGCAAGGGTCACGGCGTCGCGCACCAGGCCCTGGGTATCGACGTTCACCTTGTCGCGCTCGTCCCAAGCAGCTTCAATTGCCTGCTTCAAGTCCTCGGTCTGCATTTCGCAGCAGCACTCCAGATCTAGGATGAAAAGGAACGGCAAGATGCTGCCGCCCAGGGCGCCTGTCAAACAGCCGGCCGGGGAAGGCGGATCAGCTCAAGCCCTTCTTGCCCATGTCGAGAAACTTCTGGCGCCGTGCCGCGCGGAGAGTTTCGCCGCTCCGTCCTTCGAGACGCCCCAGGGCTTCTTCAACTGCCTGCCCCACCGCCTTGATGGTCTCCTCGCGCCCGCGATGCGCCCCGCCCAGTGGCTCCGGCACAATCCGGTCGATGATTGCGAGGTTCTTCAAATCCTGGGCCGTCAGCTTCAGCGCTTCCGCGGCATCCTGGGCCTGCTCTGACGACCGCCAGAGAATGGAGGCACAGCCTTCGGGAGAGATTACCGAATAAATGGAATGCTCTAGCATCAGCACCTCGTCCGCCGTCGCAAGAGCGATGGCGCCTCCGGAGCCTCCCTCCCCCACGACCACGGCAACTACTGGCACTTCGAGCTGCAGGCTCACGTCCATGCACCGGGCAATGGCTTCCGCCTGGCCCCGCTCCTCCGCTCCAACGCCCGGATAGGCACCGGCAGTATCGACGAAGGTTATGACCGGGACTTGAAACCGCTGGGCCAGATGCATCAGGCGCTGCGCCTTGCGATAGCCTTCCGGGCGAGCCATGCCGAAGTTGTGGGCAACGCGGCTGTTGGTGTCATTGCCCTTTTCCTGGCCCATGACGACCACGGTCCGCCCGCCAAAGCGTCCGATGCCACCAACGATCGCCTGGTCTTCCGCATAGAGCCGATCACCTGCCAGGGACGTGAAGTCCTCGATCAGCTTCGCAATGTACTCCTTGACATGCGGCCGCTCCGGATGGCGCGCGACCTGGCATTTCTGCCAAGGCGTCAATTTGGCATAGACCGTCTTGAGCTGCCGTTCCGCCTTTGCCTGAAGGCGCGCAACTTCTTCTGCGATGTTGAGTTCGTCGTCGCCGGAGAGGTGTCGCAGCTCCTCGATCTTGTTTTCGAGTTCTGCGACCGGCTTTTCGAATTCCAGATAGTGTTTCATGATGTCCGGAAATAGCACGAAGCAGGTGGTCGCGCACGCGGCCAGCCTTCGTGTGCCATGCCAGCTTCCGACGCGCAACCGACCTGAGGGACCAAAGCTGTGCGGCTGGCACCCTGTCGAGAGTGGAAAATACGATGAACGAAGACATTTTTAACATGGAGCTGCGCAAGTTCCTCAAGAAGGTTGGCGTCACCTCTCAAAGGGTGATCGAGGAAGCGGTTCGCGAGGGCCTCGACAAGGGCACCCTCGCCGGCAAGGACAGCGTGAAGGCTCAGGTGGTTCTCACTGTCGAAGGAACGGATGTCCGCCACACGGTCGACGGCGAGATCAGCTTCAAATAAAGCGATCAAGTCGCGACAGGGGCGCGATGCCTTTCACGCGGACTTCGGCGGTGGCAGCGCGGCTACGGCCTGCTGGAGATGTTGGGCGATAGCCTTCGCATCATCGAACCCCTTGATCTCCTCCGCGGCGATCGGCGGCCCGACGACCACCGTAACCTTGCCGGGACGGGGAAAGCTGGCATAGCGCGGCATCGCCTCGAAGGTGCCATAGATCCGAAGCGGAATTACCGCGACCGGCTCCGCAAGCAACAGGTGGCCCACGCCCGGCAAGAAGGTTTGCAGCTCTCCATCCGGCGAACGCCACGATTCGGGAAACCACACCAGCGTTTCGCCGCGTCGCAACGTCTCTGCGCCATAGGAGAGAGTGGTTCCCGGATCCCGCTCGTCGACCGGAAAGATACGTGCGGCCCGGCTGATCGTCCGCAAGACAGAGGTGGTGAAAAGGCGGCTGCGCTCTGCCGACCAGCGAAGCCGCGACAGGCGGGCGTAGCCAAGCGCTGCAGCGACCACCAAAGGATCCAGGTCGCTCAGGTGGTTTACAACATAGAGATGCGGCCCGGCGTCAGGCGGGGGCAGCGCTTCGCCCTCGACCCGCTGGCGAAAATAAAATCGCTGCACCAGCCTGTTGAGGCCGTGTAGCAGGAGACCCAGGAATCGCAGGCCAAAGCCGCGAGGACGCAGCCATTCCGCCTCCTCGTTGCTGAGCTGGCGAATTAAAGGACGCGCCTGCGCTGCCTCCTCCAGAGGCTTCACCTTTTCCAGCAGGTCGCGGATCGTCAGGATCTCGGCCGTCGCCTCCTTGGGCAGGGTCAGATCGAAGCGTTGCTCCAGTTCCATCCCAAGCGTGACCCACTCGAGGGAATCGATGCCGAGGTCGAGGCTCGGCGAAGCATCCAGACTTACCGCTTGCCTTGGAAAGCGGGACTTCAGGAAGGCAAAGACCTCCTGGCGCCGACCGACATTCAGAAAAGCCTCCTCCTCCGGAGTGAGCGGTTGCGCTTGGCTGGGAGGTTGCCGGCCGTCCCGGAGACTTCGATAGATCTCGCTGAGCTTGAAACGCTGGTATTTTCCCAAACGAGTGCGCGGCAGGGCCTCGCGCGTGATCACGAAGCCGGCCAGGCGCTGATAGCCTGCAAGCTTGGCGCCCTGCTCCGAAAGCGCCGCGCGCACAACCGGCTCCACCGCAGTGCCCGCTGCTGTGGCGGCGGCAAGGTTCGGGACCACAACTGCCACAAGAGCGCCCTTTTCTTCCAGCACGGCGATCTCTTCGATCACAGGGCTTTCTCGATAGACCGCCTCGATCTCTTCCGGGAAAACGTTCTTGCCGCCCCCGAGGACGATCATCTCCTTCAATCGGCCATGAATGTAGACAAAGCCGTCGTCGTCGATACGTCCCAGGTCGCCGGTTCTGAACCAGCCATCGCTGGTGAAGACCCCGTCGTTTATCTCCGGCCCTCCCTGGTAACCGGAAAAGAGCGAGCCGCCACGCGCCTGCAGCTCGCCAACCCCTTCCTCATCGGGATCGGCGACTCGCACCTCCACTCCCGGCAACGGCTTTCCCTCGCTGCCAATGCGTTTCTCGGGGCCGGCGTGATTGTAGGTGAGCACGGACGCGCTCTCGGCCAGACCCCACCCGCTGCGGGTATCCCAGCCAAGAGCATCCAGCTTCCACACGAGTTCGGCATCGAACTTGGCGCCGCCGGAAGCCAACAGCCAGAGATCCGGCCCAACCTGCTGATGCAGCGCGCCGAAAAGCCTGCGCCCAATGCGAATGTTGAAGTTTTTGAGCAGAAAGAGGGAAACGGCGAACATCGCGCGGAAGGCAAGGCGCCGGAACAGAGGTTGCTGCGCAATGCGTCCTTCCAGTCCCGCAAGAATAGCCGCGAACAGGCGAGGAACCCCCAGGAGCACCGTCCCCTTCGCGACGCGCAGCGCTGTCATGATCTGCGGCCCCGTCACCCCTTCTGGGAGGATCAGGGTCGCGCGACTGCCAAGGCCGACCCCCACACCGATCGTTAGCGGAAATACATGATGGAGGGGCAGAGGCATGACCACGCGATCGCTGGCGGTGACGATCTCACGCTCCACCATGGACCGAATATTGTGCAGCAGGTTGGCATGCGAGAGGAAAAAGGACTTCGGCGTTCCGGTCGTACCAGAGGTGTAGACCTGAATGATCGGCTGATCCGGCTCGATTGGCGGCAGGTCGCCAGGCTCATCCGCCAGCAACTCCCTCCAACCGGGCGCGGGGTCCTCATCTTGCTGGCTGTCGAGGCGGATCAGTTCCATCTCCACCGTCTCCAGAGCGCGCAGACGCGGTAGGACATCGGAGGCGACGAAGGCCACCCTGGCTCCGGAATCGGGTAGCAAAACTGCCAATTCGGCATCGGTACTGAATTCGTCCAAGGCAACACCAACCGCCCCAAGGGCCGCCAGTGCCAGCCGCACCACAACCCAATCGATGGTGTTGGGGGCGAAGAGAACCACCGGGTCGCCCACTTTGACGCCGCGCTCGTGCAGGCCGCGGGCCAATCGCAATGCCTGGTCCGAAAGCTCCGCGTAGGAGAGCGTTTTCAGGCGGTCTCCCTCGAGCGACTGCAACGCAGCGGCTGCGCCTCCTTGGGCGAGTTCCGCCACAAATGCCCGCAGGGTGGTCTCCGAGACTTGCCTGTTCATCAAACCTCCATGGCAGCGGCGCGGGCAGCCTACAATAGCTCGCGGATCGCTCCTACCCGGGCGCCTACTGCCTCAACCAACTCCACGCGAAGGGACCGGGTCCCCTTCGGGACAACTCCCTTGCCACCGGGGCACCGCGAGGCTAGCTAGCAGAACATGCAGCGCAAACCTCTCATCGGCCTGCCAGCCTGCGTTCGCGAGCTTGATGGCCAACCCTTTCACGTCATCGGCGATAAGTATGTTCGCGCCGTCGCGCAGGCGACAGGCGCGGTACCGGTCGTGCTCCCGTCTCTTGCCGAGCTGCTGGACATTCCGGCTGCGTTGGAAGGTCTCGATGGGGTCGTCCTTACCGGCAGCCCCTCCAACGTGCATCCCGACCACTATGGTCACGCCCCTACGCCGGAGCATGAGCCCTACGATCCGCAGCGTGATGCCACCACCTTGACCCTGATCAGGGCGGTGCTGGCGCGTGGTCTACCGCTTCTGGCTATCTGCCGAGGCATGCAGGAGCTCAATGTAGCATTGGGCGGCACGCTGCACCCCCGGGTTCATGAACTGCCCGGTCGGCTGGATCATCGGCGTCCGGCAAGCGATGATCTCGACGTTCAATACGGCAAACGCCACAGCATCTGCCTAGCCCCCGGAGGCCAGTTGCAAAGCATTGCGGGTGGCGCAAAGGAAGTAGAGGTCAACTCCCTCCACTGGCAGGCGATCGATCGCCTGGCAGACGACCTTGAGGTCGAGGCAACGGCCCCGGACGGGACGATTGAGGCAGTCCGGGTGCGAAATGCTCAAGGTTTTGCGCTCGCGGTGCAATGGCATCCGGAATACAAAGTCCTGGAGGATCCCTTCTCTACAGCGCTATTTCGCACCTTCGGTGAGGCTGTGGCAGCTGTCACGAAAGAGGTAACGTAAAGGGGCGGTCATCACTTTTTATTCGCCACCTCACTATTGCACCCGGGCGTGGCGTACCTAGATTATGAAACAAGGAGGCGCCGCAAAGGTTAGCCTCCATAGTGGGAGATTGAGGTCCCCTGCCTAAGACTCCCACAGCTCCGCGGAGTGATGGAACGCCCGGCTGCCCCCCGACCGGGCGTTCCTCTTTTTTAGGCCCTTGATACCGGCAGGTGGGAAAGACTTCCTGGCCTCATAACCTGTCCTCTCCCCCGGATGACAACCTGGAAGAGCTCCGCTACAAGGCGAGATACTTGTCGGTTCCGGATAAAGTATTCGGGGACGACGCTCGTCGGCCACAACCTGATCGGCGGCATTACCTGAAATCAGCGAAGAAAACTGCCCGCGTCCGCGAGGGCGGGAGGTCAAGCCTTGTCACTGCGTGTTGTTACCTGGAACATCAACTCCATCCGGCAGCGCCTCGAGCATCTCGCTCGCTTTACCGAGGCATGGAGACCGGATGTTCTCTGTCTGCAAGAAACCAAGGTCCGTGACGAGGACTTCCCGGTCGCCGACCTCGTGGCCATGGGATACAACCATCACGTCTTTCGCGGCCAGAAATCCTATAATGGCGTCGCAATTCTCTCGCGCCTGCCTTTCGATGCAAAAGACCATCGCATCTGGTGCAGCAAGGACGACAAGCGGCATCTCTCGGTCACCCTTCCCTGCGGAAGCGGCGAACCGCTTGAAATCCACAACTTCTATGTTCCCTCCGGCGGGCCGACTCCCGATCCAGAGGTGAACGAGAAGTTCGCCCACAAGCTTGCCTTTCTTGAGGAAATGGCTGATTGGGCCGCAATTCATACGCGTGGTCGGCGGGTGATGCTCGTGGGCGATCTCAATGTGGCGCCCTTGGAAAATGACGTCTGGAATCACAAGCGGCAGATTCGCTCGGTCGGGCACACCCCAGGAGAATCTCAAAGGATCGCCGGCTTGATCGAGGCGGGAGCCTTGATTGACGTGGGCAGACATTTCGTTCCGCCCGAGGAGCCTCTTTTCACCTGGTGGGGCTACCGCTTCCCCCAGTCATTTGAGAAGAATTACGGGTGGCGCCTGGATCATGCCTTGGTTTCACAGCCGCTGCGGCACAGTCTGAACCGCCTATCAGTGGTAAAGGTAACCAGGACGTGGGAGCGGCCCTCGGACCACGTACCGGTAGTAGTGGACCTGGAAGTCTAATGGTGAGGCGATGTACGAGATCACTCCGGACCGCGTCAGCTACCGCTACCCGCTCAGCCGGCTGATGGCCGACTACCTGCGCGCCGCTCTGGGCGCAGGCTTCTGCCTCTTTGTGCTGCTGGCGGCCGATCCTGCGCCTCTGGTCCTTTGGGTGTTCGTCCCGCTGGCTATCATCTTCCTGCTTTTTGGCCTGCACACGGCACGTCTCCACATCACGCGCATCGAGGTGGACGATCTTGGAATCTCTACCAGCGAGATCAACACGCGGACCCTCTCGTGGCAGCAACTGGACCGCTTGCGCCTCCGCTACTTCGGCTCCAAGCGCCAGCGTCGGCGGGGGGCCGGCTCAGTGGAGCTCGCGCTGTGGGCCGACGGCCGGAAGATGAAATTCGACGGGCAGGTGGAAGGCTTTCGAGATATCGCCTGGCATGCCCTACGCGCGGCACGAGCGCGCAATCTGCCGCTCGACGAAGCAACGGCCGATAACCTCCTGTCCCTCGGCCTCGATCCAGACCGCGACCAGCCCCGCCCTGCCCCAGGTGAACGCGACCTGGTGCCTCTATGAATGAGCGGCCAGCTTCCGCTGCTCCATTCCTTGCCCGACTTGCCTTAAATGGCGCGGCAGGCCACTTTCTGGTTCATGGTTGAACTGACATTGCGACAAGCGAATGAAAGCCGACCCTTGCCCCGCCCCGAAGCGGTTGAGGTTTGGCTTTTTGATCTCGACAACACCCTCTATCCGGCCGCCTGCAATCTTTTCCCGCAGGTCGAAAGGCGGATGGGGGAATTCATCACCAAACACTTCGGCATCACCTTGCCGGAGGCAAAAGCCCTTCAAAAGCGCCTCTTCCAGGAGCACGGGACGACGCTGCGCGGGCTGATGAGCGAGCATGGCATCGACGCTCGAGACTTCCTGGACTTCGTCCACGACGTGGATCTCTCCGTGATCCGGCCCTCGCCGGAGCTTGATGGGGCACTGAAGCAGCTGCCCGGGCGCAAGCTTATCTTCACCAACGCCGACCAACCCTATACGGAACGGATTCTCGAGCGGATGGGAGTCGCCCACCATTTCGAGGGCATCTTCGACATCGTCGCCTCGGAGTATCTGCCCAAACCGCAGCCCGAGCCCTACGACATGCTGATCGAACGCTTCGGTATCGATCCTGAGAAGACCATCTTCTTCGAGGACTCGGCACGGAATTTGGAGCCCGCTCATGCCCGCGGCATGATGACGGTCTGGATTGAGCACGATGCGCCCTGGAGCCGAAGCGGCGTGGAAGAGGAAGGGCAGCTTCCTTCCTGGGTCCACCACCACGATCATGACCTCTTGACCTGGCTGCAGAAGCTGCC
>JAJUFM010000091.1 GCA_029265995.1 Rhodospirillaceae bacterium | reverse complement strand
GCCCTGGCCGAAGGGCGCTACCAACCTGCGAGCGCTGAGGCGCCTGCGCCGGCCGAGACGCCTCCAATTCTGGGACGGCGCGATCTGCCGGTCTTCGCCAGCGCCCAGGCCGGACCAGAAGGAATGGTCCTGACCTATGATCCCATCGAGTGGATCGAACGGCCTGCCCCCCTTGCCACCGTGCGCGACGCCTTCGCCATGTACGTCGTCAACGACTCCATGGAACCGCGCTATCGCCAGGGCGACCTGCTGCTCATTCATCCGCAACGCCCCGTGCGCCCAGGTCGGGATGTACTAGTGGTTTTTGCGGCGGAAGACGGGGAGCAGCGCGCCTGGGTCAAGGAACTGGTGAGCCTGGACAGCGAGCGCCTGCGTCTGCGCCAGCTCAACCCGGCGCAGGATCTTGAGATTCCGCGTGAGCGGATACGCGACCTGCACCTGGTGGTCGGCGTCTACTACAGCGCCTGAGAAAGCCAGCGCGAACGCCCTACTCGGATATCCATTGTATAAAACAAGTTACCTGACGGTCTGGTAAAAGTCCTGGCCCTTGTCGTCGATCACCATGAAGGCGGGGAGGTCAACCACCTGGATAAGACGCACAGCCTCCATGCCCAATTCCTCCATATCCAAGGTCTCAACCGCACGGATATGGTCACGGGCGATGGCAGCCGCGGCGCCGCCAATGGTTCCGAGATAGAAGCCGCCGTGGCGGCGGCAGGCTTCGGCGACCTCCGGGCTGCGGTTGCCCTTCCCAAGGCTGATCGACCAGGCGCCCGCCGCCAGGAAAGCCTCCATATAGCCGTCCATCCGTGCAGCCGTGGTCGGCCCGAAAGCGCCACTTGCCATGCCGCTCGGCGTTTTCGCGGGCCCTGCGTAGTAGACGGGGTGTTCGCGCATATAGGCCGGCAGGGATTCCCCCGCCGCGATCCTTTGCGCAAGCACCGCATGGGCCTTGTCCCGTGCAACCACCAGCGGCCCGCTGAGACTGAGGCGAGTGCCGACCGGTAGCGTCGAGAGCTGGCGGCGGAGCACGTCCAGCGGCTGATTGAGATCGACGGCAACGGGCGGAATCGAGGTGCTGTCCAGTTCCGGCAGATAGGCCTCCGGATGCTCTTCGAGTCGTTCGAGAAAGATGCCTTCCGCCGTAATGAGCGCCTTTGCCTGGCGGTCGGCGGAGCAGGAGACGCCGAGACCGACCGGCAGGGAGCCTGCGTGACGTGGCAAGCGGATGACCCGGACGTCATGGCAGAAGTACTTCCCGCCGAACTGGGCGCCCACACCCAGCTCCCGAGTGATGGCGAGCACCTCCTGCTCCAGCGCGCGGTCGCGAAAGGCGCGTCCAGTCTTGTCGCCCTGCTCTGGCAGCCCATCAAGGGCTCGGCAACTGGCCAGCTTGACCGTCTTCAGGGTCTGCTCGGCGGAAAGGCCCCCGATGACGATGGCAAGATGATAGGGAGGACAGGCCGCGGCTCCAAGGGTCGCGATCTTTTCCGCCAGGAAGGCTCTCATCTTCTCCGGACGCAGAAGCGCTGTGGTCTGCTGGAAGAGGAAGGTCTTGTTGGCGCTCCCCCCGCCCTTGGCCACGAAGAGCAGGCGGTAGTCGGCGCCAGCAGCAGCCGATATCTCGATCTGCGCGGGCAAGTTGCTGCCGGTGTTCTCCTCCTCATACAGCGATAGGGGGGCAAGCTGGCTGAAGCGGAGGTTGCGGCTTGCGTAGGTACGAGCAATGCCGGCGGAAAAGGCCGCCGCATCGGCACCTTCTGTAAGGATCCTTTCACCCTTGCTGCCGATGACGATCGCGGTGCCGGTATCCTGGCACATCGGCAACTCTCCCGCCGCCGCGATGACCGCGTTGTGCAACAGGGCCCGGGCAACGCTGCGATCGTTATCGCTCGCATCCGGATCATCGAGTATCCCCCGCAGCTGCGCCAGATGGCTTGGCCGCAAGAGGTGCGAGATGCGTGCAAAGGCTAACTCCGCCAGGCTCGCCAGGCTTTCCTGCTGCACCAGCAGCCACTGCGCGCCGCGCCACGTCTCCCGCCCCACCCCCTCGCTACCGAGGAACTCGTAGTCGGTGGTGTCGGGCCCCAGTTGGAAGAGAGGTGCGTAGACCATGGGCAAACTCCTGCTCCGGCATCTGCGCCTTGTCACGCTCGATCGCCTGACGGAAGCTACGCCCCCGTCGCTCCGGGTTCCAGGGCCGCAAGCGCTCGGGCGAGAGGGGGATCATCCACTTGAAGTCATCTTTGCCATCGGAGCGTGCCGCCGACGCCACTGCCTCGGCCGGAAACGGAAAGATCGCCCTGCTGCTGGCCGGCGTGGATCGCACCATTGGCATACTCGCGACCCTGGCCCTTAGCGGCCTGATCCTGGTGCTGCTGGTCAACGTCACGGGACGCTATCTCTTCGGCAGTTCGCTGATCTGGGCCCAGGAGGCGGCGATCTGGCTGTTCGTCTATCTGATCTTTCTGGGCATCCCCCTGGCCCAGCGCCGCCAGAGTCACGTCGCGCTGACGATGCTGCTGGACCACCTGCCGCCGCGGCTCCACAGCCTCGCTGGGATCCTGATCGATGCGGTCATCGGCTATGTGACCTTGGTTCTGTTGGTGGCTTCCCTCGAGCTGATGCAGCGCATTGGAGGCACCAGCCCGACCCTGCTGCTCCCGGTTTGGCTCAAGTTTGTCTTCATTCCCCTGGGCTGTGCCGCGAGCCTACTGTTCATTGCCCTGCAAGGCTTCGAGCAAAAGGGATCGCCCTGGCATGGCCCCCTGGGTCTCCTGCTGGCTGGCCTGGCGTATCTTCTTCTCAACGAGCTGGCGCTCCTCACGCTGGCAGGGGGATCCGCCAGCCTGCTCATGGTGCTCGCATTCCTGGGAGCCTTGCTGCTCGGCGTTCCAGTCGCCTTTGCGCTGTTGTTCGGCGTCGCACTTTCGGGCCTCGCCCTTCCCTTGCTGCCGCCACCAGCGCTAGCTCAGAACATCGTCAATGGGGCTAGCAAGTTTCTGCTGCTGGCGGTGCCGCTCTTCCTTGCCGCCGGCACCTTGATGAACAGCGGTGGACTTACTCGAAGGCTCACGGACTTCGCCTTCACGCTTGTCGGCCACCTGCGCGGCGGGAATGGGCAGGTCAGCGTCTTCGCCAGTCTGCTCTACGGCGGCGTTTCCGGCTCCTCCTATTCGGAGGCTACCCTGGGCGGCAAGCTTCTCGCGCCCCAGATGATGCGCCAGGGCTATCCACCGCCCGTCGCCGGCGCCATCACCGCCGCCTCCGCCGTCCTGCCGAACATCGTGCCGCCCTCGGTAGCCCTCCTGATCCTCGCAGCCGCCGCCAACCTCTCGGTCGGCGCTCTCTGGCTGGCCGGGATCGGGCCCGGCATTCTTCTGGCCCTCTGCCTCATGCTGGCGGTCTGGCTGCTGGCCAGAAAGGGCGGCTTCGACGCCCCGCGCCCGCGCGCACCCTGGCGAAGCCTTGGCTGCAGCGCCGCTCGGGCAGCGCCGGTACTTCTGCTGGCCCTCATTATCGTCGGAGGGATAAGGTTCGGGGTGGTGACCCCCACCGAAGCAGGGGTCATGGCGGTGGCCTATGCCCTGTTTCTCGGCCTCTTCGCCTATCGCGCCTACGGCCCCTCCGAGCTTTGGTGGTCGCTCGAAAGCGCCGCCGTGGAATCCGCTCTGATCGGCTTCCTGATCGGGGCCTCGGCTCCCTTTGCCTTCATTCTGGTGGCGGATCAGGTGCCCCAGGCCCTCGTGGGATTCCTCACAGAGCTGTCCGGGCAGCGCTGGCTCATCCTGCTGTTGGTCAACCTTTTCCTGCTGGCCGCCGGCCTCTTCCTGGATATTGGCGCCGGCATCCTGATCCTGGCGCCGCTGTTGATGCCCCTGGCCGCCGCAGCAGGGATTGATCCCCTTCACTTTGGGCTCGTGATCGTGGTCAACCTGATGCTGGGCGGGCTCACCCCCCCTGTCGGCATGCTGGCTTTCGTGACCGCGAGCGTCACCGGCGTTCCGACTCACCAGATCTTCCGAGCGCTTCTCCCCTTGCTGGGCGTCCTGCTCTTTGGCCTCCTGATCATCACCTACGTGCCCGCGGTCTCGGTTGGTTTAGCCCGGCTGATCGGCTAGACCGCGAGCCACGATCAAAGGGAACCTCAAATGTTCAAGCACCTGCGCCTCGCCATTGTCGCCTGCAGTTTCCTTGCTTTCCTTCCGCCTGCCGCGGAGGCTCAACGACCGGTCACGATCGCGTCCCTCCTGGGTCCGGACAAGCCCGAGACCTTGGTTTGGGTCTTCATCAAGGAGAAGCTGGAGGAGCGACTGCCCGGCCAGTTCGACCTGCGGATCGCTACGGACGCCTCCCTGGGAGGCGAGCGAGAGGTGGCGGAAGGGGCTCGCCTCGGCTCGATCCAGGGCAGCCTCTCGACGCTCGCGAACATGAGCGCCTGGGTGCCGGAGGGCCAGGTTTTCGACATGCCCTTCATCTTCCGCGATGCCGAGCACATCGAGCGGGTGATGCAGGGGCCGATCGGCGAGGAGTTCCGCGACCTCTATCAGGAGCAGGGGTTCCGGGTTCTCGGCTACGTCAACTACGGCGCGCGTCATCTCCTGGCCAAGGAAGCCCTCGAGCGGCCGGAAGAGGTTGCCGGTCGGAGCATCCGCGTCATCCAGAGCCCGCTTCACACTCAACTTTGGGAGAGCCTGGGCGCCCAGCCCACGCCGATCCCCATCCCGGAAGTCTATAATGCACTCCAGGTAGGGCTGGTCGACATGATGGACCTGACTCAGTCGGCCGCCGTGGGCTTCCGCCTGCATGAGGTGGTTCCCTACTTTGTCGAGACCGGCCACATCTGGGCGCTGGGGATCCTGTTTCTGGCGGAAGACTTCTATCAAAGCCTGACCCCAGAGCAGCAAGAGGTCTTCCTGGAGATCGGCGCCGAAGCGGCAGCTCATTTCAACGCCTTGATGGCCCAGGATCACGCCCGCTCGATGGCGCAGGCCGAAGCCGAAGGCGCAACCCGCGTCGCCGTCGATCGCGACGCCTGGCAAGCTGCGATCGAGCCCTTCTGGGAACAGTTCGCGCCCCGGGTCGGCGGCATCGAACGGGTCCGGGCAATCGTGGAGACTGAATAGTCTTCGTCGAGTAGTGCTCCGTCATGCTTGATCGTCCTGACCGCCTGCGGGCCTTCCTTGAACAGCTCCACGCAATTCTCGTGAAGCAGCAATTGGAGAAGACGCCTGCGCAATTGGTGAACAGCGCCTTTGACCTGCTAGGCCAGAGCTTGGGAGAGGCCGGCGAGAAGCCGGCGCGGCGCTTACCCATCTGCAACGACTGGCTGGAACCGGCGCTGGAATTGGGCGGCAATGGCTCGGCACCACGTCGCCATCTCCTCAACATCTTCCGCGCGCTGGAGCCGCGGCTGCATTGGCATCGCCGTTCAGGCAGCCTGTCGGCTGGTAGAACATTTTACGAGGGTCACGCCAACGCGATGCTGATCGGACCAGGAGGTCTTGAAGTACGGGATGACGTTTGGCTCGGCCTCACTTTGATGGCGCCTCAGGTGAACTACATGCGCCACCAGCATCCACCTGAAGAGCTCTACCTGGCCATGACCTGCGGCGAGTGGCAGCAGGGCGACGGGCCCTGGTTCGCCCGGGGTCCAGGTGAGACGGTCCACAATCAGTCGATGATCCACCACGCCATGCGCAGCGGCGAAACGCCCCTCTTCACCTTCTGGCTGCTGCGCCCGTGAGGTTGGCCGATCAGGCCAAAGCATTGTTGCTTTATCGTCTTCCTGAGCGCCAGCGAAGGATCTCGAGGGACTGTGCACAAGCGGTTAGGGCGCAGGAATATTCGCTCCGAAATTCGCTCCGAAGGCGTAGCTTACCCGCCTGTCCCTGCCCCAAATTTGCGAGATCCTTCGCTGACGCTCAGGAAGACAAGGTTAATAGGCTTGGGACGCCCAGTTTCAAGGCGGGTCTGTCACCTCTGCGACGGGCAGGAGGCCTACTAAGCGTGGCGTTGACAGTACCCGACCTACCTCCTATAAACCGCCCTCGCTTGTAACACCTCCGCTTGGCCCACCCGGGCCGGACGGTTCCGCGCCAGGGATGAATTCGATGAAGGTCATCAACTCGCTCAAGACCGCGAAGCTCCGCGAGAAGGGCTGCCAGATCGTGCGCCGCCGCGGCCGCGTCTATGTGATCAACAAGAAGCAGCCGCGCTTCAAGGCGCGTCAGGGCTGACTGCGGAGCGTCGCTATAGCAGATCATGCCAATCAGGTTTCACAAAGGGCCTGATTCGGTGGGTGAGTCTGTAGGCACTCCTTCGCCTTAGGCGATACTCAAAGGGCCGTGCTCGCGAGAGCGCGGCCTTTCGCATGCTTATTTTCCGCTGGGCTCATTCCTGAGATACCACTTAACCGCGATCTGCGCTAAGACAGCCTAATGATCGCGAGAATGACCCGACGCTCAGCGCTGTTTTCTGCACTGGCCACTGTTATTACGGCCGCTGGCGCGAGCGGATTCCCCGCCAGGCTTTACGCCCAAACCCCAATCACTCAGGCGCAGTTTCTCGAACTGTCACGGGCCCTGACCGGAGCCACGCGCCTCGACTCAGAGATTGCGGACAAGCTGCTGGCTGGCCTTTTGGCCCTGGGTAAGGGCGAGGACCTCGTCGCCCTGGTCGATCAGATGCCCGCTCCCGACCCGACCGGCGAGGTGGCGGAAGCCATGATCGTCGCCTGGTATTCCGGCCTCTTCACCGGTCCCGACGGGCCGGTTGCGCTCGACTATACCGGCGCCCTCTTTTGGAATGCACTCACCTTCACCAAGCCGGCAGGCTTCTGCGGCGGGCAAACGAACTACTGGTCGCAGCCGCCGGAGTCAGAGATGTCGGAAACAGCCTCGTGAGCGACATTCTCGCCGATGTAGTGGTGATTGGCTCCGGTGTGGCCGGCGCGCTGGCTGCCGCACAGCTGGCGGCCAAGGGAGTAAGGGTCGCCATCCTGGAAGCTGGCGCCAAGGTTGATCGCCAGCAAGGGGTGGAGCGCTTCTGGCAGGCAGCGATCAAGGTCCCTGAAGCTCCCTACCCGCCAGTGCCGCAGGCCATGCATCCGGTCACCAACGATCTGGGTGGCTGGTATCGGCAAGCTGGGCCGGAGACCTTCGGCAGCACCTATCTGAAGGTCGTGGGTGGCACAACCTGGCACTGGCTGGGCACGGCCTTGCGCTACCTTCCGAGCGATTTTCAGCTCAAGACACACTACGGCCGCGGCGTCGACTGGCCGATCGCCTACGAGGAACTGGAGCCCTTCTATGCCCAGGCCGAAGCCGAACTCGGCGTCGCTGGCGATGATTCCGACGATCAGGGATCGCCACGCAGCGGCGGCTTTCCGATGCCGCCCGTGGGCCAAACCTACCTGGACCGACAGCTCGCACGAGCGCTGGAGGGCTCTGCCTTTCGATTACGGTCTACACCTCAGGCACGCAACGTGGTGGAGCGGGACGGGCGGCCGCCCTGCTGCGGCAGCGCCAGCTGCATCCCCATCTGCCCGATCCAGGCAAAGTATGACGCAACGGTCCATGTGGAAAAGGCAGTCGCGGCCGGGGCCCAACTCCGTGACCGGACCACTGCCACCTTCCTGGAGGCCTCGGCCGATGGCAAGATAACGGCGGTTCACTTCCGCCGCTGGGATGGTAGCGAGGGGGTTGCCAGGGGCAAGCTCTTCGTGCTCGCGGCCAATGCCATAGAGTCGCCCCGTCTGCTTTTGGCGTCGAGGAGCGAGTCGCGGCCACGGGGCATTGCCAATACCTCCGATCAAGTGGGCCGGCACCTGATGGACCACCCCGCACAACTGTCCTGGGCGCTGACGAAAGAGCCGGTCTGGCCCTATCGTGGGCCGATATCGACGTCCGGGATTGAGAACCTGCGTGACGGCGCCTTCCGCAGCGAGCGAGGCGCCTTTCGGATCGAGGTCGGCAACGACGGCTGGATCTGGCCTACGGGCGGTCCGGTTGCGGAATCCGCAGCTATGGTTCAGCAGGGGCTGCGCGGCAAGGAGCTGGATGCTGCGCTCGCTCATCAGGCAGCGCGGCACATCCGCCTGGCCTCCCTGGTTGAGCAGCTACCCGATCCGGAGAATCGGCTCAGCCTCGATCCCGAGGCGAAGGATATCTACGGCGTTCCCCTCCCACGGCTGCACTATGACGCAGATGCCTACACCCGCAGCGGCTTGGCGGCTGCCAGGCAGGCCCACGACGAGATCTTTGAGAAGCTCGGCACCACTCATGTCCAGCACGCGCCCAACTTCTTCGGCGCGGGCCATATCATCGGAACCGCACGGATGGGCGACGACCTCAAGACTTCCGTGGTCGACCGAAACCTACGCGCCCACGACCACCCCAACCTCTTCGTCCTGGGCTCCTCCGTCTTCCCGACATCGGCCACGGCCAACCCGACGCTGACCATCGCCGCCCTCAGCCTTCGGGCCGTCGAACCGCTGCTGACAAGCCTCCGGACTTGAGAAAAAGCGGGCGCGGGTTGCGTTGACCCTCTCCCAGCAAGTCGCCATACTTTCGGTAAGTGGTAATACCAGTTGCCGGGAGAGATCGTGATGCGGATGCCGGAGCCCGACGCGGAGGTCGTCGCGCGCAAGGGCGAGATCGTGAAGGCGCTTCAGGAGATCGTGCCCGGCGAAGGGGTCATTTTTGATCCGAAAGAGCTGGCGGCCTACGAAAGCGACGGCCTGACCGCCTACCGCCAACCGCCGCTGATCACCGTCCTCCCGGAAACGGTGGAGCAGGTTTCGGGCGTGCTGCGCTACTGCCACGAGCAGAAGATCAAGGTCGTGCCCCGCGGGGCCGGCACCTCGCTGTCCGGCGGTGCGCTGCCGCTGGCCGACGGCATCCTCCTCGGCCTGGGCAAGTTCAACCGCATCCTCGAGATCGACTACGAAAATCGCTGTGTGGTGGCGCAGCCGGGAGTCACCAACCTCGGCATTACGAAGGCAGTCGAACACCGCGGCTTCTACTATGCGCCTGACCCCTCCAGCCAGATTGCCTGCTCCATCGGCGGCAACATCGCCGAAAATTCAGGCGGGGTGCATTGCCTCAAGTACGGGCTCACCACCAACAACGTCCTGGGCCTCGAACTGGTGCTGATCGACGGCACTGTGCTCCGCGTCGGCGGCAAGCATCTGGAAGCTGAAGGCTATGACCTCCTGGGACTGTTGACCGGCTCAGAAGGGCTGCTGGCGGTGGTGACCGAGGTTACAGTTCGCATCCTGCGCCAGCCGGCGACGGCGCGCGCCCTGCTGCTCGGCTTCGACAGCAGCGAGGCAGCGGGCGACTGCGTGGCGGCAGTGATCGCGGCCGGCATCATCCCCGGCGGCATGGAGATGATGGACCGCCCCGCCATCCACGCGGCCGAGGACTTCGTGAACGCCGGCTACCCCCGCGATGTGGAAGCGCTACTGATCGTCGAGCTCGATGGGCCGGAGGCGGAGGTCAACCACCTCATCGAGCGCTGCTCCGACATCGCGCGCAGCAAGGGGGCGGTTTATGAGCGCCTTTCCCAGAGCGAAGAGGAGCGCGCAGTTTTCTGGGCCGGACGGAAGGCCGCCTTTCCGGCGGTGGGCCGAATCTCCCCGGACTACTACTGCATGGACGGCACCATTCCGCGCCATCGCCTGCCGGAAGTCCTGCGCCGCATGCGGGAGATGTCGGAGCGTTATGGCCTGCGGGTCGCCAACGTCTTCCATGCGGGTGACGGCAACCTGCATCCACTGATTCTCTATGACGCAAATCGACCGGGCGAGCTGCAGAGGGCGGAGGAATTCGGCTCGGAGATCCTGAAGCTTTGCGTCGAAGTCGGCGGCGTGCTGACCGGCGAGCACGGCGTCGGCGTGGAAAAGCGCGACCTCATGCCGTCCATGTTCAGCGAAACCGACCTGAAGCAGCAACAGCGGGTGAAGTGCGCCTTCGATCCCGATCACCTGCTGAATCCCGGCAAGGTCTTTCCACAGCTTCATCGCTGCGCCGAGCTGGGACGGATGCACATCCACCGCGGCCAGGTTCCCTTCCCCGACATTCCGCGGTTTTGAGCGATGCAGTGGCGCAAGAAAGAGGCAAGCGGGGATGCCTGCGCTCCCAAGAGCCGCCGCTTGATGGCGCGCGCCCTACCCAGGTCACGTACGCCAGGGAGCGCTGGCTTCCAGCCTGCACTTCCCAAGCCTCCTGTTAGAGCGGATCTCGGATGACAGAAAATCTGAAGCCCGATACACCAGAACAACTGGAGGAAGCGGTGGCCTGGGCCGTCGCGGAGAAGCAGCCGCTCGAGATCCTGGGCCAGGGCAGCAAGCACGGCTGGGGGCGGCCGGTGCAGGCGGCAGCCACCCTCGATATGAGCGGCCTGCGCGGCATCACTCTCTACGAGCCAGAGGAATTGGTACTTTCCGCGCGCGCCGGGACGCCGCTGGCCGAGATTCAGGCGGCGCTTGCGGAGAAAAACCAGGAACTGGCCTTCGAGCCGGGAGACTGGGCGCCGCTTTGGGGTGGCGCTGCCGGCGCCGGCACCATCGGCGGCATGCTCGGCTGCAACATGGCCGGCCCGCGGCGGATCCGCCAGGGTGCGGCGCGCGATCACTTCCTCGGCTTCAGCGCCGCCACCGGGAGGGGCGAAACCGTCAAGTCCGGCGGCCGGGTGGTGAAGAACGTCACAGGCTACGATCTCTCCAAGCTACTCTGCGGCTCCTTCGGCACCCTCGCGGCCATGAGCGAGGTGACGATCAAGGTTCTGCCGAAGGCGGAGAAGTCGCGCACCGTTTTGGTCCTCGGCCTGGATGACGCAAGCGCAACCAAAGCACTGTCGGCCGCGCTGGGCTCACCCCACGAGGTCTCCGGCGCCGCCCACCTTCCGGCGCAGGTCGCCGAGGCCTCCGAAGTCTCCTACGTCCGTGCGGCGGGCGGCCCCGTCACCGCCGTGCGCCTGGAAGGCCCCGCCCCCTCCGTCGCGGCCCGCTGCGCCAGCTTGCGGCAAGAGCTGGCGGCCTTTGGCGAAACGGAGGAGCTTCACTCCAGGAACTCCGCCCTGCTCTGGCGGGAGCTTGCAGATCTTACGCCTTTCGTGAAGCAGCCGGAGCTCGCTCTTTGGCGGATGTCGGTGGCGCCGACAGAGGGAGCGAGACTTGCTTCAAAGATCCTGGAGCAGCGCCCGGGCCTGCACTTCTACGACTGGGGCGGCGGCCTGCTCTGGTTCGGCCTCTCTCCCGGCGGCGATGCTGGGGAAGCGGTGGTCCGCGGCGCTCTGGCGGGAACCGGCGGACACGCGACTCTCGTGCGCGCCCCGCAGGAGGTCCGCCAGGAGATCCCGGTCTTTCAGCCGCAGCCTGCGCCCCTGGCGGCGCTCAGCCGACGGGTGAAGGAGGCCTTCGATCCCCACGGCGTGCTCACCCCCCGCCGCATGTATCCGGAGTTCTAGGCGATGCAGACCAACTTCAGCCTGGCTCAGCTGGCCGATCCGGATGTCGCCGAGTCCGAGAAGATTATCCGGACCTGCGTTCACTGTGGCTTCTGCACCGCCACCTGCCCGACCTATGTGCTGCTGGGCGACGAGCTCGACAGCCCGCGCGGGCGCATCTACCTGATCAAGGAGATGCTGGAGAACGACCGGCCGGCGAGTGCGGAGACCGCCCTGCACCTGGATCGCTGCCTCTCCTGCCTGTCCTGCATGACAACCTGCCCTTCCGGCGTGCACTACATGCATCTTGTCGATCACGGCCGGAAGCGGGTGGAGGAGACCTACGTCCGCCCCTGGCCGGAACGCGCGCTGCGCCGCCTGCTGGCAGAGGTGCTGCCACATCCACACCGCTTTCGGCTGGCCCTGTTGGGAGCCAAGGTGGGCCGCCCGCTGCGTCGCGCACTTCCAGGCCGCCTGGGGCGCCTGCTGGAGATGGCGCCGAACCGCCTGGCCTCCCCCTCTCCCGTTGATCGCCCCCAGATCTTCCCGGCCGCTGGAGAGCGGCGGGCACGGGTAGCGCTGCTCAGCGGCTGCGCCCAGCAGGTGCTCTCGCCGGAGATCAACGAAGCCACCATTCGCCTCCTTTGCCGGCATGGCGTCGAGGTGGTGGTTGCGCGCGGCGCCGGCTGCTGCGGTGCGCTGGTACATCACCTGGGCAAGGAAGATCCCGCTCTCGCCTCGGCCCGCGCCAATGTTGCCGCCTGGAGCCATGAACTGGAAGGCGACGGCCTCGACGCCGTGGTGATCAACGCTTCAGGCTGCGGCACCACCGTAAAGGACTACGGCTTCATGCTGCGCAACGAGCCGCAATGGGCCGAGGCAGCCGCCCGGATCTCGACCTTGGCGAAGGACATCAGCGAATTCCTGACCGATCTCGGAGGCCTCGAGATCCAGCGACCCACCGGTCAGAAGCTGGCCTACCACTCTGCCTGTTCGCTCCAGCACGGGCAGAAGGTCACGGCACAGCCAAAGGTTCTGCTGGAAGCCGCCGGCTTCCGGGTGCAGGAGCCGCGCGACGCGCACCTTTGCTGCGGCTCCGCCGGCACCTACAACCTGCTGCAGCCGGAGTTGGCCAATCGCCTGCGCGAGCGCAAGCTGGGCACGCTGCTGGAGCTGGATGCAGCGGCGGTCGCCAGTGGCAACATCGGCTGCATCACCCAGCTCGCCAACGATGCCGGCCTGCCCGTGGTCCATACCGTTGGCCTGCTCGACTGGGCTACCGGCGGCCCCCTGCCCCAAGCGCTCCAGGGCAATCCGGCCTTTGTGGAAGGCCATCCGCAGATGGCGGCCGCTGAATAACAGCACCCCGCGCGCCAATGGATCTACAGCCGCTACGCCGTCTTCAAGGTTGTCTGGATGGTAAGCAGCGACTTGTCGCAACCAACGTCGGACAATCACTGGAAAATGGCCTCCTGATCGCCTATAGCTGCTTCCGGCGCCGGCTTAGCTCAGCTGGTAGAGCAACCGCCTTGTAAGCGGTAGGTCGCGGGTTCAAATCCTGCAGCCGGCACCATT
>JAJUFM010000148.1 GCA_029265995.1 Rhodospirillaceae bacterium | reverse complement strand
GCGTGCTGGGTCATCAGGTGGAACCAGCGGCGCAGGATTTCCGAGCGCTGGCGTGGCGGCGTGGCACGCCAGCCGGATGCAGCAGCCTCAGCGGCATCGACTGCGCGCAGCGCATCCTCTACCGAGGCATCCGCCACCTCGCCCAGAACGTCGCCGGTGGAGGGGTCGACGACAGCAATGCCGGCGCCCACTTCCCACTTTCCGCCAATAAAGAGCCCTCGGGTGTGGAGGGAGGGATCGGCGTAGCTGATCGGATGACTGTGCATGTTCATTGGTTTCAGTCCCTTGGATGATCAGTGGAGCAGCGAGACGTCGCCGCTGTAGGCGGCTGCCACCAGCTTGTGCATGTCCGGCTGGGGCAGAGGGCGCGGGTTGTTCTGGACCAGCCTGGCGATGCCGCAGCTTTGCTCCACGACCCAATCGACCTGATCCTCCTTCAGACCCATGTCGCGCAGGGTTTGCGGAATGCCGATGCGCGCGAACAAGCCGGCGATGGCGGGGATCACCTCCTCGGCCTCGCCGATGCCGGTTACCGCAGCGATCTCGGCGAGTTCGGACCCGATCATCGGCGCGTTCCAGCGCATAACGTAAGGCATGAGGCAGGCGACCCCCGCGCCGTGGGCCGTGTGGGTGAGATTTCCGACAGGGTACTGGATGGCGTGGGCTGCGGCGGTGCCGGCCACGCCGAAGGCAAGCCCGGCCAGGGTCGCCCCCATCATGACCTTCTCGCGGGCGACCCTGTCAGATCCATCGGTGCAGGCAGCTTCCAGACCTTCCCACAAGAGGGCGATAGCACGCAGGGCGAAGTGATCGGACAAGGCATTCTTCCCGACGAAGACGCGCTCTTGCGCAATCCCCGGAAGGGGATCGCGCCGGATGGCCGTAAAGGCTTCGAGTGCATGGGTCATGGCGTCTGCCCCGGCGATGGCGGTCAAGCCTGGGGGGCAGGTGAGCGTCAGCTCCGGGTCGCAGATGGACGCGGTCGGAATGATATGCGGGCTGGAGATTCCGACCTTGAGATTGCGTTCGGTGTCGGAGAGGACCGCAACCGGCGTCACTTCCGAGCCGGTGCCGGCGGTGGTCGGGATCGCGATGAGCGGCATCACCGGGCCCGGAACCTTGTACTCGCCGAAATAGTCCTGAGGTTTGCCGCGGTGGGTGAGAAGGACAGCCACGCACTTGGCCATGTCCATGCAGGAGCCACCCCCGACCCCGATAGTCAGGTCCGGGGCGAAATCACGAGCGGCAGCAGCGCTGGCGAGGGCTGCCTCAACTGGTACATCGGGCGGCGTGGAGCCGTCGACGCGCGTCGCGATCCCGGCCCCTTCCAACTGGGCGACCATGGCTTGAAGTTCCGCGTCGTTTGCCAGCCTGGCATCTGTGACCACGAGGGCACGTGTGCCCAGCTTGGCCGCGATCGTGCCGAGCGAGCGCCTTTGGCCGGCGCCAAAAGTCAGCTCTCTTGGCGCCCGAAGGGTTCCGAATAGCGTCATAGCGTGGTTCCTCCCGTTGTGAGATCAGGCGGTGGCCAAGGCTGAAAGGCTTGCGAAAAGCGGTTCAGGGACCTTGATGCCGGTGGAAAGCGCTTTCTTGCGCCGTGCGCGTGAGCCATCTCCCGGAACCGCAACTGGCCGTTCGGGATCGGCGGGGCGGGAGGTGCGCAGGCGGCTGAGGTAGGCCGTGAGAGTGGCTGCGCTGCCTGCCCCCGCTCGCGGCTCGATCAGGACCAAGACGTCCCCCTTGTTGACGGGATGCTCGTCGTCCAGCGTGCCGCGGACGTCCGGCGCCAGGTCGGAGCCCGCCAGCGCTGCCACGAGCAGCTCGATGGCAAGGCCCAGGCCATAGCCCTTGGCGCCGCCGAAGGGCGCGATGGCACCGCTCTTGGCCGCCTCGGCATCGCGCGTCGGTTTACCCTCTGCGTCGACCGCCCATCCTGGAGGAATGGGTTCCCCGCAGAGAGCGTGGTGGTGGATCTTGCCCATCGACACGACGCTGGTGGCCAGGTCGAGGACAAACGCCTCTTTCTCGGTCGGGATGCCCACCGCCAGAGGGTTGGTTCCCAGCATCGCCTCGCTGCCGCCGTGCGGATGGACCAGCGCTTCGCTGGTGGAGAAGACGATGCCGATCAAGCCAGCTGCGGCCGCGGCCTCGGCGTAGTAGGCGAGCATGCCGATGTGGTTGGCGTTCCGGATCGCGGCGACCGCTATGCCGCAGTCGGCTACGGCGTCTTCCAGCTCGCGCAGGGCCCGCATCATCACCACCGGCCCCAGGCCCCGCCGCCCATCGACTGCTGCAAAGCCCTGCCGGGTCCAGGTTCTCTCGCCTTCGGTTCGGGGGTCCGCAAGGCCTTTGTCGATCCGCGCGAGAAGACGTGGAAGCCGCTGTACCCCGTGGGAGGGCAATCCCCGGAGCTCCGCCTCGATCAGGAGATCGGCCTGCAGCTGGGCCTTCTTGGGCGGCGCGCCACGCCTCTCCAGCGCGGTAACGGCGAGCTGTCGGAGCTCGTCGACCGGAAGCAGCATGTCCCTGTCCTATATGAAATCCTATACGATATCGTATTTGACATTCGATCTTACGTGTAGGAGGGTGCGGCGTGTCAAGCAGGGAGCGAGCCGAGCGTGAGATCTCCGGCCGAACGGGAGAGGAGGGCCATAAATTTAAGGCCCACCAGCGTGGTCGATGGCGTTTACGACGTCATCTATCACCGGCTGATGTTGCTGGAGATCGCCCCGGGGGCGCGCATTCCCATCGACGCCCTGGCGCGCGAATTGAACGTGTCGCAGACACCGGTGCGCGAGGCCCTTAACCGGCTGGAGCGCGAAGGCCTGGTGTGCAAGGAGCACCTCATCGGCTATAGCGCCGCGCCCCAATGGACGCGCGAGCAGTTTCAGGACCTCTATGCCTTTCGCTTGCTGCTGGAGCCGGAGGGCGCGCGCCTGGCGACGCTCAACATGACTCCAGAAGCGCTGGCACAGCTCGAGAAGATCGCGGCCGACATGGAGCATGGCGGGGCGCCGGTCGATCGAAATGCCCGCTATTCTCGATTTGCCCGCGCGGATGCGCAATTCCACGACGAGATTATGAGGCTGTCGGGCAACGAGGTCGTTCGTTCCACGCTCTTCAGTCAGCATGTGCATCTGCACATTTTCCGACTGATGTTCCACACCAGCGTGACCGAGGAGGCGCTCCAGGAGCACGAGTGCCTGCTAGCCGCCTTCCGGGCCGGCGACTCGACGGCGGCTGCGGGGGCCATGCGAGAGCATATCGAACGGTCACGAGACCGAATTCTTACGGCCTTCGAGTGAAAGCGATGCGGCAGGCAAGCGAAATAGAGTCAGTGCCTGCGGGCAATGCCCCCACCCTCTGTGCAAAGGGGCTGAGCAAGGTTTACGGAGCGATCACGGTCCTGTCGGACGTGACGCTCGACATCCATGCCGGCCAGGTTCACGCCATCATCGGGGAGAATGGCGCCGGAAAGTCGACCCTGATGAAGCTGCTGTCGGGCCATGTAACGCCGACCGCGGGGGGGCTCCAGATGGAGGGCCAGGCGGTCGCCTTTGCTGACGCGGTGGAGGCGGAAAACGCGGGCGTCGTGCTCGTGCACCAGGAAATCCTTCTCGCACCGGACCTTACGGTCGCGCAGAACATCTTTCTCGGCCGCGAGATCAGGCGCGGCTTCATGGTTGATGATCGCGCGATGAATCGCCGGGCCGCGGAGTTGCTGGCGCGCGTTGGCGCCACCGCCCGGCCCCACGACCTGGTCGGCGATCTGCCCCTGGCACAGCGGCAGTTGGTGCAGATTGCGCGCGCCCTCCTGGATGAGCGCAAGGTGGTCATCTTCGACGAGCCCACTGCGATGCTCGCCAACGAAGAAGTCGCCGCTCTGCTCGAGATCATTCGCGGGCTTCGCGAGCACGGTGTTGCGGTTCTCTACATATCGCACCGCCTGGATGAGGTGCAGGCCATCGCGGACAGGATCACGGTTCTCCGCGACGGACGGATGATCGGTAGCTGGCCGGCAGCCGAGCTCAGCCAGCGCCAGATGGCGGAGTTGATGGTTGGGCGTCAGCTCGACATGCTCTATCCTGACAAGCGCGAGGTGCAGACGCAGGCACCGCTGCTATTGGTTACCGACCTGGAGGTAGATCAGGGCGCGCAGAAGGCCTCCTTTTTCGTGCGGCCAGGGGAAGTCTTGGGCCTTGGAGGCATGATCGGTTCTGGCCGGACCGAGCTGATCGAGGGCCTGATGGGTCTCCGCCCGTCCCAGGCGGCCAGTGTCGTGGTGAATGGCGCGGAAGTGACCCGCCGCTCGGTCGCCTCTTTGATGGCGGCCGGATTGGTCTACCTGACGGAGGATCGCAAGGGAAAGGGCCTGCTGCTCGACGAAAGGCTGGCGCCGAACCTGACCCTGCAGGCGCTTGCGAGTCTCAACCCAGGCCTGCTTCTCGATCGGCGAAGCGAAATGGACTGCTTGCGCAAGGCGGTCGCGGAATACGACATCCGCGTCCGCTCCCTTGCCCTCGAGGCGGGCAAGCTTTCCGGGGGCAATCAGCAGAAGCTGTTGCTGGCCAAGGTGATGATGACGAACCCCTCGGTGGTCATCATCGACGAGCCGACCCGGGGCATAGACATCGGCAACAAGAGCCAGATTTACGATTTCATCGACGCGATGGTGCGCGCGGGCAAGGCCTGCATCGTCATCTCGTCGGAAATGCAGGAACTGGTCGGCCTCGCCGATCGGGTTCTGGTGATGCGAGCCGGGAGAGTTGTCGCCGAACTATCGGGCGACGAGATCAACGAAGAAAATATTGTGTACGCCGCCACCTCAAATGCGCACGGCGGCACAGGGGAGGATTCACATGACCGCAGCGACGGAGCCCGTCGCGACGCCTGACGCCGGACGTCGCATTCGCTGGGCCGATCTCGCCCCCTTTATTGCGCTGGGGGTGATCGTCTTCCTTGGGATTCTCATCAATTCCAATTTCGCCTCTTCTGCGAACATCATCAATGTGATCACCCGTAGCGCCTTCATTGCGATCATCGCTGTCGGCGCCACCTTCGTGATTTCATCTGGGGGGCTGGATCTGTCGGTCGGGTCGATGATGGCCTTTGTCACCGGCCTCATGATCATGACCATGAATGGCCTGGCGCCCACCTACGGAAACTGGGCGATCGTCATGGGCGCCGGCGTCGCCCTGGTGGTAGGCGGGCTCTGTGGGCTCTTCAATGGGCTCATTATCACCCTCGGGCGAATAGAGCCTTTCATCGTCACGCTGGGAACGATGGGCATCTTCCGTGCCTTCATCACCTTCATGTCGGACGGCGGCTCGCTCCCGATCGACCGTAGCCTGCGCGCGGCCTACAGGCCGGTGTACTTCGGCGATTTCATGGGCATTCCCTACCCGGTCCTCATCACCCTAGGGGTAATCCTGCTCGGCGCCTTCCTGCTCTATCGCACGAAGTACGGCCGGCACCTGACCTCGCTTGGGTCGAATGCCGAAGTCGCGCGCTTCTCTGGCGTGAACGTCAGCCGGGTAAGAACGCTTGCCTACGTAATTCAGGGGCTCTGCGTCGCGGTGGCAGCAATCTGCTACGTGCCACGCCTGGGAGCGGCGACGCCCACCACCGGTCAGCTCTGGGAACTCCAGGTCATCACGGCGGTGGTCATCGGAGGTACGCTTTTGCGCGGCGGCAGGGGACGCATTTGGGGCTCCGTCGCCGGCGCACTCATCCTCGAGGTAATTGCGAACGTCATGGTCCTTTCGGACATGGTTTCCGAGTACCTCGTGGCCGCGGTGCAGGGGGCGATTATCATCATCGCAATGCTGGCGCACCGCTTCACCAGTAGCCGCTGAGAAGAGCGGCACCTATCAGGGAGGAAGAGATGAAACTGTCAATCATGTCAGGAGGCGGCCTCGTATCGGCCATCGCCCTTGCATACGGCCTATCCGTGGGAGCAGCCACGGCGCAGGAGCGGGATGTCACCATTGCCGTTTCGATCCCGGCGGCGACACATGGGTGGACCGGCGG
>JAJUFM010000136.1 GCA_029265995.1 Rhodospirillaceae bacterium | reverse complement strand
TTGCCTACGAAGGAGTGCCTGCGACCAACGTCGTCAACCTCGCCCTCAACTTCGAGAGTATCGATGGCAGCGCCAACTACACCGCGGTCGGCTTCATGTCTGAAGTGGGCAACATCGGTGCCATCAGCACCAGTGCGATCGGCGCGCTCAACGTAACCACCGCTACGATCGGGGTTCCGGGTGGTATTAGTGACCTGGGATCTGCCGGTGCGAGCGACTTGTAAGATCGAGTGGATTTAACCCACTTGGCATGAGCCAAGGGTGTTGAACAGGAGGCCGGCGGCAGATTCGCATCTGCAGCCGGCCTTTTTATGTCGTGCAAGATGGCTGATAGAGCTTCGCGACCAGTTGGCAAGGCGCTGCCAACGGCAACTGGATTATCCGCCATGTGGGTTTCACAACGGCTCGCCTGCGTAAAAGCCAGGCAGTCCAAAGCTGTCGTGGCTTGGCCGGCTGTGCTGGCGTATAGCTGTTATGGATCGATTCCAGGCGAACTGTGTTAGGAACGAGTGGCGGTGCGGGTGTCTTCCCTTTTCAGGAGAAGCGCGCGCAGATCGCCGGATCTGATCGGCGAGCGGGGTTGAATGCGGATAGGGCGCAAAGGTCTAGCTTTGAGAGGTGCGGGCCGGCGTTCGTGGCTGAGCCTGATGGCTTTCGCGTGCCTGGCAGGTTCTTTCCAGCCCGCAACGGCCGCTCCCGGTCTTGCCAAGGAGTTGCAAGCTGTTGCTGCGGAGATCGAACCGCACCGCGCGGCCTATGACCTGCGCCTGGACCGCTCCCTCAGCAGCCCCGACATTGCCTCGGCGGTCGGGCGCCTGGAATTCGAATGGGCTGATGTTTGCTCGGGTTGGACGGTACAGCAACGCTCGCGCGTCCTGCTGGATCGGGCAGAAGGACCTCGCATCGATTTCGGCTGGACCCTCAATTCCTGGGAAGCCAAGGACGGGCAACGCTATCGCTTCATCATCCGGCGTTTTCTCGATGGTCGCGAAAGCGCGGAGACGCGTGGCGAAGCCGAGCTGACTACTGCCGAAGAGCTTGGAAAAGCAACATTTTCCAAGCCGGAAGGGCTGAAAATCGCGCTTCCGGAGGACACAGTCTTCCCTACTTCGCACAGCCTTGAGATCCTCGCGCGGGCGAAGAAGGATGAACTGCCCTTCTGGCGCGTCGTTTTTGACGGCTCGGGGGAGGACGGCGGCCTTGCAGGGGTTTCGGCCCTGCCCGTACGCTCTATTCCAGCCGAGAAGCCTAGCCCGCAGCAATCCGAAAAGGATGCCTTTCGCAAGCATCTGGATGGACATCCCGGGTGGCGTGTTCAGCTGGCCTTCTTTGCGCCGGACGAGGTCGATACGCTGCCGCTGCACGAGCAGACTTTGACGCTCTACAGCAACGGTGTGGCTGACGACCTCGTATTCGACTATGGGGACTTTACGCTGCGCGCGAACCTCGTCGAGCTCGAGTTGCTGCCCGATCCCGGATGTTGATCAAACTGCAGCCGCGCTCTCAGAGCAGTGGAGCGGCCTCGTTCGCCTGAGCGGACGCCTCGCGCGGTGGATCAGAGGTATCCTCGAGCGCTCCGAGGCAGGTTTGCGGTGCGATCGGCCTGGCTAATCCGTTACGGGCTTCCAGATGCACGACTTCCTGGCCGCGGCTGCCGTCATAGAGAAAAACGTCAAGAACACAGGCCTGCCCACGATACTGCCAGACTTCAGCCGGATGATCCTTCCGAGTTGTAGCAGGCTCGCCCAAGGCGCCAGCCAGATCTAGCGGGTCCAGTCCGATGAGTTGCTCGGCCAGGACGGTCGGTCGCTCCTGCACGGTGGCTGCCTGCTGCTGACCATTGGTAACACAGGCTGAAAGCAAGGTAGCGGCGGCCAGCAGCACTGCCGGCACGCCGCCCCACCTTCTACAGCCCCTGGACCGCATTGCTGCAGCCGAAAGCAGCATCAGGAAGCGCTCACTTCCTCCTGCCCCGCCGACTGCCGCGCTGCAGCCGAACCATTGTTTGGTTTTGCGGCCTGGGAAGAAGCTTCCTTCCCTTTGGCCGGCTTTCCATCGAGCTCGCCGATGGTGCCCCGGACCCGTCCGCCGCGCTCGATCTCCATCTCGGCATAGCGCAAGTCGCCCTCTACCTGGCCGGTGCTGCGCAGCATGAGGCGGTCGCGGACGGTCAGCTCTCCGTCGAAGCTGCCGGAGATTTCCGCATAGTCGACGGTAGCCCGCCCCTTGAAGAGGCCGTTCTCGGCGATTTCGAGAACCAGCGCACCGGTCAGGTCCGCATGCACCTCTCCCTCCACCACCAGCCTTTCGCAAGCCTGGATCTCACCGGAGAGCCGAATGCCGCGCCCGACGATCAGCTTCTTGCCCTCGCCTTCGCCGTCGTTTCTTTCCATTGCGCCCTCCCGAGATACTGCGCTTACTCCCTCAGCCGGCCGGCCCACGTTGGTGCGCCGCGGTGCGGGCTGGGCGCCGTGACCGGCAGTTTGCTCTGGCCGCCGCACAGGCGGTACAGGCTGCCGATCCAAAACGGCGGAGGCGTCCGGTCGACTGGCCCGGGGGGTGGCTGCCACGCGGGCCCCCTCTGTGGGAAGAGGCTCTTCCCCTTGACCCGTCTTCTTGCGTCCAAACATGCGTTTCATCCTCGTCATAGGGTTGAACTGCCCAGCTACAGCCCCACCCCCCCTCTCCTGCCTGCTTCCAGGCCACTCAGCGCGTGGAAGCGATGCACCATGAATGCCGTTGCGACGATCGGCATGAAGAGATTCACCAACGGCACGCTGAAGAGCAGTGCGATGATGACCCCCGCTGCGAATACCCTGCCAAAGTGCCGCCGCCGAAGCGCCCGAGCCTCCACTGACTCCAACCGGCGCACCGCTGCAACCTCAAAGTATTCGCGGCCGAGAAGATAGCCGTTGAGTCCAAAGAATACAAAGAGATTAAAGGGCGGGAAGAACAGCAGTATCAGGTAGAGCGGGAGAAATAGTAGGTTTAGTGCAATAGTCGCTCCCGTTAGGCGAGCAGCATCCCACAACATCTCCGCCCAAGGCTGCTCTCTGGCTGTGGGAAGGCCCGGATACCAGCGTTGCTCCACTGCATCGCAGATCGGGTCCAGCAGCAGCGTCATGATCAGAATGGCAACGGCTGGAAACAGCAGGAAGGTGGTGATCAGAACCCCGCTCACTGCAGCAGCGGCATAGATCCATTCGATGGTCGCCAGCCAAAAGCCGTCCCACCCTCGCGCTTGCGCCCAAGCAAGTAGGTCGCCGCCGAGCCACGACAGCAGCAGCGTTGCGAGCGCCCAAAGCAGGGCGAAGGTCAGAAGCGAGAGCCCCAGCGCTTGGCGGAGCAGCCTGCGGGACACTGGTTCCGAGATTTGCCCGAAGGCTTTCATGAGATCCGAGAGCATGGCGAGGGCAGGCATAACCATCCGCCATTCGCCGCGCAAGCGTCTCCCAATCCTTGCAAATCCCGACGAGCGCCTCGCGCCAAAGGGGCCTCAAAGGGATAGTCCTGCCCAAGAGCGAGAAGCGCTTCTGACCAAGAAAGCCAAAGCCGGCGAAAGGGCAACGCTGGACGGGCGGCAGCCGAGGCTGTATTGCTGCGCGCGCGAAATCCCGACAGCAGAATTCCATGGAGGCGTGCATGGGGAACGACCGGCTCGACGTCGTTGGCATCGGCAATGCGATTGTCGACGTCCTCGCGCAGGCGAGCGACAGCTTCATCGAAGAGCAGGACTTGCCGAAGGGCTCCATGACCCTGATCGACATGAGCCGCGCGGAAAGCCTCTACAACGCCATGGGGCCAGGAGTCGAGGTTTCCGGCGGCTCCTGCGCCAATACCATGGCCGGGCTAGCCTCCCTGGGGGGGCGCGGAGGCTTTATTGGGAAGGTGCGCAACGACCAGCTGGGCGGCATCTTCCGCCATGATATCCGCGCCACCGGAATCGAGTTCGACGCAGCCGCCGCCACCATGGGTCCGCCGACCGCACGCTGCCTGATCCTCGTCTCCCCCGATGCGCAGCGCACCATGGCCACCTACCTGGGCATCTCGGTAGAGCTGGGGCCGGAGGATGTGGACCATGATCTCATCCGTCGCGCCAAGGTCCTCTATCTGGAAGGCTATCTGTGGGACAGCCCAGCGGCCAAGCAGGCCTTCGTCGAGGCGGCAGAGACAGCCCGCGCCGCCGGCGCCAAGGTTGCCCTTACGCTTTCAGACCCTTTCTGCGTCGATCGCCACCGCGAGTCATTCCGCGAACTGGTAGACGGCCATGTGGACCTTCTCTTCGCCAACGAGGCTGAAATTGTCTCCCTCTATGAGGCAAGCAGCTTTGAAAATGCAGTGCAGCAGGTGCGCGGCCATTGCGAAATCGCGGCGCTGACACGAAGTGAGAAAGGCTCGGTTATCCTGGCGGACGGGGAAGCACATCAGGTCGAAGCCATTCGTATTGGCGATCTGGTCGACACCACCGGCGCCGGCGATCTTTATGCGGCCGGCTTTCTCTATGGCTACACCCAGGGACGCGATCTTCCGACGTGCGGGCGCCTTGCTTCCCTGGCGGCTGGCGAAGCCGTAAGCCACCTGGGACCACGACCATCCCGCTCCCTTGCGGAGCTTGTACGCAGTCACGGCCTTTGAGCCTGACTACCACTACGGAGTTTATTGGCGCGTGACCACCGCCCTGCGAAACATTGCCATCATTGCTCACGTCGACCATGGCAAGACCACCATGGTCGACCAGTTGCTGCGCCACTCCGGCGCCGTTCGCTCGCATCAGCAGGTAGCCGAGCGGGTCATGGACTCCGGAGACCTGGAGCGCGAACGCGGGATCACAATCCTCGCCAAATGCACTTCGGTGGAATGGCAGGGCACGCGGATCAATATCGTCGACACACCGGGTCACGCGGACTTCGGCGGTGAGGTGGAGCGCATCCTCTCCATGGTGGACGGGGTGCTGCTGCTGGTCGACGCCTCGGAAGGACCGATGCCTCAGACCAAGTTCGTGACCATGAAGGCCCTGGCCCGCGGCCTGCGCCCCATCGTAGTCGTGAACAAGGCAGACAAGCCCGATGGTCGCCCGTTCGAGGTTCAGGACGAGGTCTTCGACCTTTTCGCTGCGCTCGACGCCGATGAGGAGCAGCTCGATTTTCCGACGCTCTTTGCCTCAGGCAAGGATGGCTGGGCGGTGACAGATCCCGAGGCCCCCCGTGATCGCGGATTGGCGCCGCTCTTCGAGGCGATCATCGAACGTGTGCCCGCCCCCAAGGCGGAGCTCGACGGCCCCTTCCGCATGCTGGCGACAACCTTAGAACTGGATCCCTACCTGGGACGCGTGCTTACCGGCCGTATTCATTCGGGCAAAGCCCGCCACAACATGCCGGTAAAGGTGCTCTCTCGCAGCGGCGAGGTCTTGCAGGAAGGCCGCCTGACCAAGCTCCTGGCCTTCCGCGGCCTGCAGCGCGAACCCGTTCAATCGGCCGAGGCAGGTGACATCGTGGCAGTTGCGGGGCTCGATGAGGCGACGGTCGCGCATACTATTTGCGCACCCGAGGTGGGCGAGCCGCTGCCGGCCCAGCCGATCGATCCACCTACCCTCGCCATGACCTTTTCGGTGAACGACTCACCGCTCGCCGGTCGCGAGGGCGACAAGGTCACCAGCCGTATGATCCGCGAGCGTTTGCTGCGGGAAGCCGAAGGCAACGTCGCCATTCAGGTAACGGAGACCGAGGAGAAGGATGCCTTCCAGGTCGCCGGTCGAGGCGAGCTGCAGCTTGGTGTTCTGATCGAGACCATGCGTCGGGAAGGTTACGAGCTCTCAATCAGCCGCCCGCGCGTCCTCTTCAAGAGCGAGAAAGGACAGCGCCTCGAGCCGATCGAAGAGGTCCAGATCGATGTGGACGAGGACTATTCCGGCGTTGTGGTAGAGAAGCTCAGCCTGCGCCGTGCCGAGATGCAGGAAATGCGTCCATCCGGCGCTGGAAAACAACGCCTCGTCTTCCACGCCCCCTCGCGCGGCTTGATCGGCTACCACGGAGAGTTTCTGACCGATACCCGCGGCACGGGTATCATGCACCGCCTGTTCTACGGCTATGCTCCCTACAAGGGGCCGATCCAGGGACGGCGTAACGGCGTGCTGATCTCGAACACCGGAGGTACAGCCACGGCTTACGCCCTCTGGAACCTGGAGGAGCGAGGGGTGATTTTCATCGCGCCAGGGGACGAGCTCTACGAAGGCATGATCATCGGCGAGAACAGCCGCGGTAACGACCTCGAGGTCAATCCGCTGCGGGCGAAGCAGCTCACGAACATCCGTGCTTCCGGCAAGGACGAAAGCATCCGCCTTACCCCGCCCCGCACCTTCGCGCTGGAGCAGGCGCTCAGCTATATCGAGGACGACGAGTTGGTGGAGGTAACCCCAAAGAACCTCCGCCTCCGCAAGCGCCTTCTCGACCCGCATGAGCGCAAGAAGGAGCAGCGGCGCCGCGAAGCGGAAGCCAGCTGACCAGTCATCTTATGAGGCGTTGCGCGCGCGCAGACCTTGGTGTAGTCAAAAGCGTGCGCGGGTGTAGCTCAATGGTAGAGCAGCAGCTTCCCAAGCTGACGACGAGGGTTCGATTCCCTTCACCCGCTCCAATCGCTGCCGGTCCGTTCCGGACAGTTGGAGGGCAGAATCGGGTCGGTCGTCAGAAAATGAGCGCCAGCAGCCCGATCACCACCAGAAGGCCGATAAGGAAGATGATGCCTATGGTGCCGCCGATGAACTTCAGCATCTAGCAGTCTCCGGCATCCCAAGCATCTTCAGGCAAGTCGTCTTCACCACGCTTCTCCTCTTCTGCTGAGAGAGGAAACGCAGAGCCTTCATCACTGTTCCCCTGCTGCTCTCGCATGCCTGC
>JAJUFM010000123.1 GCA_029265995.1 Rhodospirillaceae bacterium | reverse complement strand
CTTGTCGATCGCGTCGTAGGCAGAGAAGGTCGCCCCGCCGGTCTCGGCCAGCACCTTCGTGATCGCCGCCGTCAGCGACGTCTTGCCGTGGTCAACGTGACCGATCGTTCCGATGTTCACATGCGGCTTCGTCCGCTCGAATTTCGCCTTCGCCATGGCTCTCTTTACTCCGCGACGGATACTTCGTGGTTAGGGATGCGCGTGGTGCCGACCTCAGGCCAGCTTTGCCTTGACCTCGTCGGCCACGGCCTGCGGAACCCGCTCGTAGTGGTCAAAAAACATGGTGTACTGCGCCCGCCCCTGGCTCATCGAGCGCAGGTTGTTGACGTAGCCAAACATGTTGGCCAGCGGCACCATTGCAGTCACGACGCGCGCATTGCCGCGGGTGTCCATCCCCGTGACGTTGCCGCGCCGTGAATTCAGATCGCCGATGATGTCGCCCATATACTCTTCCGGCGTCACCACCTCAACCTTCATCAGCGGCTCGAGCAGTACAGGCGCGGCCTTTTGCACGCCTTCCCGGAAGGCGGCACGTGCCGCGATTTCGAACGCCAGCACACTGGAGTCCACATCATGCGAGGCACCGTCAACCAGGGTGGCCTTGAAATCGATCACCGGGAAACCGGCAATCACGCCGTTGTCCTTGGCGCTCGTCAGCCCCTTCTGGACGCCGGGCACGAATTCCTTGGGCACGGCACCGCCGAAGACGGCATTTTCAAAGACAAAACCGGAGCCCGCCTCGAGCGGCTCAAACACGATCTTGACGCGCGCGAACTGACCAGAACCACCGGTCTGCTTCTTGTGCGTATAGTCGACCTCGGTCTGCCGCGTGATGGTCTCCCGATAGGCAACCTGAGGCGCACCGACGTTTGCGTCCACCTTGAACTCGCGACGCATCCGGTCGACGAGAACTTCCAGGTGCAGCTCACCCATGCCTTTGATGACCGTCTGCCCGCTTTCGTTATCGGTCGTAACGCGGAAAGAGGGATCCTCCTGCGCCAGGCGGGCCAAGGCCATACCCATCTTTTCCTGGTCGGACTTCGTCTTGGGCTCGACCGCCACCTCGATGACCGGATCGGGGAACTCCATCCGCTCCAGCACGACCGGCTTGACCGGATCGCACAGGGTTTCACCGGTTGTCGTGTCCTTGAGCCCCGCGATGGCAACGATGTCACCAGCCAGCGCTTCTTCGATGTCTTCTCGGTGGTTGGCATGCATCAAGAGCATGCGCCCAACCCGCTCGCGCTTGTCCTTAACCGAGTTCAGGACCTGGCTGCCCTTCTTCAGCGCACCCGAATAGACGCGCACGAAGGTCAGGGAGCCGACGAACGGGTCGGTCATGATCTTGAAGGCCAGCGCAGCAAGCGGCTCCTCGTCGCTGGTCTTGCGCACGACGGGATCGTCCGTGCCGGGCTTGACACCCTTGATGTCTGGGATGTCGAGCGGGCTCGGCAGATAGGCCACCACGCCATCGAGAAGCGGCTGCACGCCCTTGTTCTTGAAAGCGGTACCGCAGAACACCGGCACAAAGGCAAGGCCGACCGTGCCCTTACGGATGCAGCGCTGCAGAGTCTCCTCGTCGGGCTCGCTGCCCTCGAGATAGGCCTCCATGGCTGCGTCGTCCTGCTCGACCGCAAGCTCGACCAGCTTTTCGCGGTACTCAGCGGCCTGATCGGCCAGCTCGGCCGGGATCTCCTGGTACTCCCAAGGAGCCCCAATGGTATCGTCGAGCCAAACCTGCGCCTTCATCTTGATCAGGTCGACCGCGCCACGAAACTCGCTTTCGCTCCCGATCGGCAGCTGCATGACCAATGGCTGCGCCCCCAGGCGATCGACGATCATATCGACCGCACGCAGGAAGTTCGCGCCGATCCGGTCCATCTTGTTGATGAAGCAGATGCGCGGCACATGGTACTTGTCCGCCTGACGCCACACGGTCTCGGACTGCGGCTCCACACCGGCAACGGCATCGAACACCGCAACGGCGCCGTCCAGAACGCGCAGGGACCGCTCTACCTCGATGGTGAAGTCGACGTGACCCGGGGTGTCGATGATGTTGATCCGATGGTCCTGCCAGAAACAGGTCGTCGCAGCGGAGGTAATGGTGATACCGCGCTCCTGCTCCTGCTCCATCCAGTCCATGGTCGCCGCGCCCTCATGGGTCTCGCCGACCTTATGGCTACGGCCCGTGTAATAGAGGATCCGCTCGGTCGTGGTCGTCTTGCCGGCATCAATGTGAGCCATGATGCCGATGTTTCGGTACCGTTCGAGCGGCGTTACGCGCGATGACATTTTAACCTCTCATTCCTAGCGACTAGGAGCGCCTTACCAGCGGTAGTGCGAGAACGCGCGGTTGGCTTCCGCCATCCGGTGCGTGTCTTCGCGCTTCTTGACGGCCGCGCCGCGATTGCTCGCCGCGTCCATCAGCTCACCGGCCAGGCGTGCCGTCATCGTCATTTCGGACCGGGCGCGAGCGGCCGTGATCAGCCAGCGCATGGAGAGCGCCTGGGCCCGATCCGCGCGCACCTCGACCGGCACCTGATAGGTGGCGCCACCTACACGGCGGGAGCGCACCTCCACTTCGGGGCGGACATTGTTCAGCGCTTCATGGAACGTCCGCAGCGGATCATTTCCACCGCGCGATGCGATCTGGTCGAAGGCGCCATAGACGATGCCTTCGGCGACCGACTTCTTCCCGTCCAGCATGAGGTTGTTCATGAATTTGCTGAGAACGACATCACCGAACTTCGGGTCCGGCAAGATCTCTCGCTTTTCAGCGCGATGACGGCGCGACATCTCGGTCTAGCTCCTCACTTAGGACGCTTGGCGCCGTACTTCGACCGGCGCTGGCGGCGGGCAGCGATACCCTGGGTATCAAGCGCGCCGCGAATGATGTGGTAACGCACACCCGGCAGATCCTTCACGCGCCCACCGCGGATCAAAACCACTGAGTGCTCCTGCAGGTTATGACCTTCACCAGGAATGTAGCTCACAACCTCGTACCCATTGGTCAGGCGCACCTTGGCGACCTTACGCAGGGCGGAGTTCGGCTTCTTCGGAGTGGTGGTGTAGACGCGCGTGCACACCCCCCGCTTCTGCGGGTTGGCCTCCATAGCCGGCACCTTGTTACGCGCCTTCTGTGGCTGGCGCGACTTGCGAATAAGCTGGTTGACCGTCGGCATGCGATCGCTTTCCCGTAGTGCCTTGTATTGCGAAACAAACGCCAGCGTGAGAGCAGCACGACTACCGCTCTCGCCGGCGTTTGGTGGTCGGGCCGAGGGCCCGAATTTATGGTCGAGTATCCTCCAGGGATGCGTCTAGGCCGCCTCGAGGGCCTACCACCAACCCCACCTTGTGGAACGGGCGCATACTATGGACGCGCCCCCTGGGCGTCAACCCCGATAGCAAGATTCTTGAAATAAACTGTCTTCTTGCTTTTCCGGGTCCTTATCCTGCTTTTTGGAAGCAGTTTACTTTCGCGGACGAACCCGAAATTGGTCGAAAAAGGCAGGTGGCCTTACCAGGGGTTTCCCGGCAAGACCACCCGAACGCTGAACAAGCTTACTAGAGACCTGTCGCCATGACGACTCTGGCAGGCCGGCCCCTCAGATCGCACTGCCTGTGCAGCTGCGATCTGAGGCTTTCGCCTAAGCTACCGAAGAAGCGGACCCGCCCTCGCCCGCAGCCGCAGGCTGTTCGCGGGTGAGGCGCGCCTGGCTTTCCTGCTCGGCGAGGATCTTGCGATCTCGATCGGCAGCAATGCGCTTCAGGCGGTTCATCACGGAGCCCGTACCCGCCGGGATCAGGCGCCCGACAATTACGTTCTCCTTGAGCCCGATGAGATTGTCCGACTTGCCGTTCACCGCAGCTTCAGTCAGCACCCGCGTCGTCTCCTGGAAGGAGGCGGCGGAGATGAAGGAGCGGGTGTGCAGGCTCGCCTTGGTGATGCCCTGGAGTACCGGCTTGGCCGCAGCCGGCCGACCGTTTTCCGCCATCACCTTCGCGTTGATCTCCTCGAACTCTTCACGATCTGTCTGCTCGCCCGTCAGGAAGGTCGTGTCACCCGGATCGGTGATCTCCACCTTCTGCAGCATCTGGCGAACGATGACCTCGATGTGCTTGTCGTTGATGACCACGCCCTGCAGTCGATAGACGTTCTGCACCTCGTTGATGAGGTACTCGGCCAGCGCCTCGACTCCCAGAACCTCCAGGATGTCATGCGGCACAGGGTTGCCGTCCATCAGCAGGTCGCCGACGCGCACATAGTCGCCTTCGTGAACCGAGATGTGCTTGCCCTTCGGGATCAGGTACTCGACTGCTTCGCCCTCACCATCCTCTGGACGGACGACGATGCGACGCTTCGTCTTGTAATCCTTCCCGAATTCCACGCGCCCCTCGATCTCACTGATGACCGCGTAGTCCTTTGGCTTGCGCGCCTCGAACAACTCGGCCACTCGCGGCAGACCACCGGTGATGTCACGGGTCTTGGTCGACTCCCGCGGGATACGGGCAAGGACGTCGCCGGCCTGGACCTTGGCACCATTCTCCACCGACAGGATGGCGTCGACGGACATGTAGTAGCGCGCCTCGAGACCGTTCGCGAGAGTCACCACTTCGCCATTCTCGTCCCGCAAGGTGATGCGCGGACGGAGATCGCTGCCTCGCGGCTGCTGCTTCCAGTCGGTCACCACCCGGTTGGAGATACCGGTGGTCTCGTCCAGCACTTCGCGCATGGAGAGGCCATCGATCAGGTCCACATAATGGGCCACACCTTCCTTCTCGGTGATGATAGGGATGGTGTAGGGATCCCACTCCGCCAGCTTGTCGCCGCGGCTGACCTTGGCATCTTTCTCGACCAGCAGCCTTGCCCCGTAGGGGATGCGGTGGCGTGCCCGCTCCCGGCCCTGATCATCCTGGAGAATGATCTCCAGGTTGCGGCCCATCACGACGTTGATGCCATCAGAGTTGGCGACCACGTTGTGGTTCTTGAAGCTGACGACCGCCTCCTGTGCCGCCTCCACGCTCGACTGCTCGGCGCCACGCTGGGCCGCGCCACCGATGTGGAAGGTCCGCATGGTGAGCTGAGTGCCCGGCTCACCGATGGATTGCGCTGCGATCACACCCACCGCTTCACCCATGTTCACGGCCGTGCCTCGGGCGAGATCACGTCCGTAGCACTTGCCGCAGACACCACCACGGGATTCACAGGTCAGGGTCGAGCGGATGCGCACGCTATCCAAAGCTGCCCGATCAATGCGTTCGACCTCGGTCTCCTGGATCATCTCGTTGCGCTTGACGATGACTTCGCCGTTCAGCGGATCGAGCACGTCTTCGGCCGCCACGCGACCCAACACGCGCTCGCCCAAGGGCGCAACGATTTCACCGCCGTCGACGACAGCCCGCATGGTGAGCCCACGCTCGCTTCCGCAGTCCTCCTCGATAACAATGGCGTCCTGCGCCACGTCCACGAGACGACGGGTGAGGTACCCCGAGTTGGCGGTCTTCAAGGCAGTATCGGCGAGTCCCTTACGGGCACCGTGGGTGGAGTTGAAGTACTCCAGCACTGTCAGGCCTTCCTTGAAGTTGGAGATGATCGGCGTCTCGATGATCTCGCCCGACGGCTTGGCCATCAGGCCACGCATGCCGGCAAGCTGCTTGATCTGCGCCGCCGAGCCACGAGCACCGGAGTGGGCCATCATATAGACGGAGTTGATGTCCCGGCCCTTGGCGACCTGCATAACCTTCATCATCTCGTCGGCCACGCGGTCGGTGCACTGGGACCAGACGTCCACGACCTTGTTGTACTTCTCGCCGCGGGTGATCAGGCCTTCCTGATACTGCGACTCGAATTCCTTGACCTGCTCCTGCGCCTCTTCGACCAGGCGAGCCTTGGCCTCCGGAATGATCAGATCATCCTTGCCGAAGGAGATGCCCGCCTTACAGGCATAGGAGAAGCCCATGGCCATGATGCGGTCGCAGAAGATTACCGTTTCCTTCTGGCCACAGTGACGATAGACCGCGTCGATGACTTCGGAGACGTCCTTCTTCGTCAGCAAGCGGTTGATCAGCTTGAAGTCGAGGTTGGGATGCTGCGGCAGCAGCTGCAGCAACATCATCCGGCCCGGGGTGGTCTCCACCAGGTCGATCGCCCGCTCGCCATCCGAGTGCGTCGTCGCAAGGCGTGCCTTGATCTTGCTGTGCAGCGAGACCAGTCCAGCTTCCAGGGCATGTTCGATCTCGCCCATGTTGGCGAAGACCATGCCTTCTCCAGGCTCGCCCTCGCTCTCCATGGAGAGATAGTAGATGCCGAGAACGATGTCCTGGCTGGGCACGATGATCGGCTTGCCGTTGGCCGGGCTGAGGATGTTGTTCGTCGACATCATCAGCACGCGGGCCTCGAGCTGGGCCTCCAGCGACAGCGGCACGTGAACCGCCATCTGGTCTCCGTCGAAGTCCGCATTGAAGGCGGTGCAAACCAGCGGGTGCAGCTGGATCGCCTTGCCCTCGATCAGCACCGGCTCGAAGGCTTGGATGCCAAGGCGGTGCAGCGTCGGCGCGCGGTTCAGCAGAACCGGGTGCTCGCGGATCACCTCTTCCAGGATGTCCCAGACCTCGGGCCGCTCCTTCTCCACCATCCGCTTGGCGGCCTTGATGGTCGAAGCCATGCCGTAGAGCTCAAGCTTCGAGTAGATGAAGGGCTTGAAGAGCTCCAGAGCCATCTTCTTCGGCAGGCCGCACTGGTGCAGCTTCATCTCCGGCCCAACCACGATGACGGAGCGGCCGGAGTAGTCGACGCGCTTGCCCAGCAGGTTCTGACGGAAGCGCCCCTGCTTGCCCTTCAGCATGTCGGACAGTGACTTCAGCGGACGCTTGTTGGCGCCGGTGATGACGCGACCGCGACGACCATTGTCAAAGAGGGCGTCCACCGACTCCTGCAGCATGCGCTTTTCGTTGCGCACGATGATGTCCGGCGCGCGCAGCTCGATCAGGCGCTTCAGGCGGTTGTTGCGGTTGATCACCCGACGGTAGAGGTCGTTCAGGTCACTGGTCGCGAAGCGGCCGCCATCGAGCGGAACCAGCGGACGCAGCTCCGGCGGGATCACCGGCACGACATCCAGGATCATCCACTCCGGCCGCGCACCCGACTCCATGAAGGCATCGACCAGCTTCAGGCGCTTGACCAGCTTCTTCCGTTTGGCTTCGGAGCCCGTTTCCCGGAGCTCTTCGCGCATTGTCCGCCGCTCTTCCGCCAGATCGAGCGCCATAAGCATGTCCTTGATGGCTTCCGCACCGATCTTTGCGGTGAAAGCATCCTCGCCCCACTCGTCCTGGGCATCGAGGAATTCCTCTTCGCTCAGGAGCTGACGCTGCTTCAGCGACGTGAGGCCCGGCTCAACCACCACGTAGTTCTCGAAGTAGAGTACCCGCTCCAGGTCCTTCAGCGTCATATCGACGAGCAGGCCGACCCGGCTCGGGAGCGACTTCATGAACCAGATGTGCGCCACCGGGCTGGCCAGCTCGATGTGGCCCATGCGGTCCCGGCGCACCTTCGAGAGAGTAACCTCAACGCCGCACTTCTCGCAGATGATGCCCTTGTACTTCATGCGCTTGTACTTGCCGCACAAGCACTCGTAGTCCTTGATCGGACCGAAGATGCGGGCGCAGAACAGGCCGTCCCGCTCCGGCTTGAAGGTCCGGTAGTTGATGGTCTCCGGCTTCTTGATCTCGCCAAAAGACCAGCTCTTGATCCGCTCCGGCGAGGCGATGGAGATCTTGATGCTGTCGAAGGTCTCCGGCTTCTGGGCCGGATTGAAGAAATTCACCAGTTCCTGGTTCATGCGTTTGTCCTCTGAACCGAAGGCTCGATGCTAAGCCGTCCGTGGCGAGAGCCGCCGCACCACGGACGGCCGCCCATCGCTGCCCACCTTTTTCGGGGGCGCAACGGGCGGCTCCGCTGTCTCCTTACTCCTCGTCTGCCGACTGCAACTCGACGTTGAGGCTGAGCGAACGCATTTCCTTGACCAGCACGTTGAACGATTCCGGAATGCCGGCCTCGAACGTGTCGTCGCCCTTCACGATCGCCTCGTACACCTTGGTACGGCCAACCACGTCGTCGGACTTCACCGTCAGCATT
>JAJUFM010000167.1 GCA_029265995.1 Rhodospirillaceae bacterium | reverse complement strand
TGGGGGCCTGGGGGCTGGGCTGGGAAGTGTGGTGCGACGGCATGGAGGTGACGCAGTTCACCTATTTCCAGCAGGTCGGCGGCATCGACTGCAACCCGGTCCCGGTAGAACTCACCTACGGTCTCGAGCGTCTCGCCATGTATGTGCAGGGCATCGATCGGGTGTACGATCTGGACTGGGACGGAGTGCCTCTGGAACAGGGCGGCAAGAGCTATGGAGACGTCTTCCTCCAGGCCGAACGCGAGTTTTCAGCCTTCAACTTCGAGCACGCCGGCACCGAGCGTCTGCTTCGCCATTTTCAGGATGCCGAGCGGGAGTGTCACCATCTGCTGGAGCAGCGTCTTCCGCTACCGGCCTATGACAACTGCCTCAAAGCCAGCCATCTCTTCAATCTACTCGATGCGCGCGGGGTGATATCGGTGACCGAGCGCCAAGCATACATCGCCCGAGTCCGCGCCCTGGCCAAGGCCTGTTGCGAGTGTTGGGTCGCCGTGAGTCCGGAGCATTTGGAGAGCTGCGGTGGCTGAGTTGCTATTTGAAGTACTCTCGGAAGAAGTGCCGGCGCGCATGCAAGCGCGAGCGAAGGATGAACTCGAGAGGCTGGTGGCGGAGAAGCTAAAGAGTGCCGGGCTCGCTTACGAGCGCCTCAACACTTTCGTGACGCCTCGCCGGCTTAGCCTGGTGGTAGAGGGCTTGCCGGAACGCCAGCCGGACATCTCTGAGGAGCGCAAAGGTCCCAAGGAGGGCGCGCCGGAGCGCGCAATCGAAGGCTTCATGAAGGGGGCCGGCCTTACCTCACTTGCGGAGGCGGAGTTGCGAGAGACGCCAAAGGGGCGTTTTTATTTTGCAGTTCGCCACATAAAGGGGCGAGAGACCCGCAACGTGCTGCCGGAGATTCTGGTTGAGGTGCTGCGCGCTTTCAGCTGGCCCAAGTCGATGCGCTGGGGGGAGAGCGATTTCCGTTGGGTTCGCCCAATCCAGAACCTTCTGGCGGTTTTTGGTGGAGCGGTGCTGGAGGGAGGCCTTTCGCTCGCGGAGAATGAGCAGCTTCAATTTAAAGACAGCACCGTCGGGCACCGCTTTCTGGCGCCGGATCGCTTCACCGTGCGCGGATTTGACGATTATCGCGCGCAACTGGAGGAGCGTTATGTGCTGCTTGAAGCTGACATGCGGCGCAAGCGTATCGTCGAGCAGTGCTCGCAGCTGGCCCACGAGGCAGGGCTTGCGGTGCAGCCGGACAGCGCACTTCTGGACGAGGTTGCCGGCCTGGTAGAATGGCCCTGTGCGCTGATCGGGAAGATACCCGGGGAACTCATGTCTTTGCCGCCAGAGGTGTTGACTACCTCTATGCGCAGTCACCAGCGCTATTTCTCGATGGTGAAGCCAAGCGGCGATCTTGCCGATCGCTTTATCGTGGTAGCGAATATGGATGCCCCGGCCGGCACGCCCCTGGCCGCCACCATCGTGGCCGGCAACGAGCGTGTCCTGCGCGCCCGCCTGGCGGATGCGGCCTTCTTTTGGGATCAGGATCAAAAGGAGAGCCTGGAGGCACGGGTGCCTGCGCTGCAGTCCATTGTCTTTCACGCCAAGCTGGGAAGCCTCGCCGAAAAAGCCATGCGGATGGCAGTATTGGCGCGTCGCATGGCTGACTACGTGGGGGCAGATCCCAGGGAAGCAGATCGAGCCGCCATGCTTGCCAAAGCCGACTTGACCACTGGGATGGTTGGCGAGTTTCCGGAGTTGCAAGGCATCATGGGGCGCTACTATGCCCTGCACGACGGTGAAAGTCCGGATGTCGCCACGGCCATTGCAGAGCACTATGCGCCTTTGGGCCCGAGTGATACCTGTCCCGTCGCGCCTCTCTCTGTCGCAGTGGCTCTCGCCGACAAGCTCGATACCCTTGCCGGCTTTTGGTCCATTGGGGAAACGCCCACCGGGTCGAAAGACCCCTATGCCTTACGCCGGGCGGCGCTCGGCATCATCCGACTCATCGTCGAAAACAAGCTCCGCGTGCCCTTGGCGACTGTCGTTGCCGAGGCGGCGGCACAGATATTAAACGAACTCAAGTTGCGTGAGCAGTTGGAGCCAATCCGCGCCCTTGATCAACTGGTGAAGGATGGCGGCGGAGGCGAGCGACTGGTTGAGGTAGAAGCGTCCTTGCTGGAAAGGCTGGACGTTTCCGAGGTCGATGAGGAGCGTGTACGTTTTGTCGTTAATGCTCTCCTGAGCTTTATTGCCGACAGGGTTAAGGTCGTGCTGCGCGAACAGGGCGTCCGCCATGACCTCGTAACGGCGGTCTTCCGCCTCGGCGGCGAGGACGACCTGGTGCGCTTGCTGGCGCGGGTCGAGGCTTTGAACAAGTTTCTCGATAGCGAGGCGGGGGCGAACCTCCTCGTCGCTTACCGGCGTGCCGCCAACATCGTACGCATCGAGGAAAAGAAGGACGGGCGGCGCTACCAAGGAGCAGCAGATCCGAGCTCTATGGTTGCTGCCGAGGAAAAGAACCTTCATCAAGCTCTTCTGACGGCCGAGCGGCAGGCTGCCGCCGCCCTGGAGGAGGAGGATTTCACTGGAAGCATGGAAGTGCTCGCTCGTCTCAGGGAACCTGTTGATAACTTTTTCGCTCAGGTTACCGTCAATGCCGATGACCCGGCATTACGAGCGAACCGCCTGGCATTGCTTTCGCAAATTGGAGCGACCCTGAATCGGGTTGCGGACTTCTCGGCGATCGAGGGTTAAGCAGAGGCTGGAATGGAATGTGAGCCGCGGCACTGCCGCGATTCACCCCGGACAATGAAACTCCCACGTGCTTGCCCAGGTGAGGCAGGTTGCACTTGGATCTAAGGAGGCAAACGGCGGTATGAGCAAGTGGGTCTACAGCTTTGGTGGCGGTGACAGTGAAGGGAACGCTGAACTGCGTAACCTTCTGGGAGGGAAGGGCGCCAACCTCGCAGAGATGGCGTCGATCGGACTGCCTGTACCTCCTGGATTTACCATCACCACTGAGGTCTGCACTCACTTCACCAAAGGCGGCAGCTATCCTGAAGAGCTTGACGCGCAGGTTCGCCAGGCGCTTGCCAAGGTAGAGGAGATAACCAGGGCCCGCTTTGGTGAAACTGCAAACCCGCTCCTCGTGTCGGTGCGATCAGGCGCGCGCGTATCCATGCCGGGAATGATGGATACGGTGCTGAATCTGGGTCTTAACGACGAAACCGTTCAGGGCCTGGCTACGCGAAGTGGTGACCCTCGTTTTGCCTTCGACAGCTATCGGCGCTTCATTCAGATGTATGCCAACGTGGTTCTGGGCGTAGAGCATCATCTCTTTGAAGAAGCCCTGGAACTGGCGAAGGACGACAAGGGTGTGTCCCTGGACACCGAGCTGGACGCCGAGGATTGGCAGCAGCTGATCGAGCGCTACAAGGCCATCGTCGTCCAGGGTACCGGCGCGCCTTTTCCACAGGATCCTCAGGACCAGCTGTGGGGCGCGATCGCAGCGGTTTTCAAGTCCTGGACCAACCAGCGCGCCGTGACCTACCGCCGCCTGCATCATATCCCTGAAGAATGGGGAACGGCGGTCAACGTACAGGCGATGGTGTTCGGCAACATGGGTGAAGACTGTGCCACAGGGGTGGCCTTCACCCGTGATCCCTCGACGGGCGAAAACCGTTTCTATGGCGAGTATCTGGTCAACGCTCAGGGTGAGGACGTGGTCGCCGGTATTCGCACGCCTCAGTCGATTACCATTCGTGGCCGTGAGGAGCAGGGTTCGGACCTGCCGTCCATGGAAGAGGTGATGCCCGAGGTCTTCGAGCAGCTTTGCGAGGTACGTTCGCTGCTGGAGAAACATTATCGCGAGATGCAGGACATAGAGTTCACGGTGCAGTCCGGCACCCTCTATATGCTCCAGACTCGCAGCGGTAAGCGAACCGCCAAGGCAGCACTGAAGATCGCCGTCGATATGGTAGAAGAGGGGCTGATCGAGGAAGCCGAAGCGGTGCGGCGCGTCGATCCCATGTCACTCGATCAGCTTCTGCACCCAACTCTCGATCCCAATGCTCCACGTACCGTCATTGCACGTGGGCTTCCTGCGTCGCCCGGGGCGGCCTCCGGCGAAATCGTCTTCTCGGCGGACAAGGCCGAGGCGGCGGCGCAGGAGGGGCGCAAGGTCATTCTTTGCCGAGTTGAGACCAGCCCAGAGGATATTCATGGCATGCACGCCGCGCAGGGCATCCTGACGACCCGGGGCGGCATGACCAGTCACGCGGCCGTGGTGGCGCGGGGCATGGGACGCGCCTGCGTCGCAGGCGCCGGAGAACTGCGCATCGACTATCGGGCGGCTGTTCTGCGCGCCGGCGACCAGGAGCTGAAAGAAGGCGAAGTCATCACGCTGGACGGAAGTACCGGCGAGGTGATGCTAGGTGAAGTCGC
>JAJUFM010000005.1 GCA_029265995.1 Rhodospirillaceae bacterium | reverse complement strand
CCTTCGCGCCTACGGGGTCGAGACTCAGGGCAACCGCGTTTTGCTGAAGGACCCAACCGCTTTGGCCGCCTATTGCAACGCAAGCAAGTCGATGGGCGGCGCCTAAAAAAATGGGTTCAGGCGCAGCCTGGAACGGCTAGACCCGCTCCAACAGCAGTGCAATGCCTTGACCAACGCCGATGCACATCGTGCAGAGGGCAAGCCGGCGAGCCGGGTCCTGCTGCAACTCCTCGGTTGCGGTTAGCGCCAGTCTCGCCCCCGACATCCCCAAGGGATGGCCCAGCGCAATGGCTCCACCATTTGGGTTCACATGGGGAGCGTCGTCAGGCACCCCCAGTTGGCGCAAGACGGCGAGAGCTTGCGCCGCAAAGGCCTCGTTCAGCTCAATGACGTCGATATCCGCGATCGCATGTCCGGTCCGCGAGAGCAGCTTGCGTGTGGCAGGTACTGGGCCAATCCCCATCACGCGAGGAGCGACACCAGCACTGGCACACCCGAGGATCCGGGCACGAGGCACGAGACCGTAGCGCTTCGCGGCCGCTTCTGAAGCGATAACGAGCGCCGCCGCGCCGTCATTCACCCCAGATGCATTGCCCGCCGTAACCGTCCCGTTCTTGCGAAACGGTGAGGAAAGAGCCGCAAGCTTTTCCAGGCTCGTCTCTCGCGGATGCTCATCTCGCTCGATCAGAAGGGGTTCTCCTCGCCGCTGCGGAATGCTGATGGGCAGGATTTCTTTGGCGAGGCGTCCATTTGCCTGCGCAGTGGCAGCCTTCTGCTGCGAACGCAGCGCGAAAGCATCCTGATCTTCGCGCTTGATCTCGAAGTCTGCAGCGACATTCTCCGCCGTCTCGGGCATTGAATCCGTTCCGTAGAGCGCTTGCATGGCGGGATTGATGAAGCGCCAGCCGATCGTCGTGTCGTAGAGCTCTGCGCGCCTGTCGAAAGGCGTTTGCGCCTTCGCCATCACAAAGGGCGCGCGGCTCATGGACTCCACGCCACCCGCAATGATCAATTCGGCCTCGCCTGAGCGAATGGCACGCGCAGCTTGGCCAACAGCTTCCAGACCTGAGGCGCAGAGTCGGTTCACGGTGGCCCCTGGCACCTGCTCGGGCAAGCCGGCCAGAAGCGACGCCATGCGCGCCACGTTCCGGTTGTCCTCCCCCGCCTGATTGGCACAGCCCATGATAACGTCATCCAGGCCCGACCAATCGACGTCGGCGTTGCGCTCGACAAGAGCACGCAGAACGCTGGCAAGGAGATCATCGGGCCGTACTGAAGAAAGCGCGCCGCCATAGCGACCGATTGGAGTCCGGAGGGCATCACAGATATAGGCATCGGTGCTCACAGCAGGTCCTTTCGTTACTCGAAATCTCAGGTCGCGATGAAACCGGCCGACAACCCTAAATCAGCGCGCCGGCGCAGCCATTGGCTCGGACGATAGCGGTCGTCTCCGGTCAAAGCCTGCATGCGCTCCAGAATGCGGAAGGTTGTTCGGCAGCCAACATGATCGCAAATCTCCAGCGGCCCCTTCGGGTAGTTGAGGCCGAGTTTCATGGCCGTGTCTATATCAGCAGGGGACGCCAATCCGATTTGCGCCATTTCGCATCCTAGATTGGCGATCATCGCGAGAAGGCGCTGCGCGATGAAGCCTGGAGAGTCTTTGATCAGCGTGACCCTGCGCGAGCGCCCGAGCACGTTGACGACACTTTGCCGAATGTCGGGATCAACGTTCGGCGCTCCCATCACGGTAACACGTGTCGCCGTGTCCGGCAGCAAGTCCACTGCCACCAGACGGCGGGGATCGGCGCCGCTGCGCCGGGAGAGTTCCGTACAATCCTCGCCAACAGGTGCGGCAAGAAGGGGGCTGCTTCCATCATCATCACAGGCAAGCTCAACTCCCAGTTCCGCAGCAAAAGCCTGTAGCCGCTCATCCGGTTCCAGAAGGACCAGCTTCCCCGCGGGGTCGCCGCTGACCGGCGCATCTGCGCTGGGCGCCTGAGGTTTACCGTCCACATAGCGGTAGTGCCCCTGACCCGTCTTGCGGCCCAGGCGGCCCGCTTCATAGAGGCTGCGATGCAGGGTCGTGGAGCGGAGGCGTGGATCGTGAAAGAAGGCTTCATGAACGAGACGGGTGACGGGAAAGTTCACATCCATTCCCGTCAGATCCATTAGCTCGAACGGCCCCATTCGAAAGCCGAAGCCGTCGCGCATAACCGCATCGATCTGAGCAGGCGTCGCAACCCTTTCCTGCAGGATTGCCAGGCCTTCGGTGGTAAAGGCGCGCCCGCCGAGATTGACCAGGAAACCGGGTGAATCAGGTACCTCCACCGGCGTGCGGCCAAGACGGCGGCCCAACCCGTGCAAAGCCTTGACCACAGCCGGATCGCTCTCAGGGCCGCGAATAACCTCCACCAGGCGCATCACCGGCACAGGATTGAAGAAATGCAACCCGGCAACCCGCTCCGGTCGGCGGCATACGCGGGCGATGGCGCCAATCGGCAGGGAAGAGGTATTGGAAGCGAGCACGCAATCATCGGCAACGAGCGCCTCGAGCTGGCGGAAAAGATCGCGCTTGATCTCCAGATCCTCGACGATCGCCTCGATGATGACCTGGCGATCCGCTAGATGCGAAAGCTCATCGACCACCCTGAGGCACGCCACCGCGCGATCAACCTCCTCCCGGCTGGACGTGCCCTTTTCGATCCTTCGCTCCAGCCGACCGATGACCGCCTTGCGGGTTGCCTCCGCAGCGGACGGATTCTGGTCAAACAACAGCACCTGCACGCCCGCGCTGATGGCAACCTGCGCAATGCCGCCTCCCATGGCCCCAGCTCCAACGATGCCCAGTCGGAGATTGTCATCTGTCGGTTCAAACATCCTGGGGCCTCCTCTGCGCCTCTGCTGTCACTTTGCGTCGAGAGAGCCTCAAGCCGCCGGAGCGGTAAAGCCTTTTTCGACTTCCCGGCTCCCACGCCCTGTGCGGAATGCAATACAGCCAGCCCTTTCTGCAGCTTGTCGGAATGTCGGCTCAACGGTAACGCTTCTTTTAGCCAAAAGAAGAAACTGCTGGGTTGGAGGGGGAATAGCTTGGCCACGATCACTGCCGCTCAGACATCTCAAGAAGCTGGGCCGGACAGCTACTACGCCTGGTGGCGACTGCTGATTTCCCTGGTCATTGCTACGGTAGGCGGCGCCGGCCTTTGGTCGTCGGTCATCGTTCTCCCGACGATCGAGGCCGAGTTTGCCGTCGCGCGGGGCGCCGCTTCGCTCCCCTACGCCGCCACGATGGTGGGTTTCGCCGTGGGCGGCATTCTCATGGGGAGGGTTGTCGACCGCTTCGGGATCCTGAAGCCGCTGGCCTTCGGTGGCCTGATGCTGAGTTGCGGCTATATCGCGATCTATTTTATCGGGTCTTACTGGCAGTTCGTAGCCATCCAGGCGGTCATGATCGGCATGCTGGGAAGCGCCGTAACCTTTGCTCCCCTGATCGCGGACATCACCCACTGGTTCCTTAAGCGCCGCGGCATCGCCACTGCTATCGTAGCGAGCGGCAGCTACCTCGCGGGTACCGTCTGGCCTCCACTACTGAACTATATGACCCAGAACTATGGGTGGCGCGAAGCACACCTGGTGATGGGACTGATCTGCCTGAGCATTCTCCCGCTTCTGCTACTCCTGCGCCGCCCTACTCCGATCCATCAGGGGGCTACCCCGGTCAGCACCCGCCCCGCAGTCAAGGCGCCGCTGCCTCTGCCGGCGCTGCAGGCCCTGTTGGCCTTCGCCGGTATCGCCTGCTGCATTGCGATGGCCATGCCTCAGGTACACATCGTCGCCTACTGCATGGATCTAGGCCATGGGGCGGCGCGCGGCGCCGAGATGCTATCGCTGATGCTCGGCTTGGGCATTGTCAGCCGACTGGTTTCCGGCGTTATTTCCGACTACATCGGCGGAGTCGGCACCTTGCTCCTGGGCTCAGCGCTGCAGTGCATGGCCTTGCTTTTCTACATTCCCTTCGATGGGCTGGTGTCCCTCTACGTCGTCTCTGCGATTTTCGGCCTATCCCAGGGCGGAATCGTGCCCAGCTATGCCCTGATCGTGAGAGAGTACTTCCCCGCGCGCGAAGCCGGCTCACGTGTCAGCCTGGTCTTGATGGCCACGATTATCGGGATGGCGCTCGGCGGCTGGATGTCCGGCGCCATTTACGACTGGACGGGCTCCTACCAGGTCGCCTTCTGGAACGGCATTGCGTGGAATCTGGTCAACACGGGCATCGCGCTGTTCCTTCTCCTGCATCGCTGGAAGCAAGACATCCCGGTAACTGCGCGAGGATGATAAGCATGGTGATCTGTCACCTTTAGAGGGCGCCAGCTGGAAGTTGCCTAGCTGATCAGGTTGCGCAGAGTTTCAAGCTGCTCGGCCTCGGCTATGGGTTTGTCCCAGCGAATGCGGGCGATCCGAGGAAAACGCAGGGCGATCCCTGACTTGTGCCGCTTGGAGGGCTGCACCGCGTCGAACGCGACCTCCAGCACCAATCCTGGCTTCACCGCCCGGACGGGACCGAAGCGGTCGACGGTATTATCGCGGACCCACTTGTCCAGGCGCTTGAGCTCCGCATCGGTAAAGCCACTATAGGCCTTCCCGATAGGCACCAAGGCGCCCTCTTCATTCCAGGCGCCAAAGGTATAGTCGGAGTAGTAAGAGCTCCGCCTCCCGTGGCCGCGCTGGGCGTACATGAGCACGGCATCCGCCGTGTGCGGATCGCGCTTGAACTTGAACCAATGACCCTTTGGTCGTCCAGCCAGGTACGGGCTGCTCGCCCGCTTCAACATCAGCCCTTCTACGCCGGTGGCACGCGCCTCGCGGCGCAGCCGGATGAGCTGTTCCACATCCATGATGGGAACGATGTCCGAGAGATCCATGCGCTCGGGTTGGAGCCTGGCAAACCAGCGCTCCAGTCGCCGACGGCGCTCAATGAACGGAAGAGGGCGCAAGTCCTCCCCTGCTTCAACAAGCAGATCGTAAACTTTCAGGTGGGCGGGATAGTCGCGGAACTGCTTGGCGCTCGGGGCCTTGCGACCCAGCCGCTGCTGCAGATCGTTGAAGCTAGCGACGTGACCATTGAAGGCTACGAGCAACTCTCCATCCAGAACAGCATCGAAGTCTACTTCGGCGAGCAGATCAGGAAAGGAAGGGCTTATGTCCTCGCCATTCCGGCTGAACAGTCTGCTCTCGCCGTTGCGAGCGACAAGCTGAGCGCGAATGCCGTCCCACTTCCATTCGGCGACAAAGCTCTCAAGATCCAGCTGCTCCAGCTCTGCCTCTTCAACCGCGTGCGACAGCATGAGGGGACGAAACGCAGCGCTCTCGTCCACGGCTGGCGGATCGCCGCGCCCTTCCAGCCAGGAGAACAGATCAAGATAGGGGGGCTCCAGCCCATGCCAGAGCTCTTCGATGGTCGCTACTTCCTGATTACCGAATGCTGCGACCGCGGTCTTGGCGAGGCGTTCAGAAACGCCGACCCGCAGGCCGCCGGTAATGAGCTTCAACAACGCCCAGCGCCCTGTAGGATCAAGGCCGTCCAGCCACGCTTCCAGCAGGCCCGGCACCTCACTTCGGCTTGCGCCCTGCAGCAGATCGGCAACCTCTGCCAAGCGTGGTTCATGATTGATGCCCGGTTGCGCTGGCCAAACCAGTGCGACAGTTTCCGCCAGGTCGCCAACGTAGTCGTAAGACCAGCGGAAAAGGACGGGATCGATCCGCGTTTCTGTCAGGGCCCGGATAATTGCCGGCTTTGCTCCGGGAAAACGAAGCTGACCGGTCAGAGCTGCCAGGGCCCACCCTCGGTCCGGGTCTTCGGTGTGGGAAAAATAATTCTGGATCAGGCGCAGCTTGACGCTGCGCCGAGGGGTGAAAACCAGGCGGTCAAGCAGCTCGGAGAAGGCCTTCAAACCACCTCCTCCTGCTCTTCCTCGCCGCGGCCGATCAGGGAGAGTGCCCGACCCCGGATTCCGCGCAAGCGACACCAGTGGATAAGAGCCTCCTCGCTTCCATGGGTAACCCAGACCTCGGGTGCCTGAACCTCCTCAAGTGTGCGCGTCAATTCCTGCCAGTCGGCATGGTCCGAGATGATAAGGGGCAGCTCGACATTCCGCTGTCGCGCGCGCTGACGCACGCGCATCCAGCCTGACGCGACGGCTGGCAGGGGATCCGCAAAGCGGCGTGACCACCGATCAGCCAAGGCAGATGGGGGTGCTAACAAGATCTCGCCTGCCAGATCCTCCCCGCGTGCCTCGGTGGCAACACGCAACTCACCCAGCCCGACCCCAAGCGCCTCGTATAGCTCGCAAAGCGGGCGCAAAGCACCATGGATGAAGAGGGGTCGGTCCCACCCCGCTTCGCGCAGCAATCTGATTACCCGCTGGGCTTTGCCAAGCGCATAGACGCCCACCAGGTGGCTGCGCTCGGGGAAGACACTGACCGAGTGCAGCAGACGGTGAATTTCCTCGGCATCTGGAGGATGCCGAAAAACCGGAAGGGCAAAGGTCGCCTCAGTTACGAAAACGTCGCAGGGCACCACTTCAAAGGGGGCGCAGGTGGGATCACGCCGTCGCTTGTAGTCGCCCGATACGACAACCCGCCAACCGCCCCACTCGACGACCACCTGTGCCGATCCCAGCACGTGCCCCGCCGGCACCAGACGCACCCGTGTTTCGCCCAGCTCAATGCTTTCTCCGTACTTCAGAGCCTGAAAGGAATGGCCAGCACGATCTCCATAGCGAGTTTGAATGATCGCAAGGGTTTCAGCTGTTGCCAGTACCCGATGATGATCGGGTCGCGCATGATCTGCGTGCCCGTGCGTGATCACGGCCCGTTCCACGGGCCGATGCGGATCAATGAAAAAGTCACCCGGTCGGCAGTAGAGGCCCTGGGGCGTTATTTGCAGCCAGTTTTCAGGATGGGCTTCGCGCTTCATATTGATTCCAAAGTAGGGACGAGTTGGCCGACTTCCAAACTGCAGAGCACGAAACTGCTAGGTTGTCTCGGCTAACGCCCCGCAAATGGAGGAAGGAGGCGGCAGTAGAATGACGGCAGTTTTTGAAATGCATCCCGACCTGGCGCGGGATGGTGTCGAGGTGGGGCGGCTTCGGCTTTCACGCCTCTTGCTCATGAAGGAAGTACGCTGGCCCTGGCTGGTGCTCGTTCCGCAACGTCCCGGCTTGCGTGACCTTCACGATCTGAAGCCTATGGATCAATACCGACTCTGCGATGAGGTTACCGCCTGTTCGAACGCCCTGCAGCAGCTCTACAAGGCCGACAAGATCAATGTCGCAGCCCTGGGAAACATGACCCCACAGCTGCACGTGCATGTAATTGCGCGCTTTATCAACGATCCGGCCTGGCCAAAGCCGATCTGGGGCGCGCTGCCGACTGAGCCCTATAGCGAAGCGGCCCAGGAGGCGCGGCTTCACGAACTGCGTCAGGTCCTGAAACTATGATGTTGCCCCTAACGGTAAGCCCACCGATCGCGGCCGCACTTGCAGAGGGCCGTCCCGTGGTCGCTCTGGAGTCCACGCTTCTTGCACACGGACTGCCCTGGCCACACAACCGGGATACGCTGCAGGAGATGCAAGCAGCTGTTCTAGAAGGTGGTGGTGAGCCGGCCATTGTGGGCATCAGCGCCGGCCGGCTGATAATCGGCCTCGATAATGAGCAAGTCGAATTCTTTGCCCGTAATGGCCGGGAGATCGTGAAGGTCAGTCGTCGCGATATGGCGGCAGTGCTGGCGCGTGGCCACCATGGAGCAACCACGGTCGCCGCTACGATGATTGCAGCTGCGCGCGCAGGCATTCGCGTCTTCGCAACTGGCGGGATCGGTGGCGTTCATCGCGACCACGACCCGCGGGCAACCAATTTCGATGTTTCAGCGGACCTCTACGAGCTGGCTCGCACACCCGTGTGTGTTGTCTCGTCGGGGGCGAAGTCCATTCTCGATCTACCAAGAACCCTGGAGATGCTGGAGAGCTTGGGCGTGCCGGTGGTGGGCTACGGCACGCGCAGCTTTCCAAGCTTTTACTCACATGATGGAGATCTGCCCGTGCGACACAGCGTCGAAACGGCGGAAGATGCCGCCAGACTATTACTGCTGCAGAGCGAATTCGGTCTCGGGGGCATGTTGCTTGCAAACCCGGTTCCGGAGAAGGCGGCTATTCCTTCCGCACAGGTAGAGAGCTGGCTGAAGGACGCCTTGGCATTGGCCGAGCAACAGTCGATTAGCGGCACCGCAGTCACCCCCTTTCTCTTGGCGCAGCTTCACCACCGGAGCTCTGGACGCACCCTGAACGCCAATCGCGCTTTGCTGGTCGCCAATGCCCGCTTGGCCGCAGAAGTGGCCGCTGCCCTAAGCAAGCTCGATAGACCGAAGTCTTTCCCTCGAGCCCCTTCTCCCGATTGAGGTTAACTGGGAGTTAGTGCGGCCTTCTCTTCTTGAGGCTTACGCTCACGACGCCGGCTCAAAGGGTTTTCCACCAGCGAGTAGAGCACGGGGATCACGATCAACGTCAGGACCATCGAGATGATGATGCCCCCGATAATTGCCGCCCCCATAGGTGCGGTGGTATCGGCACCCGCTCCCAATCCAAGGACCGCAGGCACCATCGCCAGGACCAGGGTGAGAGAGGTCATGATCACAGGCCTGAAGCGCACCGGACAGGCCGCAAGCAGCGCTTCGTCAATCCGCATGTTGCGCTTCTCTCGATACTGGTTCGTCAGGTCCACCAGTAGAATACCGTTCTTGGTGACCAGCCCCATAAGGAGAAGCATGCCGATCATCGAGTAGATGTTGAGGCTATAGCCGCCCAACCAGAGGCCGATGATACCGCCGCCCAGAGCGACAGGCTGGGCTGCCATGATGAACAGGGGCTGAATCAGCGAGTTGAACTGGCTGGCCAGCACCATGTAGACCAGCGCTGCGGCTAGGAGCAATACGAAGGTCATGGCGCCGGCTGTTTCGCGCAGTTCCTCCGCTTCGCCGACGAACGCCAGACTGTAGCCGCTGGGCAGGATGTCGGCTGCTACCTCTTCAACCCGTTCCATGGCCTCACCCAGACCGACCGACGGAGTTGCAAAGAATTCAGCGGCATAGCTGAGATCATAACGCGCGACCACGGCAGGCCCCGTACTGCGCTCAAATCTAGCGATCGCATCAAGACGAACCAGTTCCCCACTACCCGCGCGCACGTAAATCCTATTGAGATCCTCGGGCCCCTGGAAAATTCCGTCCTCGGCCTTGACCCGCAGATTGTAGCGCTGTCCAGTACCTGGCACGTCATGATAACGGGCCACGTTTATACCCCCCATCAGGGCATTTGCCGTCTCCGCAATTTGTTGCGCGGAGATGCCGAGGCTGCGAGCCCGATGGCGATCGACAACCAGCCTTAGCTGCGGAAGATCCAGCTCCAGGTCAAGGTCGAGGGCGCCCATGGCGTCGTCGTCTTCAAGGCGCGCCAACAACGTCTGGGAAAGCTCGTTGACTTGATCCAGGTTAGGGCCGGAGAGCACGAACTGCAGCGGCTCGCCTCTTTCGCCCCCCAGGAAGGGGATGTCCGAGGCAAAGGCACGTATGCCCGGAAGCTGATCGAGATGCGGCTGCAGGTCCCGCATGATTGCCTGCTGTGTCAGGTCGCGCTCGCCGCGATCGCGCAGCGTTACAAAGACGACACCTGCACTTACCTGCCCATCGCGGCCCAAGCCAATGGTAGAGAAATGATTGGCGACGCTGGCCTCTTCGTCCAGGAGGGCCTCAATCGCCTCCAGTCGGCCGGCGGTATAGTCCAGGCTGGAACCGAGGGGAGCCTGAAAGGAGATGATGAACTGCCCGGTATCCGCGCGCGGCGCAAACTCAGCATCGAGCCTGGCAATCGGAGCAAGCGTTGCCCCCATGAGCACGACAATCAGTCCGAGTACGAGCCAGCGAGCCTTGAGCGTACGGCTAAGCAACCACCGGTAGCCGTTATCGAGGGCCACCTGTATTCGCTCGAAGAACTGGTAGAGCCGCCCGTGTTCCTCTCGCACCTGAAGGAAACGGGAACAAAGCATCGGGACCAGGGTCAGCGCGACGAGGGATGAAGCCAGCACGCCAAAGGTGACAACGACCGCGAAGGATTCAAAGACCCGCCCGATAATGGCGTCAAGGAAGAGGACCGAGGCAAAGATCGAAACCAATGCAAAGGTCGTGGCGATCACCGCCAGATAGACCTCCTGGGTTCCGGCGATCGCCGCATCCCACGCGCCTCGTCCCTCGCTCTGCCGATGGCGATAGATGTTCTCCAGCACTACGATCGCGTCGTCGACCACCACGCCGATCAGCAGAAGCATCGCCAGCATCGTGACGGAATTCAGCGTGTAGCCAAAGAAGTAGATTATCGCGATGGCTGCCATCAGAGATATAGGTATCGACAGCGAGACGATGAGCGTCGATCGAAAACTCTTGAGAAAAAACCAGATTACCAAGGCTGTTAGAAACACGCCCAGCGCGATGGTCAGGAAAAGGCCGTCGATCTGTTCGAGAATGAAGTTCGATTCATCATAGGCGATCGACAGTTCCAGTCCGGGCGGCAGCGAGGGGATAATGCGTTCCTCAACCCGATTGCGGATCTCCTCGGCGATCGCTACCGTATTGGCGCCCGGCACCTTCACAATGCCAAGCCCTACAGAGGCCTCTCCATCGAAGCGCGCGAGCCGCCGACGGTCATCTGTGCCGTCTACCACGCGCGCGACGTCGCGCAGCGTGATTAAATTGCCATCACGCTCAGCCACGAGAAGATCAAGCAAGGCGACGGGATTGTGAAACTCCAGATCCAGTTGGATCTGATCTTCCCGATCGCCGGAGACCAGAAAGCCCCCGGCCATCATTACGTGCTCTTCCCTGATCGCGCTGACCACGTCATTGATCGTGATGCCGTTGGCGCTGAGTTTAGCGGGATCAACTTCAATGCGGACCGCGCGAATCATGCCGCCGCCGTACTGGATCTCACCTACCCCTTGCACGCTGCGGATCAGCGGCCGGATGACATCACGCGAGTAGGTATCGAGATCCCGCAGGGTCCAGTCTCCGGTCAAGGAGAGCCAAAGAATAGGCTGCGCCGCAGAGTTAACCTTTTCGATGATCGGATTGTTGGAATCCTCGGGAAGAGTGCTCAGCCGACTTACGCGAGACTGGACCTCGTTGAAGGCGACATCGATATCCTTGCCGAGCTCAAAAGTGATGGTGACGATCGACGCTCCAGGAACCGAGAGCGAGCGAATGTTGCGAATGCCTGGAACGGCATTGACCCCGCGCTCCATCGGCTCAGTAATCGAGGAATCGACAACTTCAGCACTGGCACCGGGATAGGTGGTGCTGACGCTGATCACCGGCATGTCCACGTCCGGCATCCGGTCGACGCCGATCCTTTGCATTGCAATGGCACCGAACAAAAGGATCACGGCACTCAACATCACCGCCAGCACATGGCGGCGTACAGAGGTCTCGGGGAGGTTCACAGGTCAGCCCTCTTCCTCTTCGCCCTCGGGCTGATCTGTGTCTGCCTCCGTCTCAGGAGCCACCGGCGCGTGTCCCACAGTTTCTCGCACCTCGGCCTCCACCAACACGCCCTCAGCAAGAAAGCCTGCTCCATCGACGATGATGCGCTCGCCCGGTTCAATACCCGCGCGGATCTCAACCCAGTCGGCTGTCCGCCTGCCCACCTCTACCGACCGTTCAGAGGCGCGGCCGTCCTCTTCGACAAACACGACCTCCCCTTCAGGACGCAGGACAACGCCCTGAACGGGAACCACGATACTGTCACGAACTTCTAGAACCACTTCTGCATGGACGCTGCCCCCAGGTCGCCAATTGCCGGGATTATGGACTTTTGCGAGCGCGACCACAGCGCTATTGTCTCTGCCGATGGTCGGCAGGATCGCCTTGATCTCGGTCTCAACCATCTCGCCGTCGGCCTCAGTGGCCTGCAAGCGAACCAGCTGACCCGTCTCCAGCTTGCCGGCCAGTCTCTCGGGGAAGGCCAATTCCACCTCCAAGGCCTCCTCATGAACTATCCTGAACATCTCCTGTCCGCTGTTCATGTACTCGCCTTCGTTTACGAAGCGAGTGCCGATACGGCCCGAGATGGGGGCAACGATGGTGCTTCGATCGCGGTTTAGCTGAGCGCTGGCGAGCTGAGCGCGCGCCATAATAAGCTGCTGTTCCAAAGAGACGAGATCGGACTCGCTTTGTTCCAGCACCGCTTGGGACACATGCCCTCCTTCGCGCAGCTGGCGCTGGCGTTCCACTTCCGCTTCCTTGGTTTCGATTTCCGCTTTTAACTGGCTTATTTCAGCGCGCGCCTGGCTGAGTTGGAGCTCGAAATCCAGGGGATCGATCGTAGCCAGCGTGTCGCCCTGCTCAACGGCATCGCCTTCATTTACCGATACCTCGACGAGACGTCCCTCCACTTCCGCTGAGACTGTGGTGTCATTGAGAGCGCGCAGGCGGCCGAGAGAACGCTCCACGGTTTCCACTTGCTCGGATTGTGCCGTCTCGACAGTGACGGGGGTTGCACGCTCCTGGGCAGAATCCCCTTCGTCAGTCTCCGCCTCACTGCAGGCCCCGATAAGAAAGACCATGATCAGGGCAGCAGTCGTCAGTAGGAGAGTGGGGAAACCTCCGCGTTGTCTCATTATGATGCCTTCTCTTGATGAACCCTGGCTAATCCCGAACCGCCCGACGTTACTTAAGTGGCGCCAGACCAACCCCTGCGTGGCGGAATCCACTTTGCATGAAAAGCAAAAGATGCGATGTCGGGATCTACACGTAAGAGATGTGATGGAAAGGGCAAGTTCAGCGAAAGGTCTGCCTCACACTTGCCACTGTGCAGCCCCTTCTTGTCCCCTCGCACAATTCCATAAATCTAGAAAAACAAAACCGGATCCGCGGCCTGATCCACGCAACTGGGATCAGACGCAACGCGATCCAGCTTGATTAAGTGAACCGATGACGTAAGCGAGCCTCGGCTCGACCTGGTGTGTTTGACCTTAATCTACGAGCTCCGGCACTTCCGTTCGTGACGAGGAACCGTCGGTGCCACCATCTCGCTTGCGAGCCTTGCTGGTGGCCTCCACGGTGAAACTGAGGCTTTCGCCGTCTTCCCCCACATCCACCCGCACGCTTCCGCCGTCCGTCAGCCGGCCAAAGAGCAGTTCTTCAGCCAATGGCTTCTTGATGTGCTCCTGGATGACCCGCGCCAAAGGACGAGCTCCGTAGACGGGCTGGTAGCCGCGCTTCGCAAGCCAACCACGCGCCTTGTCGCTCAACTCGATGGTGACGTTGCGGTCAGCCAACTGCGCTTCCAGCTCCATTACGAACTTGTCGACGACCCGGCTGACCACCTCGGCGGAGAGCCCGGCGAAGGAAACGACCGCGTCGAGACGATTCCGGAACTCTGGGGTAAAGAGGCGGTTGATGGCTTCCACATCCTCCTCCTCCCGTCCTTCACGTCCAAAACCGATCGCGGGCTTTGCCATTTCAGCCGCCCCCGCATTTGTCGTCATGATCAGGATGACGTTGCGGAAGTCGACGGTTTTCCCGTTGTGATCTGTCAGCTTGCCGTAGTCCATTACCTGCAGCAGCACGTTGAACAGATCCGGATGCGCCTTCTCGATTTCGTCCAGCAACAAGACGGAATGAGGATGCTGGTCCACCGCGTCAGTCAGAAGTCCGCCCTGATCAAAGCCGACATAGCCTGGCGGCGCGCCGATCAGGCGGCTGACCGAGTGGCGCTCCATATACTCGGACATGTCGAAGCGGGTGAGCTCGATGCCGAGGGTGCGGGCGAGTTGCCGAGCAACTTCGGTCTTGCCGACGCCGGTGGGCCCGGCAAAGAGATAACTGCCGATCGGCTTCTCCGGATCGCGTAAACCGGCTCGAGACAACTTGATAGCCGATGTGAGCGTATCGATCGCCTGATCCTGGCCGAACACCATTGTCTTCAGGTCACGCTCAAGATTCCGCAGCGATTCCTTGTCGTCCTGATTGACCACCTTCGGCGGAATGCGGGCGATCTTTGAAACGATCGCCTCGACCTCCTTGACGCCGATCTGCTTGCGCCGGCGAGATTCCGGCAGCAGCGCTTGCGCTGCACCGGCTTCGTCTATCACGTCGATCGCCTTGTCCGGCAGTTTCCGATCATGGATATAGCGATGGGCCAGCTCTACGGCAGTCTTCAAAGCATCATTGGTGTAGCGGACCGAATGATGCTGCTCATAGTAAGGCTTCAGCCCACGCAAGATCTTGATCGCATCCGGCACGCTCGGTTCGTTCACGTCGATCTTCTGAAAACGCCTTACCAGAGCCCGATCCTTCTCGAAGTAGTTTCGATACTCCTTGTAGGTCGTCGAGCCGATACAGCGCAGACTTCCCGTCTGCAGCGCGGGCTTGAGCAGGTTCGAGGCATCCATCGCGCCGCCCGAAGTCGCGCCCGCCCCAATAACGGTGTGGATCTCGTCGATGAAGAGGATGGCGTGAGGCTGCTGCTCCAGTTCGCTCATCACCGCCTTCAGCCGCTCCTCAAAGTCCCCGCGATAGCGGGTCCCCGCAAGCAGCGCACCCATGTCGAGAGCGAAAATGGTAGCGTCCGCCAGCACCTGGGGAACGTCTTCATCCACGATGCGCTTGGCCAGCCCCTCGGCGATGGCGGTTTTCCCCACCCCCGGATCCCCCACCAGCAGCGGATTGTTCTTGGTGCGGCGACAAAGCACCTGGATCGTTCTTTCGATCTCAAGTGCTCGACCGATCAGGGGGTCGATCTTGCCCTCAGCCGCTTTGCGGTTGAGGTCGACACAGTAGGCGTCCAGAGCCTCTCGACCTTTGCGCACGACCTTCTCCGCTTGGGCCTCGCCATCGGTTCCGTGCACGGTGCGGGGTTGTTCCTTGCCGGAAACCTTGGCGATGCCATGGCTGATGTAGTTGACCGCATCCAGGCGCGTCATGTCCTGCTCCTGCAGGAAATAGACGGCATGGCTCTCCCGCTCAGAGAACATGGCGACCAGCACGTTGGCGCCGGTAACTTCCGCACGGCCAGACGACTGAACATGGATCGCCGCGCGCTGAAGCACGCGTTGGAAGCCGGCGGTCGGCTTGCTCTCGCCCGCGTGAACGTTCACGAGGTTGGCAAGCTCGTTATCGATGTAGTCGGTTAGCTCTGCCTTGAGCCTGTCCAGTTGGACGCCACAGGCGCGCATCACCGCCACGGCGTCGTTGTCTTCGCCGAGCGCCAGAAGCAGGTGCTCGAGTGTCGCGTATTCGTGGCGACGTTCATTCGCCAGGGCGAGCGCGCGGTGTAACGTCTTTTCCAGGCTGGGAGACAGCATCTTCCTAGCTTACTCCTTTTCCAACGTGCACTGCAGGGGATGCTGGTGCTTGCGAGCGTAGTCCACGACCTGAGTTACTTTGGTTTCGGCTACCTCATAGGTAAAGACCCCGCAGATCCCTACTCCCCTGCGATGCACGTGCAACATGATCTGAGTAGCTTCTTCACGACTCTTCCCAAAGAAGCGTTCCAGTACATGAACAACGAACTCCATTGGCGTGTAGTCGTCGTTCAACATTAATACCTTATAAAGCGCCGGCCGTTTCGGCCGCACACGAGGTTTGACCACCACCTCAGTTGAAGGGCCGCGGCCGCTGCTGCCCTGATCGTCACTCATACCTTCCTCAACCCAACTATCCGCCCAAAGATCCGCGATTCGTTGTGGACGATGAGATTAACATGGTTCTCCTGATGTTGTGGTGAACTCCTTGCAAGGACCTGCGATCACCGGTGGGATCTACATAGAGGCATATAGGAACCGTGCCGTCTCGTAACAGCGGACACAAACAAAAAGACCCGGCAGAGGGCTCTGCCGGGTCTCACGTGTTCGGGAAAAGGAAGCTGGTAACTTAGGCGACCTGCTTCATCATCTTTTCCGCCGCCTCGTGCATTCGGGACTGCAGCGGCTGAAAGGCCTCATTGGCGACCTGGAGGCTGAGTTCGGTCAGCTTGGCTGATCCGGACAGCACCTGGTCGATCTGCACCCGCGCATACTCGCTTTGCAGATCAGCAAACTCCTGCGCCGACTTGGCGCCGAGCAGCTTCTTCGAGGCCACCATGCTCTGCTCCATGTTTGCCTGGGTGTAGGCCAGAAGCTCCTTGCTGATGGCTTCAAAACCCTTGGCAAAGCTATTGGACGCAGCCATCAGGGCCTCGATATTGGCCTGATTGACGGCGGTCAGTTCGTTATAATTCCGGAACAGGGTGGAAGAGGTCTTCTCCACCTGCTCTTGCGTCATGGCGATGGCCTGCTCGTACTGCTTGGAAGCAGTCTCGGCACCCACCTTGACAAAGCTCTCGACGGTTTCGCGGCTGGCATTCATCGCGGCTTCCATCGGCTGGGTCGCCTCGCGGGCGCCATTTTTCTTGCTGCTAGCGGTAGACATTCAAACTCGCTCCTGGGCTACTGGGGGCTATATCCGCTAAGCGACGACGATCATTTTCTTCATCGCTGCGGAACGGCACCCGTTGGCGGATACCGCTATGCTGCACTGCAGCACGCCCAAAACATAAGCCTTTCCCTAAACGAGTCAAGGCGGTTTTTGTGCAGTGCACAAAATTACCGCCGCCATCTTTACCGCCGCTAGAAGAGATGCTGGCCACCGGTCACGAAGACCTCCGAGCCGGTCACATACCCAAAATCCGCGTTGCAAAGTTGATAAACCGCACCTGCAACTTCCTCTGGCGTGCCCATGCGCTGCAGGGGGATGCGGGGGATCAGGGATTCGTATTCCGGCCCGATCATCGAGGTCTCGATTTCCCCGGGCGCTACAGCGTTTACCCGCACCCCCAATTCGGCAAACTCGACCGCCATCTCACGCGTGAGCGCCGACAGCGCCGCTTTGGAGGTCGAGTAGGCAGAACCGGCGAAAGGGTGAATGGCATGGCCAGCGATGGAGGTAATGTTAACAATACACCCCTGAGCCTTGCGCAGGGGGACCGCAAAGCCTCGCGCCAATACCAGCGGCGCAAAAAAGTTGAGCTCGAAGACCTGCCGCCACCCTTCGATTTCCCCATTAAGGCAACCGAGCCGTTCCTTGAACGGCGTTTTAGGCGAAACCGCAGCATTGTTCACCAGGGCATGCAGGGCCCCGTCTCCCAGCACCTCGTTCGCCTGAACCACGAAAGCATCCACCCCAGCGGGGTCAGCAAGATCCACAGTGATGTGGTGAGTCCAGTTCGGATCTCGCCGACAATCATCGGGAATGCCTTCGCGAGAACAGGTAATGACGCGCCAACCTTCTCGGCTGAAGCGTTGAACGGTGGCGTGGCCGATCCCGCGGCTCGCGCCCGTCAAAACGACAGTGCGGCGTCCTCCGGCCTCAACGGGCAGAGGTACCCCGCTCGGGGTGTCCATTGTACGGCTCTCGCTGCTTCATGGTCGGATACTTCTCTTTCGCCGAAGGTACCCTGGAATGCAAGGCGGCTCATAAAGACTGAGATCCGCCACGAAGCTTAGGGACCCTCAGCGCAAAGAAGCTCCGTCTGATTTCGCCGAAGCCGGCACGTCCTCTTCATCCAGCAGAATGCGCGCCGCCGCCCCGTCCATATCCTCATACTGACCCGCCTTTAGCGACCAAAGGAAAGTCGCGAGCCCAAGGAGGCCCAATCCTAGAGACGCGGGAATCAAATAGATGAGCACACTCATCGCACTGGCTCCGGATTAACCCTGATGCTGTTCGACATAGTGCCGCTGGCTTCTGGGTTTCTACGCCGTGCTCCTCGGTTGAGCCGCATGGCGTTGGCGACCACGACGATCGAAGAGCATGACATGGCTACAGAGGCGAAGAGCGGAGTGACGAAGCCCAGAATGGCGAAGGGCAAAGCGATCGCGTTGTAGGTGAAGGAAAGAGCGAAATTTTGTCGTACGAGGCGCGCACTCCGCTTGGCGACCGCAAAGGCTTCGGGGACCGCATCCAACCCTTCGCCCAGGAAAACGAGGTCTGCGGCGTTGCGGCCCACGTCCGCGGCATTGGCTGGCGCCATGGAAACATGAGCGGCCGCCAGCGCCGGCGCGTCATTCAAGCCGTCCCCGACCATCAACACCTTACGGCCTTGCTCTGCCAACGCGGTAAGGCGAGCCGTCTTGTCGGCCGGGCGCATCCGCGCTTGCCAAGCGCTCACCCCAACCTTACGCGCAAGTGCTTCCACTGCCGCTTGGTGATCGCCGGAAAGGATCTCGAGCTTCAGCCCCTTCCGCTGCAAGTCGCGCAGCGCCGCAGCCGCTTCCGGGCGAAGCGGATCGATAAAGCTGTAGGCAGCTAGCAGCTTCCCGTTCTTTGAAAGAACTGTCTTGTTTGCAACTTCTCGCTGCTGCGCTTGATCCGCTAGCGCCCAGGCCGGAAGACCGAGCCTATAGACATCTTCGCCCAGGCGGGCTTCAACGCCGAAACCAGGACGCTCGGCAACTTCAATGAATGCGGTTGGCCGAGCGGTAGGGTGTGCATCGACGAGCGCGCGGGAATGGGGATGACGCGAATGGGCGGCAAGCGCCGCAGCCAGATCCAGATGATCGCTGTCCAGCCCATTCCGGTTTTGAAGAACCGGCCGGCCAAGCGTCAGGGTGCCGGTCTTGTCGAAAACGACGGTGTCGATTTCAGCCATACGCTCGAGTCCACCGCCGTCCTTCAGCAGGATGCCGCGGTCAAAGAGCCGACGGGCGGCGACCACCTGAACCATCGGTACCGAAAGGCCAAGAGCGCAGGGACAGGTGATAATCAAGACGGCGACGGCAATCGTGATCGCTCGGTGCGGATCACCAGTGGCCACCATCCAGCCCAGGAAGCTCAAAAAAGAAAGGGTGTGCACCGTTGGGGCGAATAAACGGGAGACCCGGTCTGCAATGCGCCGGTAGGTAGAGCGGCCAGCCTCCGCCGCTTCCATCAAGCGCACCATCTCCGACAGGAAGGAATTTTGAACCGTAGCCGTCGCCTCAAGCGTAAGAGGACCGGTCAAATTTAAGGTGCCAGCTTGCAGCTGTGCCCCAGGCCCAACCGGCTGAGGATCGCTCTCCCCTGTCACCAGGGCTGCATCGAGGTCCGAGCTTCCGGCCAGCACCCGCGCATCCACCGGGATGCGCTCACCAGCGGCTACAATGACCCTCGAGCCGACCTGAATCTCTTCTACTGGCAGATAGGCGCGCGTCCCATCCTCCTTCTCCACCAGGGCGCCCTTCGATGCCAGGCGCGCCAGGCCCTTGACGGCCGAGCGTGTGCGCTCACGCATCACATGATCTAGCGTGCGGCCAATCAGGAGAAAGAAGAGCAGCATGACGACGCCGTCGAAGTAGGCGTGGGGCCCGCTTCTCATCGTGTCGTAGAGACTGAGGCAAAAAGCCAGGGAGATCCCGATGGAAATCGGAACATCCATGTTGGTATGCCCACGGCGGAGCGCCGACCAGGCAGAGAGATAGAAAATACGGCCCGAATAGATGAGGACCGGCAGTGCGATCAACGCCGAGATCCAGTGGAAGATGTCACGCGCCTGAGCGTCCGCTCCTGACCACACAGAGACAGAGAGGAGCATGATATTGCTGGAGGCGAAGCCTGCGACCGCGAGCGCTCGCAGCAAGCGCGCCAGAACCTCGTCCTTCTTCTCCCCCGCCGCCTGCCAGGGATGAGCCGCATAACCAAGATCTTTCAGGGTTTCGATGAGGGCGGGAGCCCGGCTCCCCTCCCACTGCACCGACACCCGCTTGGCCGTAAGATTAACCCGTGCATCCAGCACCCCCGGAACGGCCTTCAATCCTTCCTCGATGGTTCGGATACAGCCAACACAGTGGATGGTGGGCACAGAGAGTTCGCTCAGGCGCTGGCCTGGAGCGATCTCCCGGCTTTCCAGCCAGAGCTCATCCTGGACCGCCGCGCCCGGCTGATCATCAGCTGGCGGGTCGGTCGGTCCTACCATCACAGAGGCGCTGCAGCAGCTCACGTGACAACCTCTCCAAAGCCTTCCCGCTCAGCGGCCACGCGCGCCTGTTCATCGATGTGAACCTGGCGCCGCACTGCCCTGTAGGCATGCCAGGTGCCATGACCCAGGACCGGGAAGATCACGATCAGGCCGACCAGTCCCGTCATCAGGCCAAGGCCGGAAAGCGCGACTACAATGGCGCCCCAGGTCAGCATGACCGGCAGGTTGTTCCACACCATCGCCATGCTCGTGCCCATAGCCGTCAGGGCGTCGGTCCGCTCATTGAGCAGCATCGGGATCGAAAAGGCGCTGATCGCAAAGGCGAATGCCGCGAAGAGGCCACCCACCAACGTCCCGACGATGATCAAGCCCAAGCCGGAAGCACTGGACAGCAGGGTCACGATAACTTCGTCCAGCCCCGGGAAAGGCTGCACTCCATAGAAGAGGGCGTAGAGCAACACGGCTGCGCGCATCCAGAGCAGCATCAACAGCGCGAGCAAAACGCCGGTGAAGAGCACCTGGGCGCCGGATTGCGACCGGACCAGCAACATCCGAGAGAGGCTTACCCTCTGCCCCGCCGCCAGCAGCCGGCTCTTCTCGTATAGACCTATGGCGAGGGCTGGGCCTACGACCACAAAGCCGGCGAGGGCCGGAAACAGGATGTAGTCGTAGGACAGCAGGATCAGACCTGCGACCACAACCGCCGAGACCAAAAAAACCGCGAATCCATAGGCCAGGCTGGCGCCACAATTGTTCTTGAAGTCGCGCCACCCGGCCGACAGCCAGTCGAAAGCTGCCGACGTAGGCAGGTTCCGCTTCAGGCCATTGTCGCGGGGCAAGGGTGGGACTGGATCTGGAAGCTTTGTCATCTCTTCGCTCTCTAAGGTCCTGTACCTATGCTCAGCAGGCCGACTTCGCGGCACGAAAGGCGCCGTCGGCTTCGTTCATGGACTTGAGGTGCGGCACGCACTCGGGCTGGGTGGTTGTTGCCAGATGGACAAGATGCGCATTGGCGCCCACCGCCAGCAGCACCACGGCCGCCAGAATGAACCCGATGACCAGTCCTGGCTTCCACCGACGACCCTCGGTCACCGACTTGCGCCCCATCAGTCCCTCCCTTTTGCGATCTCGAGCACGTAGAGGGTCAGGATCTTGCGCTCGACCGGACTCAGGCGCTCTTCCCAGTGCGGCATATGGCCCTTGCGACCCCGGTAGATCGACCAATAGAGGGAATCCCGGTCGCCCCCATAGATCCAGACATCGTCGGTCAGATCCGGCGCGCCCATAGCGGGATCACCCTGCCCGTTTTCGCCGTGACATGCGGTGCACTGCATGGCGAAGGTTTCCTCGCCGCGCGCCACAGCCTCGGGATCGAGTGGTGTTTGCGGATCGTCACTTCCTGGCAACGACTGCAGGTAGGCCACCACGTCCAGAATGGTCGAGCGATCGAGAATCTGATCACGGCCAAAAGCGAGCATTTCGCTCATCCGCGTTTCCGGGTGATCCGAGTTGATGCCAACCCGGATCGTTTCCCACACGTCCTCGGGCTCACCGCCCCACAACCAGCTGCCCGCTGCCAGGCTCGGGAAACCGGGGCCGCCCTGACCGTTCAGGCCATGGCAGACCGCACAATTGTCGCCGAACAGGCTGCTGCCAGTGCCGCGAACGACGTCCATCAGGACCTCATCGTCCTGTATCGAGTCGAAGCTGCCTTCCTCTATGGCTTTCACCCAATCGGCCCGCGCCGCCTGGCCTTCCGCCACCCGCACCATGACCTCATCACGCTGATCCAATCCAAGTAATCCGCGCGTGTAGGTCACACCCAGCGGCCAGGCCGGCATCAGCACCCAGTAAATCAGGGAGAAGATGAACGTTCCGATGAGGAACCAGATGACCGGCTTGGGAACGGGCGTATTGAGCTCCTTGATGCCCCCCCACTCGTGCCCAGTGGTCATGTGCCCCGTATGGGGATCACGCTCACCTACCGACATGGCCGATCCTCATCCTCAAGAATGCTCTGCGCAGCCTGGTCGAAGCGCGCTTTGTTGGATGGCCAAAGCGCATAAACTCCCGCAGCGACCGACAAGGCGATCAGATAGAAAAGTCCGAAGGATTTTGCGAAAGCCACCAGGGTTTCATGTTCGAAGGGCATGTCACTCCTCCACCGGCTGCGGCTGGGGCTCAGCCTGGGCGACGTAGGCAGCGTCGGTCAGACGGCCCAGGATCTGTAGGTACGCCACCAGCGCATCCATCTCGGTCACGCGGTCAGGATTTCCGTCAAAATCGCGGATGTTGGTGTCTTCCCCGTAGCGCTCGGCCACGCCGGACGCCTGATCGCTATTCGGCGCAGCCTGCCCTTGGGCATCCGCCACTGCGTTCGCGATCATCTCGTCGGTATAGGGCGTGCCCAGCTTCTGTAGCGTCCGCAGATGGAGATCGAGCTTCTCTGTCTTCAGGCGGTTTTGCAGAAGCCAGGGATAAGCCGGCATCACCGACTCCGACACCACTTCACGCGGATCGTTAAGGTGAACGACGTGCCAGTGGTCAGAGTACTTGCCCCCTACGCGTGCCAGATCCGGACCGGTGCGCTTTGATCCCCAAAGCATCGGGTAGTCGTACTGGGACTCTACCGCCAGCGAGAAGGGACCGTAGCGTTCCACCTCATCCTGAAGCGTACGGATCATCTGCGAGTGGCACGCGTAGCATCCCTCGCGCATGTAGATGTCTCGGCCGGCCAGCTCCAGAGGCGTATAAACGCGCATGTCGGGAGCCTCCTCCACCGTCTCGTCGATGGTGAAGAGGGGCGCGATCTCAACGATGCCACCGATGCTGGCGACCACGATGATCGCAATCGCCAACGCAATCGAATGACGTTCCAGCCTGTAGTGTGTCTTGAACATTCGCGCTTACTCCCCCGGCTGAACAGCGCTGGAACGGGCCAGGACGGCGGCCGGCTGATCGCGGAGAACCTCCTGCTCGCGCGGGGCAAGCTGGATGGTCTTCCAGAGGTTGTAGAAACCGACGACCGCGCCGCAGAGGAAGAGGAGGCCACCGAAGGTCCGCGCGATGTAATAGGGGTGCATCGCAACAAGAGACTCGATGAAGGAATAAGCAAGCGCGTTGTTCTCGTTATAGGTGCGCCACATCAGGCCCTGGATGATGCCCGAGTTCCACATCGCGAAGACGTAGACAAAGATCCCCGCCACCGCGAGCCAGAAGTGAACCTCAACCAGGCGCGGCGAGTACATCTGCCCGGTCTTCCAGAGCCGCGGCACTGCGGCGTAGATCGACCCGAAAGTAATCAGGGCGACCCAGCCCAGAGCGCCGGCGTGCACGTGAGCCACGGTCCAATCGGTGTAGTGCGAAAGAGAGTTGACTGCTCGAATTGCGGTGAAGGAGCCCTCGAAGGTGCTTAGGCCATAGAAGACCGCGGCCACCATCATGAAGCGCAAGGTCGCGTCAGTCCGCACCTTGTGCCAGGCGCCGTTCAGCGTCAGCAGGGCGTTTGCGGCCGAGGCCCAGGAGGGCACCAGCAGCATTACCGAAAAGGTCATTCCCAGCGTCTGCACCCAGTGCGGCAGCGCGGTGTAATGCAGGTGGTGCGATCCCACCCACACATAGAAGAAGGTGATCCCCCAGAAGCTGATAATCGACAAGCGATAGGAATAGATCGGCCGGCCCGCACGCGTGGGGAGATAGTAGTACATCATCCCCAGAAAGCCCGCGGTCAGGAAGAAGGCGACGGTGTTGTGGCCGTACCACCACTGCACCATGGCATCCTGCACGCCGGAATAGATCGTGTAGCTCTTGGCGGAGGCGAGGGAGATCGGCAGAGCCAGGCCATTGACGATATGCAGCATCGCCACCACGAGGATGAAGGCCAAGAAGTACCAGTTGGATACATAGATGTGCGGTTCCTGACGCCGGGCCAGTGTCCGCAGATAAAGCACCAGGTAGGTGACCCAGACCACGACCAACCAGAGGTCCGCATACCACTCAGCTTCCGCATACTCCTTCGACTGGGTGATGCCGATCGGGAAGCCGGTCACGGAGAGGACGCAGAAGAGGTTGTACCCGATCAACACGAACCAGGGACTGAGCTGATCCGGCATGCGAGCGCGGGAGGTGCGCTGCATCACATGGAAGGAGGTCGCGATCAGGGCGTTGCCGCCAAAGCCAAAGATCACGCCCGTCGTATGAACTGGTCGGATCCGGCCGAAGCTTGTCCAGGCCATGTCGAAGTTGAGGGCCGGCCAGGCAAGCTGAGCCGCCACCCAAACGCCCATGAACATGCCGAACACGGCCCAGATCATCGACAAGATCAGGCCCACCTTGATCGGGTCATCGTAGTAGCGGGTCAACCGCTCGTCGGACGGCTCCGGAAGGTGAAAACCGGAAATCAAGAGGAAGGCCGAGCCAACGCCGAAGGCGAAGACTATCAGCCCATGAATGCCAAAGAGATCCTGCTTGCCGCCCGCTGCCATCGCCAAACCGAGAAGCGAGACGAAGACGGCAAGAGCGAGACCTATGTGTCGCTCGTTCCTGGTAAGCTGCGCGACCATCCCTAACCCCTCGTGCTGCTGGCGACAAAGACGGACAGCCGGCGCGCAAGAACCCCCGCCATGGGTAATCCTCACGTTGTTGTTGATTCGCCGTTGGTGTCTTTCTCTGGCGCAAGCGGCCGATCAGCTCAATTCGTAGAACCCCGTATGAGGGCTACTTGCCGCAGTCGGGCAGAGCGATCGGTCGAAGAAGAGCTTCAGGATACTGAGCGGCGGAGGGGGAGGACATCGGAGGGGGCGCGGGCAACCTTGAGCCGGACCGTAAACTCTGCCCCCTTGGGTCGGCTGGCGGCCAAGGTAAGGTGGCCGCCGAAACGTTCTATGATTTGTCTGCTGATCGGCAGTCCCAGGCCAGCTCCGGCGCGCTCAGCGTTGGAGCCACGTTCGAACTTTCCGAAAATGCGTTCGCGATCATCCTCAGCGATACCCGGTCCGTTATCGGCAATGCGCGCTTCGTAAGCACTTTCGTCGCTGACACTGGTGATCATCACCAACGGCTGGGCGTCAGTGTTGTGCTTGATGGCGTTGGAAATCAAGTTGATGAAGACTTGCGCCAACTTGTCCGAGTTGCCGAGAACCAGCACAGGGGGGCCCTGCTTTACGCGGCGAAGTTTCACCCCGGAAGATTCTGCCAGCGCTTCACAGCTTTCGAGCGCCTGATCCAGCGCCCGATCTGGATCAAAAAGCGCGACTTCCCAGTAAGGCTGCCCCTTTTCCATTTGATTCAAGTGAAGGATGCTGTCGAGCAAGCGTGTCAGGCGGATACTTTCCTTTTGAATGATCGCCAGGAACCGCTGCTTGCGTTCTTCCTCGAGATTCGGCTCGCTCAGCAGAATGTCGCTGAAGGAGCGAATGGAAGCCATGGGCGTGCGCACCTCGTGGCTGATATGGCTTAGAAACTCGTCCTTCTGCTTGTCAATTTCCCGCAGGCGACGGTTGGCCGAGGCGAGTTCCGCGGCGGCCTCCTCAATTTGCCGGGACTTACTCTCCAACTCTTCCGAATAGGCGCGAATCTGCTCTGCCTCACTGGCCAGCCTCTTCAGCTCCTGCACGCTAACTGTTTCGTCGGTGACCACCCGCGATACGAGGGAGCGTGCAGAAGCCGCCCCGATGTGCGAGGCCAGACGCTGCTCGACCTGGCCCAGCAGTTCATCGCTTGCCACCACGGCGCGCTCACCCGCTGGGACATTGGAGAAGAGCTCCATCGCGTCCCTTGGCCCGATCACCCGTTCAGCCATCTGCCTCAGGTCGCCGACCCGCGCCGTTCGCCGGATGACCCGCAGCTCGCTCTCCGTCTGCCGGCGGAAGACGTCGATGAAGAGAGTGGATTGCAGGCGTAGCAGAGGCGTCGGCTCCGTAATCAGGGAGATCGTCACGAAAAGGGCGGTATTGACGAAGAGGCTCCAGAACACGGCGTGCGCCAAAGGGTCGAAGCCCGCCAAGCCGAAAAGCGCATGCGGCTTCAGCCATTCCAATCCGAAGGGACCCTGCGCAATGACCTCCGCCGTCATGATGGCTGAACCGCCAAAGCTGGGTAGGAAGAGCGTGTAGAGCCACAGCAGAAAGCCGACGGCCATGCCCGCAAAGGCCCCCAAGGCACTCGCGCGGCGCCAGAAGAGGCCTCCAACCAGGCTGGGCATGAATTGCGCTACGCCGCAGAAGGAAATCAGGCCAATGGCTGCCAAGGCCTCGGAAGTGCCGCTCACCCAAAAGTAGAGAAAACCGATAAAGACAATGAAAATAATCGCCGCGCGACGCGTGTTCAGGATGAAGTGGCGAACGCTCTGCGTGCTATTGGTGGGAATGATGGAAAATCGCAGGGCGAGCGGCACAAGGATGTGGTTGGAAATCATCGTCGACAAAGCGATCGATGAGACGATGACCATCGAGGTAGCCGATGAAAAGCCCCCGATGAAGGCCAGCAGGGCCAGCAGCGGCCGGTCCTCCTGAAGAGGCAGCGTCAGAACGTAAAGGTCGGGGTTCGCACCCGCCGGCAAGCGGTTCAGACCGGCAATGGCGATGGGAAAAACAAAGAGGCACAGAAGGAAGAGGTACAGAGGGAACAACCATGAGGCCGTGCGGATCTGCCGCTCGCTGGAGTTTTCTACGACCATCACCTGGAACTGTCGCGGCAAGCAAACCACCGCGATACCGGAAAGGATGATGAGCGTCACCCATCTGGTATCGAAAGTGTCCGCTGGCCGCATTAGGCTCACCGGAGCATTGGCAAAGATCTCGGCCGGAATGCCGCGGACACTGATGACCACCCACAGGCCGACAATCAGGAGAGCCACAAGCTTAACCACAGCTTCCACCGCAATAGCAGCGATGACGCCGTGATGGTGCTCATTCACGTTTAGGTTGCGAACCCCGAAGATGATAGCAAAGGAACAAAGACCCGCGGCTAGCCAGAAGGCTACCGAATAGTTCGGCTCCAGGATCGTGCTGGAGGCGGCGATTGCGCCTGCAGGATGGGTCAGAACCTGGTAGCTGTCGGTTAGAGCCTTCAGTTGGAGCGCGATATAGGGCGCGGTCGCGATGACCGCCACGATGGTGATGAGGGCCCCTAGTCCCGAGTGCTTGCCGAAGCGCGCCGAAATGAAATCCGCAATTGACGTGGTCTGATGAACCCGCCCCACCGTCACCAACTTGCGGAGAAAGAGCCACCAGCCGGTAAAGACGATCATCGGCCCCAAGTAGATGGGCGCAAAATCGAAGCCATCTCGCGCCGCCGTCCCTACCGCCCCGAAGAAGGTCCACGAGGTACAGTAGATCGAGATGGAAAGCGTGTAGACCAGCGGTGACGAGAGCCAGCCACCCGGATTACGCCTAGCCTTGCGGTCTCCTGCAAAGGCGACGCTGAACAGGATCGCGACGTAGATCAGGCAGCTGGCAATAACGAAGTCGGCATGCAGCATCAGCCAACGCCGCTAGGATCCTCCGCCACGCCCACCCGCTCACGCAGCTCCAGTTTCCGGGCTATCAGGAAGGCGCTGATGACGGCGAGAGCCCACACCCCATAGACATAGAGTACGATCAGCGGAATCCCCGCCAACAGGCTCGGCGTCGCAAAAACCAATATGAGCGGCGGCAAGAGCAACGCTCCGATCGCAAATGGCAAGATGACTGCAGCGTCTCTTACGCCGTGATTACGGCCATCCAGCTCGTTCATCCTTCTTCCCCCTGTTGTGATTTGCCAGTGAAGGAGCGCAAGCGCTCGACCACCTCGGCGTTGGAAAAGGGTTTGGTGATGAAAGCGCTAGCGCCGATTTCTTCCGCCATCTGACGGTCCTTGGCCTGGCCTCGGGCCGTAAGGACGAGGATCGGCAAGTCGGCAAGCCTCGGGTCTGCCCGCACGGCGCGCAGGATATCGAAGCCGTTCATGCCTGGGATCATGATGTCGAGCACGACCGCCGCGAAGCGTTCGCGCTTCAACAGCTGCAGAGCGGCGTCGCCATCACTGACGGTCTCCACGAGGAAGCCAGCTCGCTGAAGCACATAGCTCAATGCCTCGACGATGTTGGCCTCATCCTCGACGACCAGAAGGCGAGTCTCTGACAACTCCCTAGCGCTCCCCCATGATTTATTAAGTTTTGGTGAGCCTAGCGCGTCCTGAGAAAGCCTTCATCATGATTTTGTGATTTGACCCGAAGTGACAACTCCTCGCGCCGTCGCCTACCTCCTCAGATTGATGAGCGGGGCTTCCTGTCGATGAAGACAAGCCTCTCGGGGACAAAGTCGACAAACGGTGCCTACGGGCACCAGGGCACTTGACCGATCCAGACCATCTGCGGCTGAGACGCGGTGCGCCTCCTCCGCCGGCAGAGCCAGCATCACCGACAATAATCGGCGCGGATAACCCGGTGGCGTTGACAGCTTTTCCACGGCGCGCGCAAAGAAGAAGAACTGCTCCCCGGTCGGTAGCTCACCATAGGATCGGGCTGTTACGCCCGGCGTTTGGAAGGCTCCGTAAACCACCCAAAGCGGACAGGCTGTGCCGTAGCGTGGCAGCGGCAGGCGCGGCAACGGCAAACGCTTGGTGACATAGCCCGAAGGGTCCGATCGCATGAAGGCGAATCGCAGGCCCTTCGCGCCTGGGCGCTGTAACGTCGCCAAGCGATGAGCTGCCTGCTCGTAAGACACCTCAAAACGACGGGCCAGAACATCGAGATCGTAACGACTTGCTTCCGCCGCCTCCAGAAAGGCGTCATAGGGCATAAGCAGTGCGGCTGCAGCATAAGACTCCAGTGCGGCCGCCGCTAATCGCCGCGCCTCTTCATCGGCCAGGGCCGGCGCCTTCTCGGTCAGGTTCTTCACCGCTTCAGCTACGGGCCCGGCGATAAGTTGCCTCGTGCGGACAAAGCGGATCGAAGCTGGTGACAGGGCGACGTCGGGCAAGGCAGTAGAAGCGTCCGCCTTCAGGAGGCGCGTCAGCATCGCCTCCGCTGGTTCTCCCGGGAGAGATTGTCGCAAGAGGTCTGCCGCAACGTCTTCCAGCTCCTGGAAGTAGTTGTGATGCTCAAGGATATAAGCATCCACATGCTCCATGGGAGTCGCTGAACCGATCCGGACATGGGAGCTATCGAAGAAGCCGGCCAAGGCCTGGGCGACTTCGGAAAGCCGCCGTGCATCAGACGAGATGATCGAAAGGAACTTTTCTTGATCATCTTCCGGAAGCGCCTCCTCGTCCTCGATGATCTCGGCAGCGGCCCGGATCGCCGTTACGTGGGTCAGGACCTGGTGAATGCTCTCCCCCAGAAAGGGGTCGCGGTTGAGCCGGTCTGCGAGGGCGAGAACCGCCTGGTTGCGATCCTGATATGCCTGATAAAGGCGCAGCATCAGCTTGGCCCATTCGGGATAGCGACCGACCAGCTCGACGGTGGCCCCCGGATGACCTGTTTCATGCGCGAAAAGAGGATCGGCCGGCATTTCTTCTAAGGCATCGACAATTCGACGATCCGACTCCTCATCCAGCAGCCGCCGATGCACCCCCAGACCTTCGGCGATGCGGTCCAGCAGCGCGCCAGCCACGGCTCGCTTATTGCGCTCGATAAGATTTAGGTAGGAGGGCGAAATTCCCGCGCGTCGGGCCAGCTCTCCTTGCGCCAGCCCCTTCTCCCTGCGCAGCGCGCGGATCTTCAAGCCTGTCAGGTCTCTGGTCACGGCCGCCCCTGTTCTAAGTAAAGTTTTTACATCATAGTCATCTCTTCTCTAGAATTCTTTACTAAATAATCGTGAAAAAACAAAGACTTGTTGCACCCATTACAGATTCTGGGAAAATACCCTCCGGCAACAAAATGCCTTTACCAACAGGCTCGAACAATGCGGGCCATTCCCAAACCGGGGAGGAAACGATGAACTTTCGCAGTGTCGACCGCCGCCGATTCCTGAAGACTACGGCGATCGCGGGTGCCGGGCTGGCGATGCCCACCATTTTCACGAGCGCTTCGCGGGCGCAGGAGTTTTGCAACGCCCCCACCGGTTCATCGGTGGTGTTCGGCTTCAGCGTGCCTCTGAGCGGTCCCTACGCAGATGAAGGTGCCGACCAGCTGCGAGGGTATGAGCTCGCCGTCCAGCACATCAACGGCGAAGGCGATGGCGGCATGCTGAACACCTTCAAGGGCTCCGTCCTGAAGGGGAACGGCATACTCGGGAAAAAGGTAGAGTTTGTTTCAGGCGACAGCCAAGCCCTGGCGGACGCCGGTCGCGCTACCTCCAACCGCATGATCGAGCGCGATGGCGCCATCATGGTTACCGGCTCCGTGTCATCGGCCGAGGCAATTGCCGTTCAGTCGCTCTGCTCCGACAAGGGCATCATCTATATGGCCGGCCTGACCCACTCGAACGATACGACGGGTAAGGACAAGCGCCGCAATGGCTTCCGGCACTTCTTCAACGCCTACATGTCCGGCCAGGCACTGGCTCCGGTGATCGTCGATGCCTATGGCTCCGACCGACGCGCCTATCACATCACCGCCGACTATAACTGGGGCTGGTCCCAGGAAGAATCGATCGTCGAGGCTACTGAGCGACTGGGCTGGGAAACAGCCGAACGAGTGCTGACACCGCTCGGAACGTCGGACTACTCGCAGTGGCTTACGCCGGTGGCCAACTCGGGCGCCGACGTGCTCGTGCTCAACCACTACGGCAACGACATGGCCAACGCTCTGACCCAGGCGGTTCAGTTTGGTCTGCGCGACCGTCAGGCCAATGGCAAGAACTTCGAAATCGTCGTGCCCATGTTCTCGGACCTGAACGCCCAGGCAGCTGGTGAAGCGGTGGAAGGCATCCTCGGCACCGCGAACTGGATGTGGAAGCTGGAGGACGAAGGAACCCAGGCCTTCGTTCGATCCTTCGGGCAGGCTTACGGGCAACCGCCTTCTCAGTCCGCCCACACCGGTTATGTGCAGGCCCTACTCTACGCGAACGCCTGCGAAATGGCCGGCACCTTTAATCCAGAGGGAGTCGTCGAAGTCCTGGAAGACTTCGAGTTCGACGGACTTGGGGATGGCCCAACACTCTATCGTGGAGGGGACCATCAGTGCTTCAAGCAGGTACTGGTGGTGAAGGGCAACGACGATCCGGCTGACCGTTTCGACATCCAGAATGTCCATCAGGTCGTCGATGCTGAGCAAGTAACCTACGAGCCCGACAAGTGGGGTGGCGAACTGGGGCCGGTCCGCAGCCAATGCTAGTACGCTGACGTAACCGCGATGGGTTTTTCCATCGCGGTTACACCTGTTCGCTCAGAGTATCTTTGAACAAGGCTGAGACCATGGATTGGCTCATTCTACAGTTTCTCAATGGGTTGGATAAGGGCGGCGCCTACGCGCTCATCGCTCTCGGTCTGACTCTCGTCTTCGGCACTCTCGGCGTTGTGAACTTCGCCCACGGGGCGCTCTTCATGATCGGCGCCTTCTGTGCCGTCGTCTTCTCGCGCCTGGTGCGCCTCGAGACGGTAACCGTAGATCCAGAGCGCCTGTCGCCCTGGGGAACCCCCCTGGAGGTGCGCACGCCCATGGTCGAGGTCTGGCTTGGCGACTTCGGCACCTTCCTGGTTCAGTACTCTGTGCCCCTCTCGATCCTGCTGGCCATCCCGGTGATGCTCCTGATCGGCTGGGTCATGGAGCGCGGGCTGATCCGCCATTTCTACAAGCGGACTCATGCAGAGCAAATCCTCGTAACCTTTGGCCTTGCCATCGTATTGCAAGAGATCATCAAGGCCTTTTTCGGTGCGAATGCGATCCCCGTCTACGCACCCGAGGCCTTTTCAAGCAGCCTCAATCTAAGCGAGACGCTGGGGATCGGCACAAGCGTGTTTTACCCATGGTGGCGGCTGATTTACCTTGCCTCTGCCTTGCTCATCATCGGGCTGGTGATTGCCTTCCTGCAGTTCACCACCTACGGAATGGTCATACGGGCTGGCATGGAAGATCGCCAGACGGTCGGCTTCCTCGGCATCAACATCCAGAAGCGCTTTACCGTCGTCTTTGGAATTGCCGCCGTGGTCGCCGGCGTCGCTGGTGTCCTCTACGCGCCGATCGTCTCGCCCAATTACCACCTAGGCATGGATTTTCTAGTGCTGTCCTTCGTGGTGGTCGTGGTCGGCGGCATGGGCTCGATCCCCGGCGCAGTATTCGCCGGCTTTCTTCTCGGCATCGTAGAGTCCTTCGCCTCCATGGCTGCCGTCACTCGGGTTCTGCCGGCCATCGACCAGGTCATCCTTTACGTGGTTGCAATCATCGTCCTCCTCACCCTTCCGCGCGGGCTGATGGGACGCAAGGGCGTGATGGAGGGCTGACATGACACTCTTCAAGTCCCGCAAGGACCTTCTCTACCTGGCGATCTTCGCGCTGGTCATCTTTGCGATGCCGCTCTGGCTGAAGCCCTTTGGGGCCGGCTATCCGGACCTAATGCAGAGGTTCGCGATCTTTGGCGTCTTCGCGATCGGTTTCAACATTCTCTTCGGCATGACCGGGTACCTATCCTTCGGTCACGCTGCTTTCTTGGGCGCAGGCTCCTACGCTGCCGTCTGGTCCTTCAAGTTGCTGTCGCTAAATCCGGTGCCGGCGTTGCTTTTCGCAACGCTGGTGGGCGGCGTCTTTGCCGCCCTCGTAGGCGTGGTAAGCCTGCGGCGTTCCGGGATCTACTTTTCGATCCTGACGCTGGCCTTTGCGCAGATGTCCTACAGCCTCGCCTACTCGGTGCTCATGCCCATTACCCACGGCGACAGCGGGCTTCAACTAGCGAGCAGCGACCCCCGCGTTCTGGATCGCCTTTTCGGCGCCGACGGGACATTGCCGAACCTCTTCGGCTTCTCCATGCATGGCATGTATGGCTTCTATTTCTGCGCGCTGATCCTGATCGGCTGCTTCTACTTTTCCATGCGCCTCGACCGCTCGCCTTTCGGTATGGCGTTGCGAGCGCTGAAATCCAACCAGACGCGCATGTCTTACACCGGCTTCAACACCAAGCCTTATGCGCGTACCGCCTTCATAATCTCAGGCATGTACGCTGGCTTGGCCGGCGGGATGCTGGCTGTGACGGATCCTCTGGCCGGCGCAGAACGCATGCAGTGGACCGCGTCGGGAGAGGTCGTGCTGATGACTATCCTTGGCGGCGCCGGCACTCTCCTCGGCCCGTTGATCGGCGCTGTTATCATCAAGTATTTCGAAAACATCTTTTCGGCCTTTCACCCTGGGCGGCTGTACGAGACCTTTTCCTTCCTGCCGGAAGGCGTGCAGAACTTTTTTGTCACCATCATTTCGCCCTTCGTGGGCGAAGGTTGGCACCTCACGCTGGGCATCATGTTCATGCTGATCGTGATCTTCCTCCCGGGCGGGATCATGGAAGGCGGAAAGCGGATAGCGAGCGCGCTTCGTAACCGCCGCGCGTCCGGTCGCCATCTCCAGTCTCGACAGTTCGAACCGGCAGAGTGAATGCTATGAGCAACATGGTTCTTGACGTTTCGGACGTCGATAAGAGCTTCGGCGGCCTCCGAGCGCTGTCCAACATCAACCTTCGTATCAAGGAGGGGACAACCCACGCCATCATCGGCCCCAACGGTGCCGGCAAATCGACGCTGCTCAACGTGTGCATCGGTCAGCTTGCGCCGGATCGGGGAGCGGTCGTTTTCAATGGTGACGTGATCACCGGGCGGCAGCCCCACGAGATCAACCAGATGGGTGTTGTTCGCGTCTTTCAAACGCCGGCGATCTTCCCAGACCTTACGGTGATCCAGAACGTGATGATACCCGCCTTCTCGAGGCGCGACGGCGCCTTCAAGCTCAACATGCTGCAGTCGGTGGACGAGCAGCGTGAGATTCGGGAAGAGGCGGAACACTGGCTGGAAGACGTGGGGCTTCTTTCTCACAAGGATCAGTTCGTCGGAAGCCTCTCCCGCGGTGACAAACGGCGCCTGGAGTTGGCCATGGGCCTCATCCAGGACCCTCGTCTACTCCTCCTCGACGAGCCGACGGCGGGAATGTCCCGACATGATACGAACACCACCATCGAACTGCTCAAGAAGATCAAGATGCGCGGCATGACCGAGGTCATTATCGAGCACGATATGCACGTCGTCTTCTCCGTGGCCGATCGCATCAGCGTATTGGCGCAGGGTCAGATAATCGCCGAAGGTACGCCGGAGGAAATCAGGGGCAACCCGAAGGTCCAGGAAGCCTACCTGGGAGGAAAGCAAGAATGACGATAACCATGGAGCGGCCTTCGCAAGACACACAGCCATCCCACCCATCCTCCTTTTTCAGCGTGCGCGATATCCACGCCTACTACGGCGAGAGCTACATCGTTCAAGGCGTCAGTTTCGACATCGCTGAAGGCGACGTGGTCGCGCTCTTGGGCCGCAACGGCGCCGGCAAGAGCTCCACCCTCCGCACCATCGCGCGGGCGATGGAGCCGGAGTTGAAGGATGGCGAAATCTGGCTGAACGGCGAGGCCATCCACAAGCTGAAGGACTACCAGGCTGCCCAGAAAGGTATCCAGCTCGTTCAGGAAGATCGCAGGATCATTCCTGGCCTGAGCGTTGAGGAAAATCTTCAGCTGGCGCAGATTGCCGAGCCCAAGGGCTGGCCGCTCGAGCAGATCTACCAGCACTTCCCGCGCCTAGCGGAACGCCGCAAGCAGGAAGGCATCACGCTTTCGGGCGGCGAGCAGCAGATGCTAGCAGTCGCACGCGCGCTCGCCCGGGATATCAAGTTGCTGCTCCTCGATGAGCCCTATGAAGGCCTCGCCCCAGTGATTGTGCGGGAGATCGAAAGCATCGTCAGAGAGATCAAGAGCCTCGGCATAACTACCATCATTGTGGAGCAAAACGCCGTAGCCGCCCTGCAGCTGTCGAACCGCGCGCTCATCCTCGATATGGGTCGGATTGTCTACGACGGCTCACCGGCCGAGCTGCTGGACAACGAAGCGCTGCGCAACCAGTACCTGGCTATTTGAACCAGGCCGTGTCTGATCGGAAAGACACACTTCCGATCAGACACGACTTGCCGGGCAAGGGGCCAAAAATACCATGTCGGTGGTCAGTCGGCCAGCGCCTTTGATGCGATCTCGTAGAGGTCGCGAGACAGCTTAGGTTCTGCCAAGATCCGCTGCAGAGCGCCCTTCATCTTTTCCTGCCGGTCCTGGTTGAAGCGGCGCCAGCGTCCAAGCGGAGCGAGTAGGCGCGCCGCCACCTGCGGATTGATCCGATCGAGTTCCAGGGTGCGCTCGACGTGAAAGTCGTAACCTGAACCGTCAGCCGCGTGATAGTGCAAGGGGTTGGCGGCGGTGAAGGCGCCGATCAGGGCGCGGACCTTGTTGGGGCGTTCAAGGGCAAAGGATGGGTGGTGTAACAGAGCCTTCACCCGCGCCAGCGTGTCCGGCAGCCTCGAGATCGCCTGAAGCATGAACCACTTGTCCATGACCAGCATGTCATTGCCATAGCGCGCCTCGAAGTCCCGCAGCGCCTCCTCTCGCTCTTCTCCGGGCAGGTCCACCAGCAGGCGAAGGGCCGCTATCCGATCCGTCATGTTATCGGCATTACGATAGTGGGCCATCAGGCGATCGCGCTCGCCGAGCACCTCTTCTGCCAAGGCGGTCAGGAAGCCCAGGGCCACATTTCGAAGCGCCCGTCGGCCAGCCGCCTGCGCATCCGGGCTGAATGGTCCCTTGTTCTCCATCCCCCGGTAAAGCGCATCGAACTCAGAGCGAAGCCTACCGGCGATCTCTCGGCGCAATGACTCGCGCGCTTTATATATGCCCTCAACATCAATGACCCTCATGCGTTCGGCAATGTAATCCTCGCTAGGCAAGGTCATCGCTTCGGCCACGAAGGCGGGCTCGAGCCGCCTGTCCCGCAGAAGCTCACCAAGAGCGTCAATGAAGATCGCCGGTGACTGCAGATTGCCCTTCACTGCCGCCAACATCAGCTCTGTCGCGAATTCCTGCCCAGCTTCCCAGCGTTGAAAAGGATCGCTGTCATGAGCCATCAGAAAGGCCCGTTCCTCGGCATGGCGCTCGATCCGAACATTGACCGGCGCCGAAAATCCCCGGTTGAGCGACAAGGCCATCGGCTCAGGAATGTCTTTAAAAACAAATTTATGCCGCTCTTTTGTGATTGGAAGCGTCAGGCTCATCTGCCCTGTTCTGCTCTCGAGCGCTAGCGGGATGTCCCGCCCTTGCCGGTCGAGCAGGCCGATGGACAGGGGCACATGCAACGGCTGCTTTTCCGGCTGTCCGGGTGTCGGCTCGGTTTGCTGCTCCACTGTCAGCTCATAGGCGCCGCGCGCTGCATCATAGCGCCCAGCAACCGTAACCACGGGGGTACCTGCCTGGCTATACCAGCGCTTGAACTGGGCAAGATCAGCATCGTTGGCATCCGCCATAGCGGCGACAAAGTCGTCGCAGGTGACCGCCTGCCCATCGTGCCGTTCGATATAGAGACGCATGCCCTTCTGGAAGCCAGCCTCACCCAAGAGGGTGTGCAGCATACGGATGACCTCGGCCCCTTTCTCATAGATAGTGGCGGTATAGAAGTTGTTGATCTCGATGTAGGAATCCGGGCGAACCGGATGCGCCAGCGGTCCTGCGTCCTCGGGAAATTGAGCGGCTCGCAGGCGGCGCACGTCCTGAATGCGCTTTACCGGCCGTGACCGCATGTCGGCGGAAAACTCCTGATCCCGGAAAACCGTCAGTCCTTCCTTGAGGGAGAGCTGAAACCAGTCACGACAGGTGATGCGGTTGCCCGTCCAATTGTGGAAGTACTCATGCGCGACCACCGATTCGATTCCTTCAAAGTCCGCATCGGTCGCAGTCTCCGGGTCGGCCAGGATGTATTTGTCATTGAAGATGTTCAGGGACTTGTTCTCCATCGCCCCCATGTTGAAGTCGCTGACGGCGACGATGTTGAAAAGGTCCAGGTCGTACTCGAGGCCGAAGCGTTCTTCGTCCCAGCGCATGGCACGGACCAAGGAATCCATGGCGTAGTGGGTGCGGTCCTCCTTGCCATGCTCGACGAAGATGCGAAGCTTCACCTCGCGACCGGAGCGGGTTGTAAAGCTTCGTTCGTTGCAGGCCAGGTCACCGGCCACAAGCGCGAAGAGGTAGCTCGGTTTGGGAAAGGGGTCCTCCCAAACCGCAAAATGCCGCCCTCCCTCCAGTTCGCCTTCATCCACGAGGTTGCCATTCGATAGCAAAACCGGGTGATCAGCTTTTCTTGCGCGAAGCGTGACGCGGTAGGTGGCCATGACGTCCGGCCGGTCCGGAAACCAGGTGATCCTGCGGAAGCCCTCTGCCTCACACTGGGTGCAGAAAACACCATTGGAAATATACAGACCGGATAGCTCGGTATTGGCGTCCGGCTGGATGAGTGCCTCAGTCTCCAAAAGGAATTGCCGCGGTGGCTGGGGGATCACCAGGTTTTGCTCTGTCAGTTGATAGTCTGCAGGCGAAAGAGCGCGCCCGTCGATTGCAATTCCAGTGAGCTCCAGCTTCTCACCGTCGAGCTCCAGCGGCCGAACCTCCTCGGCTTCGTCGTAGTTTGCCTGGATCGAAAGGCGCGACCGCACCCGCGTGCTATGGGCATACAGATCAATGTCGAGTTCAACCCGGTCTATCCGGTAACTCGGCGGACGGTAGTTTTCCCGATGAATGGCCTGTGGCTGGCTGACGCTCATTATTCCTATTTCCAAACGATACACTGTGACTAAGGGCGCAGACCCCATGTTGCGATCAAACGAGCCTGCATTCCACTGTCTCGGCGGCTGGGGGCAATCGCGCCTGCCTTAGCTCGCTTGACGAGTCTGGCCATGCAGCGGCAGTCTGCTTGATCAACTGGTCATACCACTAGAGCAACAAAAGCGTGCCCGCAGACAAGAAGCCCGAGAGCGAGTCGATCAGACCTCCAGGCGACAAAACAGGAATGCCTCCGACCAGTGCGCGGTTTCAGACGGTAGAACGGCAGAAGCTTTCGGATCAGGTGGCGCAGGAGTTGCTGCGCCTGATTGCAAAGGGCGAGCTGGCGCCTGGTGACCGTCTGCCGGGTGAAAGGCAGCTAGCCGCGCTGATGAAGGTCAGTCGCGTTTCCGTTCGAGCCGCGCTACAGCAACTGAAGGCCCAGGGAATCGTAGATGCAGTTCAAGGCGGTGGGACCCGCGTGGTCGCCAATGCGGAAGAGGTCAATGCCGGACTGGTCCAGCTGGTGCGTGCCGATGCCAGCAATCTGCACGATCTGGCCGAAATCCGTGCGAACATAGAAGTCTGGGCAGCGCGACGCGCCGCGTTGCTGGCGACGCCCGCTCAACTGGAGGAGATCGAGGCCGCCCTGGCCGCCATGCGCGACCCCCATCGCCCAACCCGCTTCAAAGCCGAGGATGACCTGCGTTTCCACATGGCGATCGGAAAAGCGAGCGGTAGCGCCGTCTACATGCACCTTCTCATGGTCCTCGGCGACGTGCTCGAGCGATCCTTCGCCTATCACCGCTACAGCCTCTATGCCAGCGAGCATGACGACCATCGTTTCCTCGAGCAGCACCGGCGTATCGCGGAAGCCATCAAGATGCAGGATCCGGACGCGGCTGCCGAACGGATGAGAGAACATCTTGCGGCCGTGCTCTCAAAGTACAGTGATGAAACCGCAAACGGCCTAACCGTAAAGCTGGCTGCGCAACGCTGATGCTGCGGAGCGTCGGACTCTCATCCGCAGGAAGTTCTCGCCATACTGTGCCGGCGTGGCTTCCCTGGATGATCTGGTTTCTGGGCGCCCTGCTCTTTTGCTATGGCTTCTTTCAGCGTACAGCGCCCAGCGTCATCATTGATTCCCTCATGCGCGACTTTGCGGTGGGCGCTGCTGTTCTCGGCAACCTTTCGGCTATCTACCTCTATGCCTATGCCAGCCTCCAGATTCCTGTGGGATTGCTCGCAGATGCCTGGGGGCCGCGCCGTCTGCTCACTGCTGGCGCTCTCTGCTGCGGGATGGGAAGTCTGCTCTTCTCGCTCGCGCCGGAGCTCTATTTGGCATACCTCGGGCGGCTTTTTGTAGGTGTCGGTGCCGCGGTCTCGTTTGTCGGCACGCTAAAGCTGGCGACCAATTGGTTTCGGGCTTCCCGCTTTGCACAGTTGACGGGCATGACCATGGCCCTCGGCATGCTCGGCGGTGTCGGCGGACAGGTGCCGCTTGCCGCAGCGGTCGAGGCCTTCAACTGGCGCAATGCACTGACGGTCGCCTCGCTCCTTGGGCTCCTGCTCGCGGTGCTTGTCTGGTTCATTGTCAGCGACCGACGCCCCGGCTCCTCCACTCCGGAACGGCAAGACGCCTCATCCATTGTCAGCAGTTTGAAGCTGGTGTTCGCCATGCCGCGTCAGTGGATGCTGGCGCTCATTGGCTGCGCCATGACGGCGCCACTTCTTTCCTTCGCGGGGCTCTGGGGGGTTGCCTGGCTGATGCAGATACACGGCATGGGCCGACCGGAAGCCGCAAGCCACACCTCGCTCATGCTTCTCGGCTGGGCCATAGGCTCGCCCCTCGCCGGCTATCTCGCCGACCGTATCGGTCGGAGAATGCCAATTGTTCGTGCCGGCGGGCTCCTTGGCCTCTTCAGCTTCCTCCTCCTGATTTACGCTCCGCCGCTTCCGCCCATGCTCTTCGCACTGCTTTTTCTCTTGACCGGCGTTGGGCTCGGAGCAACTGCGGTCTGCTTCGCCGTCGCGCGGGAAATAACTCCCCCGCGCGCCGTTGGCGCGGCATACGGCTTGCTCAACGGCGCTTTGGTCGGCGGCGGCGCGGTCTTCCAGCCGCTGCTGGGCTTGCTTCTCGACTGGCAATGGGGCGGTCAGATGCATGCGGGCGCTCCCATTTACAGCCAGAACGCCTTTGAATTGGCGTTCCTTTCGTTGGTCGTCTTCCTGCTGCTTGCACTCCTCGTGAGCCTGCTGCTGCGGGAGAAGGAAGGAAACAACCATGTCACCTGAAGAAGCTGTCGCTCTGCTACATCGATGTTTCTCGGCTGGACTGGCCGCGGTCGATCCCGCGCATGTTCTTCCGTCCGCCCTGCCGTCGCCACCACCCGGCCGCTGCGTAGTGGTCGGGGCAGGCAAGGCTGCGGGCGCAATGGCCCGTGCGGTGGAGCAGGTTTGGCAAGATTCCCTCGAAGGGGTGGTGGTCACCCGATACGGCCACGGTGTTCCCACCCAACGCATTGAGGTAGTCGAAGCCGCACATCCGGTGCCAGATGCGGCGGGTCAAGCTGCTGCGGAACGAATGTTGCGCCTGGCTGAGGGACTTGGCGCAGACGACCTGTTGCTCTGCCTGGTCAGCGGCGGCGGATCAGCGCTGCTTGCCTTGCCGGCAGAGGGCCTGACGCTCGAGGACAAGCAAGAGGTCAACCGGGCCTTGCTGGCAAGCGGGGCAGCCATAGATGAAATGAACTGCCTGCGGAAACACCTCTCCGCGATCAAGGGTGGACGCCTTGCTGCTGCGGCTTCACCGGCGCGCGTTGTGACTCTTGCAATCTCGGACGTCCCCGGGGACGGGCCGGACGTGATTGCCTCAGGTCCAACGGTAGCCGACCGTAGCACCTTTGCCGAGGCGCGGGCGGTTCTAGAGAAGTACGGCATCGAGCCACCACCCGCCGTAGGGCGCTTCTTACAGCAGGCGCGGGACGAGACCCCCAAGCCGGGCGACCCTCGCCTCGCCAACAGCCAGTTTCAGTTGATCGCGCGTCCCCAGGACCTACTGGAAGCGGCGGCGGCGGTTGCGCGAGAAGCAGGAGTCACGCCCCTGATCCTGGGAGACGCCATTGAGGGGGAGGCGCGGGAGGTAGCCAAGGTGATGGCTGGCATTGCTCGCCAGGTACGCTTGCACGGTCAGCCTGTCGCAGCTCCCTGTCTCCTGCTGTCCGGAGGGGAGACCACTGTCACCCTGCGCGGCGATGGTCGAGGCGGTCGCAACAGCGAGTTTCAACTCGCGCTGGCGCTTGCACTGGAAAAGCAGGATGGCACCTATGCTCTCGCCTGCGATACGGATGGCATTGACGGGAGCGAGGATAACGCCGGGGCACTGGTAACACCCGACACACTTTCCAGAGGCGAATCCCTGGGCATGTCGGCAAAGGACGCCCTTGCGCGCAATGATGCCTATGGGTTCTTCTCCGCCTTGGGGGACCTATTGATCACGGGTCCCACTTTCACCAATGTGAACGACTTCCGCGCTATCCTCATCTTATGATGCAACGCTATAAGCGCGCCAACTTCCGGGGTCTTTCATGAGACGTGCACGCAACGCCAAGATCGTCGCCACCTTGGGCCCCGCGACTAGTGATCCGGATGTCATTCGCAAGCTCTTCGAAGCAGGCGCTGATGTTTTCCGCCTCAACTTCAGTCATGGGTCACACGAGGATCACCGGCGCAACTTCGATACGCTGCGACGGCTGGAGGCGGAAACCGGCCGCACCATCTGCATCATGCAGGATCTGCAGGGGCCGAAGTTGCGGATCGGTCGTCTGGAAGGCGGTCGCGTGACGCTGCGAGCCGGCCAGTCCTTTCGGCTTGATCTCGATGAAACGCCCGGAACCGACGAGCGGGCCCCTCTGCCTCACCCGGAGATCCTTTCGGTCCTTCAAGAAGGCGCGCTCATTCTCCTGGATGACGGCCGTCTGCGTATCGAAGTGACCAGGGCCGGCCCCGACTACGCTGAAACTCGTGTGCTGGTAGGGGGCCCTCTTGGAGAGCGCAAGGGCGTTAACATCCCCTCCGTCGTGCTCCCCATCTCTCCCCTGACGGAGAAAGATCGAAACGATCTCGACTTCGGGCTGGACCTGGGTGTGGATTGGGTCGCCCTTTCGTTCGTCCAGCGCCCCGACGATGTCGCAGAACTTCGCAAGCTCGTAGCCGGCCGCGCCGCCGTCATGGCAAAGATAGAAAAGCCCGCGGCGGTTGAATGTCTCGACCAGCTCCTGGAGCTGGCTGACGGCGCAATGGTTGCCCGGGGCGATCTGGGCGTTGAGCTCGCTCCCGAAGAGGTGCCGGGGATTCAGAAGGATATCATCCGCGCCTGCCGTCTTGCCGGGAAGCCTGTGGTCGTGGCCACCCAGATGCTCGAGTCCATGGTGCAGGCCCCTGCCCCGACGCGCGCAGAAGCTTCCGATGTGGCAACGGCCATTTATGACGGCGCCGATGCGGTAATGCTGTCGGCAGAGTCAGCGGTAGGCGCCTATCCGGTAGAAGCGGTTGCGATGATGAGCCGGATCATCGAGCGCACGGAACAGGATCACTCCTACCGCGCAATCATCGAGGCGCTGGATCCAGAACCCGAGCCCAATGCTGCCGACGCCATCTCTGAGGCTGCGGCCCAGGTTGCGACGACGATCTCAGCCGCTGCTATCGTAACCTTCACGACCAGCGGCTCGACGGCTTTGCGCGCCGGTCGTCGCCGTCCGCGCGCGCCCATCCTCCTGCTCACCTCAAAGCTCAGCACCGCGCGCCGCTTCGTGCTCCTTTGGGGGGCCCATTGCGTTTGCACCGAGGACATTTCCTCGCTGGGAGAGATGGTAGAGAAGGCGACCTCTATCGCCCGCCAAGAAAGCTTCGCGTCATCGGGTTCCAAGCTGGTGATCACCGCAGGCGTACCCTTCGGAACGCCCGGCGCGACCAACGTATTGCGGATCGCCTGGGTAGAATAGCACTGCGCGTTTTCAGGCCGGAGCGAGGCGGCGCTGCCGCAGAGAACCGACGGTGAAGCAGCCAACGCCCAGCCAGATGAAGCCAAAGGTCACCGCGTGCACCGCGGTAAAGGCTTCGCCGAAAACCAGCACGGCCAAGACAAACTGCAGAGTCGGGGCAATGTACTGCATGACGCCGATGGTGGCGTAGGCCAACCGCCGGGCAGCAGCAGCAAACCAGACCAGCGGCGTCGCCGTTATTACGCCTGACGCGATCAGCAAGAGATCCCGGTCCAATGACCCCTGAGCCAGGAACACACCGCTCCCCTCGAGGTGCAACCAGAGAAGAAAAACGAGGGCTGGGGGCAACAACAGCAACGTTTCCAGGAAAAGGCCGTCGCGAGGCCCCAGTCGCGTCTGCTTGCGGATCAGGCCATAGAAGCCGAAACAGAGCGCCAGACCGAGGGAGATCCAGGGGAAGCCTTCGTAGCGCAGGGTTAGGTTGGCAACGCCGATCACCGCCAGCAGCAAGCCCACCCACTGCAGGCGCCCGAGCTTCTCGCGCAGGAAAACCAGCGCGATCAGGACATTGACCAGCGGATTGAGATAGTAGCCGAGGCTGACTTCAAGCAATCGGCCGCTGAAGATCGCAATGATGAAGATCAGCCAGTTCAGGGAGATGAGAAGCGTCGAGCCACCAAGCGCCAGCAATGTGCGCCGATCTGCCAGGGCAGCGCTTATAGAACTGCCGCCGCGGCTTAGAAAGACGAGCGGTGACAGGAAAACCATGGACCAGACGACGCGGTGCGCGAGGAGCTCGACCGGACCGACAAAGGAGACGATGTGGAAATAGATGGGAGCAAGGCCCCAGAACAGGAAGGTCGCCAGCCCAAAGCCCACGCCAATGAGCTTTTCTCTTTCCTGCTCCGCAGCCGTCACTGTCCCGCCCGCCGCTGGCCCTGCAAAGCTCGACAGGTTCGGGATCCGCTTTTCTTCATATGCGCCGAACGCCTTGTTGGAGCTGATCGCCTGGCTGGATTCACATGAACGATCAGCGATCTAGCTTGACGTCGCCGGCCAGCTCAAGGGACTCCCTCACATGCCAGCCATGCAGCCGCAATTCGGTTTGCGTTCGAGTGAGAACAGAAAAGAGGGTGCCTCTGGAGGATCATCGGATCGAGATCCTGCCAGAGGCACCAGCGCTCGGGTAGTTTTTCAGAAAGGCAAGCCGCTGCAAGCAGCAGGCTGATTAGGCGGCGCGAGCCTCTTCTTCAGGGCCGTTGGCGGCTTCGGGAGCACCAGTCCAACCGATGTTGGCTGATTGCGGGAAGAGGAGGTCGACGGCAACGGTCGGCGCTGCCATCTGCATCGCCGGATGGCTCTTGGCCAAATCCTTCTCGCCCCTCATGTAGGCGTGGATGTCACCGCGGTTCAGGCCGATATCGTAAAGCAGACGATCGTCGAGGGCCGCAAGCTGGCGAGCTGTGCGCCGACGATCGCGGACATCGGCGATCCGCTGGCGCAAGCGGGCGAGAAGGCCTGGCTCCTCGCTCTCCGGCAGTCCCACGGCCTTCCGCGCTGCGGAATGGATCTGGCCACGGCCGATGCCGAGGTCCCTCAACTCGTGATCATCCAGCTTGGAGAGTTCGCGAACGGTCTGCTTGTACAGGCGCCGGACCGAAGCCTCCTCAGCTCCGCCGAAGCCGAGCTTCCGGAAGAGGCGCCCAAACAGCTGCGCGATGTACTGCGCCCTCAAAGTCTGCGCGTCACGCAGGAGGATGTGGACGTTGTCTGTCTGGCTTTGTTTGAACTGGATGGGGGAGCGTTTAGCGTTCTCTAACGCTGCAAGCTCCTTTTCTGTCATACTGGTCATGCTGCTATGCCTTTCCGTTCAGCTGGTGCTAAGTGAACCCCTGCACATCGCGGTAGCGACGCACCTTCGCGCGCCCGCGGGCTGACCTTGATTTAGTGCCCTTAAGGGTTGGTTTGGAGCCGCCTTATTGCACCGCAGCATTGCAGGTGCAGCATGGCATCTTCTCCCCGGTCGCCCGACTGCTGCTTCCATCCTTGGGCGCGCTGTTTTAGCCTTCTCGGATGAGCGATTTCAGAATCCAGGCGATCCGTCTCGCCGCGTTACGCACCGAACTGAAAAACCGAGGTATCGATGGCTTCCTGGTGCCGCGTGCAGATGAGCATCAGGGGGAGTATGTACCGCCCTCCGCCGAGCGCCTGCTTTGGCTGACCGGCTTCAGCGGCTCCGCCGGGCTTGCAGCGGTTCTCCAGGAGCGGGCTGCCCTCTTCGTCGACGGACGCTACACGCTGCAGGCCGAACAGCAAACGGATCCCCGGCTCTATGAGCACCGGCATGTAAGCGAAGCGCCTCTCTCTGCCTGGTTGCGAGAACATTTGCGCGGTGGCCAGCTGGGCTATGATCCCCGGCTTCATACTGAGAACCAGGTGCGCCGCCTGGCAGCTGACTGCTCGCGGTTCGGCGGTAGTCTTGTCGCTTGCCCTGCCAACCCGTTGGACGCGGTATGGAACGACCGGCCGGAACCTCCTCTCGGTCAGATTGACCCGCATCCACTTCACTTCTCCGGTCGGCCAGCGGAAGAAAAGCGTGAGGAGATCGCAGCGCGCTTGGCGGAGCTGGGCGCTGGCGCAACGGTCCTCACTCAGCCGGACTCCATCGCCTGGCTTCTGAACGTGCGAGGCTCTGATGTGCCGCGCACGCCCCTGCCGCTGTCCTTCCTGATCCTGCACGCGAAGGATGGAACTGGATCGATCCAGTGGTTTGTGGATGAGCGTAAGCTGACCGACGCGACCAGGGCGCAGCTTGATCCGGCCGTCACCCTCCGCCCGCCAGAGGCATTAGCTGAAGCACTCGGCGATCTTGGCGGTACAGCCGTCCTGATCGACCCCAACAGTGCTGCGGCCTGGTTCTTCGATCGTCTCCGCCACGCCGGTGCCAATATCATCGAAGGCGCGGATCCCTGCGAACTACCCAAAGCTTGCAAGAATGCAGTTGAGCTCGATGGCTCCAGAGCTGCCCACCGGCGCGACGGAGCCGCCGTCACCAGCTTTCTCGCCTGGCTGGACCAGGCAGCCCCCCTGGGCGGGATCACGGAGATGGCTGCGGCGGACAAGCTGACCAGCTTCCGATCCCAACGGGAGCACTTCCGCGACCTTTCCTTCGACACCATTTCCGGCTCAGGGCCTAATGGTGCCATCGTGCATTATCGCGTGACACCGGAAAGCGACCGGGAGTTACAGCCGGGGGAGCTGTACCTGGTGGACAGCGGCGGCCAGTACCTGGATGGCACCACCGACATCACCCGAACCATCGCGATCGGCGCCCCCAGCCCGGAAATGCGCGATCGCTATACGCGCGTGCTCAAGGGTCACATCGCATTGGCCAGGGCGCGCTTTCCCCAGGGCACCAGCGGCAGCCAGCTCGATGTTCTCGCTCGGCGTCCGCTGTGGGAGGTCGGTCTCGACTTTGATCACGGCACCGGCCACGGCGTCGGCAGCTACCTTTCGGTCCACGAGGGACCCCAGCGAATCTCCAAGTACCCAAACGCGGTCGCGCTTCGGCCGGGCATGATCATTTCCAACGAGCCCGGCTATTACAAGAACGGCGCCTATGGCATTCGCATCGAGAACCTGGTGGCCGTGGTGCAAAGCCCGGCGCGGGAGGGCGATGAGCGGCCGATGCTGGAATTTGAAACTCTGACCCTGGCGCCCCTCGATCAGCGGCTGATCGAGCCTTCCCTGCTGACGGAGGCGGAACGCAACTGGGTCGACAGCTACCACGCCCGCGTGCGGGAAACCTTATCGCCGCTGGTGGACGAGGGTACTGCGACTTGGCTGGAGGCTGCGACGAAACGGCTGGCATAGGCTCACTCCCCCCATAACGGGGAAGAGCCGAAGAGGCCAAATGGTGGAGCCGAGGGGAGTCGAACCCCTGACCTCAGCAGTGCGATTGCTGCGCTCTCCCAACTGAGCTACGGCCCCCAACCTTTGGGACGCTGGCAGGAGAGAAAATCTCCCCAGCGGCGGGCGGATAGTGTTCGGGCGGGGTGACCTTGTCAAGCGCGTTCAGCGGCTTCCCTCTTCCTCCGCTTGCGGCTTTCCCCCGCGATCTTTAGGTTGAGCGGCCGACACTTACCCCTTGGAGCCGGAGCCCGATGGTCGCGCTTTTCCAACTGATCGACACAGTGATCAACATCTATATCTGGCTGCTGATCATCTGGGCGGTGCTCAGTTGGCTGGTTGCCTTCAATGTGGTGAACACAAGCAATCGCTTTGTGTATCTCTTAGGCGACTTCCTCAACCGCGTCACGGAGCCCGCCTTGCGGCCAATCCGCCGCTTGATGCCGGATCTCGGCGGGATCGATATCTCGCCGATGATCCTGATCCTGCTGCTCATCTTCCTGCGCAACCTGCTCCTCTACGACATCCTCCCCGCCTTGATGTGATGACGGCCTGGCTTGTCGTGCCGGAAGGCCTGCGCCTCTTCGTGCGCCTGCAGCCGGGCGCGCGGAAAGTCGGGATCGAAGGCGTAGAGCAGCTTGCGGATGGAAGTCGGGTGCTCAAGGTCAAGGTGACCGCGCCCCCGGAGGACGGCAAGGCAAACAGCGCACTCATTTCTCTACTCGCGAAGACGCTCGCTTTGCCGAAGCGCGACCTGGATCTCATCAGCGGCCACAAGAATCGCAACAAGACAGTGCTTCTGCAGGGCCCAGGCGAGGAACTGCGCCGGAAGCTGGAGGAGCTTTGCGGCACAGGAACCTAGACGTGCTTCTCGGCTCAGGTCGCTTTCCCCTGCGAAGCCACTTTAAGACGAACTTTTCGCGGGCCGTGTCGGAAGCGCAGACGTGGAACGTTGTATTCTGGCTGGCCCACCGCTGGATGGCCGACATGATGAAAGCTGTTTTTATTGGAGGAGAGACTGTTCATGAGCGACGGTGCACACGCTGAAAAAATCATCGACGGCAAAGCCTTCGCTGGCGCCTTGAGAGGCCGGATCGCCCGCGCGGTAAGCGATCTCAGGGAGCGACACGGGCTGACGCCGGGCTTAGCGGTGGTTCTCGTTGGCGAAGACCCCGCCAGCCAGGTCTATGTCAGGAACAAGGGAAAGCAGACGCAGGAGGCCGGCATGGCCTCCTTCGAACATCGCTTGCCAGAAAACACCTCCCAGGAGGAGCTGCTGGATCTGGTTCGTCAACTCAATGACGATCCGGCGGTGCACGGAATTCTGGTACAGCTGCCCCTCCCTAAGCAGATCGATTCGGCAGCTGTGCTGGACGGGATCGATCCGGCCAAGGACGTCGATGGCTTCCACGTCATCAATGCAGGCCGCCTCGCAACCGGCCAAGCGGCCCTGGTTCCCTGCACGCCGCTGGGCTGCCTTATGCTCCTTAAGGACCGACTGGGAGATTTGTCCGGCAAGCGGGCAGTTGTAGTCGGACGCTCCAACATCGTGGGCAAGCCGATGGCTCAGCTGCTTCTTGCAGAGAACTGCACCGTGACGGTTGCGCACAGCCGTACCCAGGATCTGGCGGCCGAGTGCAGACGTGCCGACATCCTGATCGCGGCGGTCGGTCGGCCTGAGATGATTCGCGGCGACTGGATCGCACCCGGTGCGACGGTGATCGACGTAGGGATCAATCGTATTGAAGGCGCCGACGGCAAGGGCCGGCTGGTAGGAGACGTAGCCTTCGAGGAGGCTGTTAAGGTAGCGGGCGCCATCACGCCCGTGCCTGGCGGCGTAGGCCCGATGACGATCGCCTGCCTCCTGGCCAACACACTCACAGCCGCCTGCCGCGCAAAAGGAATTGCCGAGCCTGACCTGACCTCTTCCAACTAAGGCGCGATACCCCGGTGGCAAAGATCGCAATTATCGGTGCCGGCTTTGTCGGTCTTTCCAGTGCTTACTGGTTAAGGCGAGACGGCCATCAGGTTACGCTTTTCGATCCTCGCGGAGCTGCCGGCGGAGCCTCTTTTGGCAATGCCGGCACCTTCGCGACCTATGCCTGCATCCCGGTCAACAATCCTGGCGTCTTCCAAAACCTTCACCACTATCTTTTTTCGTCCAGCAGCCCCTTTCGCCTCAACCTCCGCTATCTTCCGCGCGTTTCCCCGTGGTTACTGCGCTTTCTCATCAGCTCCACCACGCGACGTTATGAACAGTCCGCGGAAGCCCTTTCAGAGCTGCTGGCACAAGCCTACGCGGGTTATGGGGACCTTATTCAGGACGCCCGGCTAGAGCCCTTCCTCAATCGGAAGAGCGCGCTTTATCTATATTCCAGCAAACGAGGTTACGAGGGCGCACAGGCATCCCTGGACCTTCGCCGGCAGCTCGGCGTGGAAGCGGAAGAATTAACTCCACGGGAGATCCAGGAGCTGGAGCCGGAGCTCGCGCCCATTTTCTACCGGGGCGTACTCTTCCCTGGCACCTGGCATCTCAACTCGCCGGCGGGCTTTCTCAAGGCGCTCGAGGCCTGGCTCGTGGAACAGGGGCTCACACTAAAGCATGACTCCGTGGAGCGGCTGGTTCCGAAAGGCGAAGAAGTCCTGCTGCTGACGACACAGGAAGAGCAGAGTTTCGATCATGTCGTGGTGGCCGCCGGCGCCTTCTCCGGGAAATTCGCAAAGCAGTGCGGCGACCGCATCCCCCTTGATACCGAGCGCGGCTACCATATTACCTTCCCTGGCGCCGAGCGCCTGCTATCGCGGCCCGCCGGTTGGGCCGAAAGCGGCTTCTACATGACACCCATGACGGGTGGATTGCGCACAGCGGGGACGGTTGAACTGGCGGGCCTGGGCGAAAGGCACAATCGCGCCCTCTTGACCCTTCTTCGGCGGTCAGCAGCACGGGCTCTGCCGAAACTACCGGAACCTCGAGACGAGTGGCTGGGCTTCCGCCCTACCCTGCCCGACGGTCTGCCGGTTATTGGCACCTCCTCGGATAGTCCAAGAGTCCTCTACGCCTTTGGTCACCAGCACATCGGCTTGACACTGGGAGGACTAAGTGGCCGTCTTGTCGCAGACCTGGTTGCCGACCGCCCGCTGCCTCTCGATCTGTCCGCCTGTTCACCGCGACGCTTCAGCGGCGCCAAGGCGGGCCGCTGAAGCGTCGCTGGAACAAGGCGGCTACTCCATCACGATCTTCGGTGCAGCGCGGCGGGCGCCGTCGAGCTTACCCTGTACCTTGCGCGCAATCTCGAGGTAGGCCTGAGCGTGCGGGCTGTCGGGTTTGCTTACCACGATGGGCCTGCCGGAATCCGCCGTTTCCCGGATCTCGATGTGGAGCGGTATCTCTCCCAGCAGATCCACGCCTAGCTTCCGCGCCTCCTGAGCCGCGCCGCCATGGCCGAAGATATGCGCCTCATGGCCGCAGTTCGGGCAAATGTAGAGACTCATGTTCTCGATAATTCCGAGAACAGGCACATCGACCTTGCGGAACATGTTAAGCCCCTTGCGCGCATCGATCAGAGCGATGTCCTGGGGCGTCGAAACGATCACGGCGCCGGAAAGAGGAACCTGCTGGGCCATGGTCAGCTGCGCATCGCCAGTGCCGGGCGGCATATCGACCACCAGCACATCGAGTTCGCCCCAGTCCACATCACGCAGCATCTGCGAGAGCGCCGACTGGACCATGGGGCCGCGCCAGATCATCGGCGTATCCTCGGCCACCAGGAAGCCCATGGACATGCACTTCACGCCATAGTTTTCCAGCGGCTTCAGAATCTTCCCGTCGGTTGAAGTCGGGCGCCCTCCGATCCCCATCATGCGCGGCTGCGATGGCCCGTAGATGTCCGCATCGAGCATGCCGACGCGCAGGCCGAGGCTCGCGAGGCCCAAGGCAAAGTTGACGGCCGTGGTGGACTTGCCGACGCCCCCCTTGCCACTGGCGACGGCGACAATGTGCTTCACGCCCGGCACCAACGCCCTGCGCGCACCAGGACCCTGTGCCTGCTGCTGAGCAGGAGAAGGTTTAGGTTGCGCGGCACTGCCAGCGGTCTGGGGCGACGAAGCCTCTCGCTGCGCGGTCAGTACGGCAGTGACGGAGAGCACGCCGGGTACGGCAGCTACCGCCTGTTCCGCCGCCTTGCGCAGGGGCTCCAGGTGCGGCCCGCGTTGTGGATCCACCTCAATCGCGAAGCCAATGTTGCCGTCGCGTATCACCAGTCCGCTCACCATGTTGCGGCTGATGATATCCTCGCCGCTGTCCGGATCACGGACCTTGCTCAGAGCCTCGCGAATCTGGCCTTCGCTCGGTCCGGTCATGCTTGCAATCCCCTCGTCACTCAATATCTTCGGAGCTTCCGGCACTTAATCACGCTCGTGCCCGGTCTTGGGCAATGATATAGGATCTCGCCCGCCGGTTTGTACAGCAGCCGGGTTCACAGCAGCAGGAACTTTGGGAGTTAGAATATGCCTTGGCAGTCCGGCGGCAGCGGCGGCGGCGGCCCTTGGGGAGGGGGCGGCGGCTCAGGGAATACGGGAGGTCCCTGGGGCCAAGGCGGTGGAAGCGGTAGCGGTGGGGGCGGCTATGGCCAGCGCCCGCCAGACCTCGAGGAGATGATTCGCCGCAGCCAGGAGCGTTTGAAGGGCGCCGTTCCCGGAGGCGTTGGCGGCGGCCGCGGCATTCTAATAGCCATTGCGGTGCTTCTGGTTCTCTGGATGCTCTCGGGCTTCTATCGCGTACAGCCGGACGAGCAGGGCGTGGTCTTGCGCTTCGGCAAGTGGGTCGAGACGACGCAGCCAGGACTGAACTGGCATCTGCCCTACCCCATCGAGACGGTGCTCACGCCGTCGGTCGAGGCCATTAACTCGATCGAGATCGGCTACCGCACGACCGGCACCGGGAGCGCGCGCTCTGCGCGTGACGTGCCGGAAGAAAGCCTGATGCTGACCGGCGACCAGAACATCATCGATATCGACTTCACCGTCTTCTGGAAGATTTCAGATGCCGGCATGTTCCTTTTCAACATCCGGGATCGGGAAGAGACGGTGAAGACCGCGGCCGAAGCCGCGATGCGCGAGGTTATAGGTCGCACCGACATTCAGCGCGCACTGACTGAATCGCGCCAGAACATCGAAGTCGATACCCGCGACCTGCTGCAGGAACTGATGATCGAATATGAAGCCGGTATCGAAATCACGCAGGTACAGCTGCAACAGGTCCAGCCGCCTCAGCAGGTGATCGACGCCTTCAACGACGTGCAGCGCGCCCTGCAGGACCGGGATCGTTTGCGAAACGAAGCAGAAGCCTACCGGAACGACATTCTGCCTCGCGCACGCGGTGACGCGCAGCAGATCATCCAGGAGGCCAATGCCTATCGCGAGCGAATCATCAATGAGGCCGAAGGTGAAGCACAGCGTTTCTTGAGCGTCTACGAGGCCTACCTTGTGGATCCGGAAGTGGCCATGCGCCGCATGTATCTGGAGACCATGCAATCGGTCCTGGGCAACACCAACAAGGTCATCATGGGCACCGGCACGGAAGGTGTCGTGCCGTATCTGCCATTAAACGAACTGCAGCGCCGCATGCCCGGCTCTAGCGGTCAAGATCGCTAGGGGCGAGGAGAGTTAAGATGAAAACACGCTTGATCGCACCGCTGCTGATTGTCCTCGGCGCCCTCATCATCCTGGGGCTGGCGTCGCTCTTCACGGTCCACCAGTCACAGCAGGCGCTGGTTCTGCAGTTCGGTGACCCGAAGCGGGTCATTACGGAGCCAGGGCTCAAGTTCAAGATCCCCTTCATTCAGAACGTGCTGACCTACGAGCGCCGCGTCCTGAACCTCGATCCGCCGACCCAGCGGGTGCTGCTGAGCGACCAGCGGCCGCTCTTGGTCGACTCCTATGCGCGCTACCGCATCGTCGACCCTTTGCGCTTCTATCAGGCTGTTCGGACGGAAGCCGTAGCTGCCAACCGCCTCGACGCGATCGTCAACGCCACGATGAGAGGCGTGTTGGGTAACGCGACCCTGGGTGCCGTTCTGTCCGATGAACGTGTCGCCATCATGAACGACATCCGCAACCAGGTGAACGACGAGGTGGCGCGCTTTGGCATCGAAATTGTCGACGTGCGGATCCGCCGCTCCGATCTGCCGGACGAGACCGGCCAAGCCGTCTATGACCGCATGCAGTCCGAGCGTGAAAGGGAAGCCGCCGAGTTTCGCGCCCAAGGGTTTGAGCAAGCACAGCGGATCCGGGCGAGCGCTGATCGAGAAGCGACGGTCATACGTGCCGAGGCCACTCGCGAAGCTGAAATTCTTCGGGGTCAAGGTGAAGGCCAGCGCACCCGCATTCTCAGCGAAGCCTTCGGGACGGACAACGACTTCTTCGAGTTCTATCGTTCAATGGAAGCCTATCGAGAAGCAGTCCAAGGTGATAACAGCCTGCTTGTGCTGCAGCCAGATAACGAGTTCTTCCGTCACTTCAACAGTGTGAATAGCGATGGCTTGCCACAGGCAGCCGAGCGCCCTGCTGAAGAACCAGAGGCTGCTTCGAACGGCCAGGACGAGGCGCCCAGCACCGCCGCTGACGATAGCGAAGAGTGATTTATCGTCTGCTTTGCTGTGTTTGATACGAGCGCCAGGGTTTTGATGTGAACGATCTTTTCACTGCTCTGGCGCTCGTCCTCGTCATCGAGGGCTTGATGCTCGCTCTCGCTCCCAACGTACCTCAGCGGGTTTTGCTACTGCTCGCGCAGGTTCCCCCTTCGGTCCTGCGCAGCGGTGGCTTGGCTGCCATGGCTCTGGGCACCTTCTTCGTCTGGCTGCTGCGGGGTTGAATAAGTCGATCCACGTCATCGACTACTCGGCAACAACCCGAGGAAGCCAGTTCATTCCTGCCAAGCGTCCAGGCGCATCAGCCTGATGCGGCGCAATCCGCGATAAGCAACGACAGGTTGACGTTGGCCGATCGAGTGGGAGAGGTTTAAGGACAAAAGCCCCCCGTTGGGAAGGCGCGTTGGTCTCTGCTTTCTGCTACGCCTGCGGGGCGCTACACTCGAGCGGCAACGATCAACACGCCACAGCGCCGACGAGCGCCGGGAATGGCGGCCCTGAGGAGAGGCAGAACGCGCGCGATGCAGCATATCGTCATTACGAAAAGGTCATCATCCGCAGTCTCGGCGCTCAGCCGGATCACCCTGTTCAGCCGTCGGGCTGTGCGCGGATGGCTCCTCGCCTTCGCAGCGCTCGCTCTGGCCTCTACCGCCGAGGCGCGAGGCGTTCCGGAAAGCTTTGCCGATCTGGCCGAAGAGCTCCTGCCGACAGTGGTGAACATCTCCACCAGTCATCTGGTCGAAGGCGGGCCAGGCGGCGATTCCTTCGAGGAGCTGTTTCGAGAATTCTTCGAGCGCCGGGGCGGCGAAGATATGCCGTCGATTCCTCAACAGCGGCGCCAGGCTTCCCTCGGTTCAGGGTTCATTATCGATCCCGACGGTTACATCGTCACCAATCATCACGTAGTTGATGGTGCCGACGAGATCATGGTCCGGCTGCACGACAACACGGCCATTCAGGCCGAGGTTGTGGGCTCCGATGACAAGACGGATCTGGCTCTCCTGAAGGTGGAGAGCGATCAGCCGCTTCCGGCCGCACGCTGGGGCGACAGTGACGCATCGCGCGTGGGCGATTGGGTACTGGCGATTGGCAATCCCTTCGGCTTGGGCGGCTCCTTGACTGCCGGCATCATTTCTGCGCGCCAGCGCGACATCAACGCCGGCCCCTACGATGACTTCCTGCAGACCGATGCCTCCATCAATCGGGGAAACTCGGGCGGACCCACCTTCAACATGAACGGCGAGGTGATCGGCGTGAACACGGCCATCTTCTCGCCCTCTGGCGGCTCCGTTGGTATTGGGTTTGCCATTCCCTCCAGCATGGCGCGGGGCATCATCGACAGTCTTAAGGAGTTCGGGGAGGTTCGTCGCGGCTGGCTGGGCGTTCATATCCAAACCTTGACGGATGAACTTGCCGAGGGGCTGCGCCTGCCGAACACGAACGGTGCCCTGGTAGCGTCGGTGGTAGAAGGCGGGCCTGCTGCCGAGGCGGGCATCGAGCAGGGAGACGTGATCCTGGAGTTCGACGGCCGCGAAGTTAGCGAAATGCGGCGACTGCCGCGAATGGTTGCCGAAACTCCCATTGGCCGGTCGGTTGAAGTGACCATTTGGCGCCGCGGTGAAGCCAAAACGCTTGAAGTCGATCTCGGGTTGCTCGACGAAACGGTAGCGACGGCTCTGCCTCTACCCGAGGAACCTGAAAGCCGGGAGAAAGCTATCGATGATCTCGGCTTGACCTTGAGCCCCTTGAACGAGGAGTTGCAGCAGCGCTTCCAGATCGAAGCGGATGCGCAGGGCGTCGTTGTCATCGAGGTCGCTCCTGCGAGCGATGCCGCAGAACGCGGCTTGCGCGCCGGCGACCTGATCGTCGAGATGGATCAGGAACCGGTTGCGACACCTGACGACGTCGTCCAGCACGTGGAGCAGGCCCGCGACGAAGGGTACCGGGTGGTAACTCTCCTGGTCCTGCGCAACGGCGAATACCAATGGGTGGCCCTGCGCATCGGGTAGGGCAGATCGCCATCCGGGGCGAAAAAGGGCGCTTCTACCTCTGACCGTAGTCCGACGAGGTTAATTCCTTGTCCGTGCCTCATGACCGTCACGATCGTGACACGCCTGCTTTCTGGCAGTTTCTTCATCCTGAGCCTAACTGTAGGAGGCGTCGGGCCAGCGCGACGCTCATCTAGACCGTCCTCCTTCCACCTGAAGAAGAGTGTGCTGCCCATGAAGAGTTCCGTACCCGCCTTGAGCCGCCGAAGCCTTATGGCCACCGCGGGTGCCGCCGCCCT
>JAJUFM010000033.1 GCA_029265995.1 Rhodospirillaceae bacterium | reverse complement strand
TGCAAGTGTAAGATCGCGTTATTTCGATCAAAAGTGAACCCAGCCTCGCCCGCCAAGCTCAAGAGGCTCGCCCTCGCGATCCAGAACGACCAGGCCGTCGCCGTCTGAAAAGTGGCCAATGCAGGTGAGCGGCAAGCCCAGGTGCTGGGACAGCGCCTCTATGTGTCCCTGGTGGCTCGGTGGGCTGGCAAAAGCGAGCTCATAGTCGTCGCCGCCACTTAGGGCCAAGGCGAACATTTCCGGGTCTGCGGCGACTGCCGAGGCCGTAGCTGTGGAAAGCGGTACCTTCGGGGCTTCGATAGTGGCGCGCAGGCCGGACTCCTTAGCTAGGTGACTCACGTCAGCGAGCAGCCCATCGGAAACGTCCAGGCAAGCGCTGGCCAGCCCTAACAGGGCTTGACCCAAGGCCATGCGAGGCTGGGGGAGTCGGTAAGCCTGTTCCAGATAGTCCTGCTCTTGCAGCGACAGCGATCGAAGCTCTCCTCGCCGGCAAAGGAGGCCCATTGCCCCGTCGCCAATGCAGCCCGAGACGTAGAGCAGGTCGCCCGGCGCGGCGCCGGCGCGGGTCAGCCCTCGGCCCTGCGCTACACTGCCAAACGCAGTGAGCGAAAGGGTGAGAGGCCCTGGTGTGCGCACCGTGTCGCCTCCCAGCAGGTGAACCGAAAATTCCGCCTGATCCGCAGCCAAACCTGCGGCAAAGGCCTCGACCCAGGCGTCATCGATGCGGGAAGACCAGGCCGTCGACAACAGGTAGCCAAGGGCGCGGCCTCCCATGGAGGCAATATCCGAGAGATTTACCCGAAGCAGCTTGCGAGCTAGGAGTTCCGGCGGATCGTCAGCCAGGAAGTGAATGCCCTCGACCAAAGTATCGAGCGTAACTACCAGTTCCTCGCCGGGAGGCGGGCGCACCACCGCCGCATCGTTGCGCAGGTCGTAGGCCCCTGGTGCTCCTGCGGCGAGCGGTGCCCATACCTTCCTGATTTGCTCGAACTCACCGCGCATCAGGTGTGGTTTCCACCGCTCGAGGTCTTCTGGCCAAGGGCAAGGTTGCTCAAGTTGGAGAGAACTCCTCGGGCCTGAGATCGCGCGCCAAACGGTTGAGCATACCGTTGGCCATGCCGGCTTCGCGCGCGGCAAAGAAGTCATGAGCCAGTCCGACGTATTCCGCTACCAGCACCTTCGCGGGGGCCTGCGGATGATAGCCGAGCTCCCAGGTTGCGGCGCGCAGGATGTGGCGCAGCATGGAGTCGAGGCGCTCCACGGTCCAGTCCTCCGCAATGACCGCCATCAACATATCATCGAGTTCCGCACGCTTCTCATGGGTTCCGCGGAACACCTTAAGGAAGAGCTCCTGGTCGATATCGCCCAGGGTAAGTCCATCCAGGTCCTCTGTCAGCCGATGCTGCAAGAATTCGAGCGCCACCTTGTCGGGAGCGGCGGTGTTGATGTCGGCTTGATAGAGCGCCTGCACAGCCGCCAGGCGCGCCGCCCGGCGACGGCGCATGACACGCTCCTGACGACTGCCGCGATCCCCTTGAGAAGGGCTAGATGCCATCTCCAGCTAGTCCCCGTCCAAGCCGAACTTCTTGCGAAGTTCCACCATGCGCAGGCAGGCAAGCGCCGCATCACGCCCCTTGTTCTTTCGCTTGCGGTCTGCCCTGGCCCAAGCCTGTTCCTGGTCCTCTACTGTGAGAATGCCGTAGCCAATGGCCAGATTGTCTCCATAGGCCAGTTCCTGAAGCGCCCGTGCGCTTTCACCGCAGACGTAGTCGTAATGGCTCGTCTCTCCCCGAATCACGCAGCCGAGGGCCACATAGCCGTCAAAATTGGTCCCCGCGTGGTGCGACGCATCAACTGCCATGGAAATTGCCGCCGGAATCTCGAAGGCGCCAGGTACGGCGATGCGCTCCACTTCCGCGCCGGCTTCGCGAAGTGCCGCTTCCGCCCCAGCATAGAGCTCATCGGCGATCTCTTCATAGAAACGCGCCTCGACGACGAGGATACGGGGCGAACGGCTTGCAGTGGTCATGTCAATCCTTGTCCTCAGACGAGTGTCGCAACGGCCGTTGGCCGACGACGCTCAGCCCATAGCCGTCCAGGCCTACGATGGTGTGGCGGGTGTTGTGCAGCAGCATCATACGGCGAACTCCCAGATCCAGTAGAATCTGGGCGCCTTCGCCATAGTCGCGCAGCGCAACCTCGGGTGCATCGCGGCCCTCTGCGCGGGCCGCCAGATGTTCTGTCAGGGAGGCGGGGGAGGGGTCACGGATCAGTACGACAACCCCCTGCTCCTCGGCTGCGATCTGATCCATCGCGGCCTGCAACTCGCCTCCTCGACCCAGTGCTTCATCCCCAAGAACGTCGTCCAGCACCGACAACGCGTGGACGCGAACTGGCACGGGTGTCTCAGGGTCGATATTGCCCTTCCACAGCGCAACATGCTCGGCGCCACTTACCACGTTCCGGTAGATGGCGAGCTTGAAGTTGCCGCCATGGCGACTCATGAAGGTCTGCTCAAGCACGCGTTCCACGATCTTGTCGTGGCGCCGCCGATAGGCGATCAAATCGGCGATGGTGGCTATCTTCAGCCCGTGACGCTGTGCAAAAGCGATCAGGTCGTCGCGCCGCGCCATGGTGCCATCGTCGTTCATGATCTCGCAGATCACCCCGGCGGGGTAGAGTCCTGCCAGGCGCGCGATATCCACGGCCGCTTCGGTATGCCCGATCCGGACCAGAACGCCACCATCTCTTGCCATGAGGGGGAAAACATGCCCGGGCGTCGCGATGTCTTCCGGGCCCTTGCTCGGATCGATGGCGACCGCGACGGTATGGGCGCGATCGGAAGCGGAGATCCCGGTGGTGACACCCTCACGCGCCTCAATGGAAACGGTAAAGGCGGTTTCGTGCCGGGACTCGTTCTTGCGCGCCATCATCGGCAGGCCAAGCTGCTCGATCCGCTCGCGCGTCATGGCCAGACAAATGAGGCCGCGACCGAACTTGGCCATGAAGTTTATGGCTTCAGGTCCCGCCATCTGGGCGGGGATCACAAGATCGCCCTCATTCTCCCGATCTTCATCGTCAACCAGGATGAACATCCGGCCGTTGCGGGCCTCTTCAATGATCTCATCAATCGGCGACACCAGCTCGCTGAAGCTGACGCGCCAGGGTTCTTGCGACTGTGTTAGGGACATGGGTTTGAGCCTACTCGGGCTTCGGGAAGAGGCGGGCAACGTAACGCGCCAACATATCTACTTCCAGGTTGATCCGGTCTCCCGGGCGATAGAGGCCGAAGGTCGTTAAGGCGGCCGTGTGTGGGATAATGTTCACGCCGAAGCTGTCGTTCTGTACCTCATTCACCGTCAGGGACACGCCATCGAGCGCCACAGAGCCCTTGGGCGCCAGGAAGCGCAGGATGTCGTGGGGGGCGCCAATGCGAAATCGCAGCGAGCCTGCTTCCGGCGTAAGGGCGAGCACCTCTGCAATGCCATCGACATGACCGTAGACCAAATGGCCTCCCAGTTCATCGCCCAGGCGCAGTGAGCGCTCCAGGTTGATCCGCTTGCCGGCCTCCCAGCTGCCAATGGTCGTCTTTGAAAGGGTCTCTGTCGAAACATCAAAAATGAGTTGATTTGGCCCGCGGTTTACCACCGTCAGGCAGACCCCGTTACAGGCCACGGAAGCGCCCAGCTCCAACTCTGCAGTTTCCCAGCTCGTCTCAACGACAAGTTGAAGGTCCCTGTTTGGTCGTTCGCTTCTGGCGCGCAGGTGGCCCAGATCAGTGATGATGCCGGTGAACATGGGGGTCTACTTAGCCCTTCCTTCCCCAGGTTTCCAGCAGGTCCCCACCGAGGCGCTCGACCTGCTGAAGTTCGAAGGCGGGAGCTGATGATAGAGCCGTCAGTCCAAGCGCCTCAACGGAAGGGCGCCCGTCGCCGCCGATCACCTTGCCGGCACGGAACCAGAGCAACTGATCGATCGAGCCGCTGGCGAGAAAGCTGGCGGCGATGCCGGCCCCGCCTTCGATCATCAGGCGCGTTATGCCGCGGCAGGCGAGTTCCTGGAGCACGGCAGTCGGCTGCGGACGCCCTTGGGAATCGCAGTCGGCGATGGCGGCGATCTCCACGCCCGGTGCCTCCAGAGCTTGTAGGCGATCTTGAGCATGGCCCTTGCGGGTGATGATGAGGGTCGGATGTTCCTTGGCACGGACAATAAAGTCCAGCGAAGGCGGGAGACGCAGGCTGGGATCCAAGACAACCCGCAACGGCCGGCGGGCAGCCAGACCGGGAAGACGTACGTCGAGGCGTGGATCATCGGCAATTGCCGTGCCGGAGCCGACAAGAATGGCATCGTGCTCGGCACGGACGAGATGAGCCCGCTCGCGCGCCTCCGGGCCGGTGATCCAGCGGCTCTCTCCGGTGGCCAGGGCGATTTTCCCGTCCAGGGTCGTCGCCAGCTTCAAGGTGACACTGGGGCGGGCCTCCAGACGGTGAAGGATGAATCCGCTATTCAGCGCTTTTGCCTCTTCCCGGAGCAATCCTATCTCAACCTGAACACCCGCTGCTCGAAGTCGCGCGATGCCCCTCCCACTCACGCGTGGATCAGGATCTTCGCAGGCAATGACACAGCGCCGGATGCCAGCAGCAACGAGTGCGTCTGCGCAGGGGCCGGTTACGCCTTGATGAGAGCAGGGTTCAAGACTGACGAAGGCTGTCGCGCCCCTGGCCGCGTCACCGGCGCGACGAAGCGCTTCCGTCTCCGCATGGGGACGACCACCAGGCTGGGTCCAGCCGCGCCCCACGACCCGACCCTCATGAACAAGGATGCAGCCGACTGCAGGATTGGGTGCGGTTCGCCCCAGCCCTCGCCGGGCCAGGAGCAAAGTCGCGCGCATGTGAGCGCGATCGCTCGCGTTCATCGGGCAGCTCCGCGCACGTCATCAGGCCTCTTCGGCTTCGCCCCCCAGCTTGCCGACGAATTCGCCGAAGTCGCTGGCCTCCCTGAAGTTGCGGTAGACGGAAGCGAAGCGGATGTAGGCGACTTGATCCAGGGTGGAGAGGGCGTCCATGACCATCTCGCCGATCATTTTCGTCGGTATCTCCGCGTCGCCGGTACTTTCCAGCCTGCGGACGATTCCATTGACGATCCGCTCGAGCCGCTCCTGGTCGATGGCTCGCTTCTGCAAGGCAATCTGCATCGATCGCAAGAGCTTGTCTCGGTCGAAGGGCTGGCGCTTGCCGTCCGACTTCACAACGGTAAGTTCGCGAAGTTGCACGCGCTCGAAGGTGGTGAAGCGCGCCCCGCAGTCGGGGCAGTGACGTCGACGCCTGATTGCAGAGGCATCCTCCGTCGGCCGAGAATCCTTAACCTGTGTATCCTCGTGGCCGCAGAATGGGCACCGCATCACTCCCCCCTCTTCGTCGACGCGCGCAAGCCGTCCTGGTCAGACTACCAGTTCGGGATAGATCGGGAAGCGCTTGCAGAGCTCCTGCACTCGCGACCGAACTTTCTGCTCAACAGCGCTGTTGTCCTCTCGATTGGCGGCCAACCCATCGAGGACCTCGGTAATCATTTCGCCGATCGCCCGAAACTCCTCCGTCCCGAAGCCTCGGGTGGTACCTGCCGGGGTGCCAAGGCGGATCCCGGACGTGATCGTGGGCTTCTCGGGATCAAAGGGAACCCCGTTCTTGTTGCAGGTAATTCCGGCGCGATCGAGGCTCTGCTCCGCAATATTTCCGGTCAGCCCCTTGGGCCGCAGATCCACCAGGAGCAGATGCGTGTCGGTGCCGCCGGTGACAATATCGACACCGCCATCCTTCAAGGTGTCGGAAAGGACTTGCGCATTCTCCACCACTTGGCGCGCATAATCCTTGAAGGAGGGATGCAGCGCTTCACCCAACGCGACGGCCTTGCCGGCAATCGCATGCATCAGCGGGCCACCTTGCAGTCCCGGGAAAGTGGCGGAGTTGATCTTCTTGCCGATATCCGGATCGTTGCTCAACACCATGCCGCCGCGGGCGCCGCGCAAGGTCTTGTGAGTGGTGGTGGTGACGACGTGGGCGTGAGGTAGCGGACTTGGGTGCACACCGCCGGCGACCAGCCCAGCGAAATGGGCCATATCCACCATGAGGTAAGCGCCTGCTTCATCGGCAATCTGGCGGAAGCGCTTAAAGTCGAGCACTCGCGGATAAGCCGAGCCGCCTGCGATGATCATCTTGGGCTTGTAGTCCCTTGCTAGCCGCTCGACTTCATCGAAGTCGATCAGGCCATCCTCTTCGCGCACCGAATACTGGACGGCGTTGAACCACTTGCCGGACAGGTTGGGGGCGGCGCCATGGGTCAGGTGACCGCCAGCAGAGAGGGACAGGCCCAGAAAGGTATCGCCGGGCTTCAGGAGCGCGAGCATGACGCTCTGATTGGCTTGGGCACCCGAATGAGGTTGCACGTTTACAAAGCTGCAATCGAAGAGTTGCTTGGCGCGGGAAATCGCCAGTTCTTCGACGATGTCGACCGCCTCACAGCCGCCGTAGTAGCGACGGCCGGGATAGCCTTCCGCGTACTTGTTGGTGAGAACGGAGCCCTGTGCCTCTAGCACCGCGCGCGAAACGATGTTCTCGCTGGCGATCAGCTCGATCTGGTGCTGCTGACGGTGCAGCTCAGCACCCACGGCGTCGGCAAGATCCGGATCGCTCTCGCGCAGGCCAGCGGTGAAGAAGGCGGGGCTAGTCTCGACACTCATTTTGTTGATGGGTCCTCAATTAAAACGCGCAGCAGCAGACGGCTTAGGCCCCGCTGCCTAGTTTGGCAACGCGTCCGGCATGGCGGCCGCCTTCGAAGGCGGTCTCAAGAAAGGCGCTGACACAATCTTTAGCTACTTCTTCGCCGACTATCCGAGCCCCAAGTGCCAGGACGTTTGCGTCGTTGTGCTGCCGCGCCAGGCGCGCCGTGCTGCTGTTGTGACAGAGGGCCGCGCGTACAGCGTGGTGGCGATTGGCGGCAATGGATATTCCGATCCCCGTTCCACAAACGAGGATTCCCTTCTCCGCCGCGCCCTTTGCAATGGCCTCTGCCATCGCCGTCCCATAATCGGGGTAATCCACCGAGTCCGGGGTGTGGGTTCCCAGGTCCATGACCTCATAGCCCTGCGCACGCACATGCTCCGCCAGGACCTGCTTAAGGGCGAATCCGGCGTGATCGGACGCCAGCGCGATCGTCCCTTGTGACATGATACGACAACCACTGTGGTTAAGGCAGCTGCTAGGCTACCACATCTGCTGGCTTGGCTGAAAGAACCAGACCTCGGACAGCTGCTATGCGACGCCATGCGGAAAGGGGCGCAAATGTCCCCCTATCACTCGTCACCGCAGCAGTTCCGCCAGCGACCAGTCAGCAGCCGTCGCAGTGGCGAAATAAGCAGGTAGAGCAAGTCAAACATCCAGATAAAGGGCGGTACTTTGACAAGGCGGCCGACAAGCTGCAGTGCGGGAACCTGGCACATAACTGCCGCGATAACGCGGGCACCATGCAGGATTCTGCCATCGGGCGCACGGGCGTAAAGCCGCCGGAGCGCAAGGCGGTGGGAAATGCCTGTCCTCAGGAGCGGCCGCGCATCCTGGCTGATATCCTGCCATTCAATCAGCCCCTCCCGGTCTAGCCGCTGCCAGAAGGCGACCTGTTGGCGACAGAGCGCGCATCCGCCGTCATAGAAAACAGTGAGGCGGTTCCCAGGCTTCGTGCTCGCGACTTGGGAAGGATCGCGTATGATCTGAACCATCAGAGTCTAAGCAAGTCGCGCGACGGCCCGGCGTCAAGAGGCGGAACTGCCTTGCGACTTTAGTAGAAGCGATCTGCATGTGAGGGAGCAAGAGGGATGCAGGGTACGAAGATTGCTGTTCTTGGCTGCGGCGGGCGCATGGGACGGCGTCTCCTTGCCATGACGCTAGAGACAGAAGGTGCTCGTCTCGTTGCCGGCAGCCTTCGCCCGGATAGCCCCCTGGCAGGTCAAGATCTGGGGATTCTTGCTGGTCACGGTGAAGTTGGAGCGAAAGCTACCACGGATACCGCGGAAGCCTTGGCCGCATGCGACGTCGCGATTGACTTCACAGCGCCTGATGCCACGGCAGCCCACGCGCGTCTGGCGGCACAGGCGGGGAAAGCCCTCATCGTCGGTACGACGGGAATGGGGGAGACGCAGCTTTCGATTCTTCGCGAGGCGGCCCAGGCCATTCCTCTGGTTTACGACCGCAACATGAGTTTCGGCGTCAACCTGCTGGCTTTGCTGATCGAACAGGCGGCGCGGACTCTTGGGCCCGATTACGACATTGAGGTCGTCGAAATGCATCATCGCCACAAGGTGGATGCACCTTCAGGGACAGCTCTTCTGCTCGGCGAGGCCGCGGCGAAGGGGCGAGGTCGGGATCTTGATGAGGTGGCAAACGCCCGCCGGAGCGGCATCACCGGTGCGCGGCCTGCCGGTGAGATTGGCTTCGCCAGTCTGCGCGGCGGGGACGTGACCGGCGAGCACTGCGTTATCTTCGCCACCGACGGGGAGAGGTTGGAACTTGGCCATCGCGCCTCCAACCGAGATCTTTTCGCGCGGGGCGCCGTCAAGGCGGCCCTGTGGTCGGCGCAGCAGCCAGCGGGCTTCTATAGCATGCGGAACGTTTTGGGACTCTGAGGCCCTTGCACAGCTGGGCGGCAGTACTGCTCGTCGCACTGGGCAGCGCTGGCGGCGGGATCGCCCGCTACGCATTCTCCGGCCTCATCGACAGCCGATCGAGCGGTGGTTTTCCCTGGGGAACCCTGGCGGTGAATCTGTCCGGGAGTTTTCTAATCGGGAGCGTCTCTGCTCTTGCTGTGGGGAACGTCGTCGGAGTTAGCGAACCTGCTATCCAGCTGCTTTTCGTCGCCGGCTTTCTCGGTAGTTACACAAGTGTTTCGACCTTCAGTTTGCAGACCCTGGACGCACTGCGCGCGGGCCTGCACGGCCGAGCCTTGCTCTACGTTTTCGGTTCGGTTGCGGGATGTCTGGCAGCCGCGGCAGCCGGTTGGGCGGCTATCGAAGGTGTGGCGGAATGCCTGGCGGCAGTAGGCTGATGCCAACCTGCACACGAATGTTCATGATTGCCATCGGCAGCATGGTCGGCGGGATCTTGAGGTGGGAAATCGCGACCTTGTCCCCTGTGTCGATAAACACCGGGATTGTCTGGAGCACTCTGTTCGTGAACGTGGTGGGCTCTTGCGCCATTGGTCTGGCAGCCGGTCGATTCAGATCGTCCGACTCTTCCGCGCGCCACTTCGTGATGACCGGCTTTTGCGGCGGCTTCACCACCTTTTCCCTGTTCAGCTTGGAGAGCCTGCTTTTTCTGATGCGGGGTCAGCCAGGCTTGGCAGCGGCTAACATCATGCTTTCGCTTCTGCTTTGCCTTGTGGCGGTATGGTTGGGTTTTCGCATAGGGCAAGGCTTAACAGCTGGTGCAGGAGATGCCAGATCATAAGCAAATCTCCTCAGGAGGAAATCAGTCATGTTTTTCCGCCATAATGCTCCACGATTGCCGACGCTGGCAGAAGCCTTGCCCGGGCGTTCGGAGGCGCTTGCCCCGGCCGGTCCGCATCATGTCAACAAGCGATCGCTCTTGCCGCCTTATCCAGCCCATCTTGAAATTGCGGACTTTGCGCTCGGCTGCTTTTGGGGTGCGGAGCGCGTTTTCTGGCAGCTTCCTGGTGTCTGGGTCACGGCCGTGGGCTATCAGGGAGGGCATACGCCCAACCCGACCTATGAAGAGACTTGCAGCGGCCTGACAGGCCATGCGGAAGCGGTGCGGGTGGTCTTCGATCCAAAGCAGATCTCTTACAATCAGCTGCTCAAGACCTTCTGGGAGGCGCATGATCCCACCCAGGGAATGCGTCAGGGGAATGACATAGGTACACAGTATCGGAGCGCGATCTACATTCACTCGGAGGAGCAGCAGCTAGCGGCGGAGGCCTCCGCAAAAGCTTATGGCGCCCAACTGCGGGCGGCCGGTTTCGGTCCGATCACCACGGAGATACGCTCTGCACCCCCCTTCTACTTTGCCGAAGACTACCACCAGCAGTACCTCTCGAAGAACCCGGCGGGCTACTGCGGGCTGGGGAGCACCGGCGTGACTTGCGCCATGCCGACAGGTGTGGAAGCCAGTTGATCGCGCAGCACCTCAAAGCAGCGGAGAGAAAAGCCGAGCCGTGGAATCGCGAAAGCGGAGGAGGAGAGGGCGCGCTTCGTAGGCGGCAGGGTCAAAGTGCCTGCAGTGGTCAAGATCGCTGGCGAAGGCGGCCTCCAGTTCGCGAGTTAGCGCTGCGTTATAAAGCACCGCGTTTAGTTCGTAATTGATGCTGAAGCTGCGGATATCGAGGTTGGCCGAGCCGATCGAGCAGATTTCTGAATCCACAGCGATAGTCTTGGTGTGTAAGTAGCCCTTCTCGTACAGGAAGACCTTTACGCCGGCTCGCGCTACATCCGCCATGAAGGTGTTAGCGGCCCATCCGGGAACACGATCGCGGAGGCCCGGCGCGCCCATCATGACCCTAACGTCGATACCGGACATGGCAGCGATGGAGAGCGCTTCGGCTATGCTTGTATCGAGGATGAAGTAGGGCGTCTGGATATAGACGTGATGTCGAGCGGCCGTGATCATCTGGGCGTACTGCTGCCGAATGGCTTCCCAGCGCGAGTCGGGGCCCGACGTCAGGATCTGCACAGGCAGATCCGGCGTCGTCTGTGGCAGACTTGGCGTAGGGAAATAGTCCTTCGAGAAGACGCTTTCTCTCGTCGCGTTATACCAATCGATCATAAAGACCGTCTGTAGAACCGTAACTGCTTCCCCCTCGAGACGGATCTGGGTATCTCGCCAGCCCGCGTAGCCTCTGCCCCCATCCAGGTGCTCCTGCCCCATGTTCATCCCGCCCAGATAGCCGATCCGGCCATCGATCACGGTGATCTTGCGGTGGTTGCGGTAACTGATGGTGTGAAGCTGGTAGATGGGGGATGTCGGCGCCATCTGGATACCCCCGGCCCGCAGCTTGGCGACATAGTGCCGGCTCATGCTGAAGAAAGACCCGATGGGATCGTAGAGAAGGCGGACCTTCACTCCTTCTTTCGCCTTGGCAATCAGCAAGTTTTTCAGCTGCGTGGTGAACTCATCCACACGCCAGATAAAGAACTGCAGGTGAATCGAATGCTGCGCTTCTTCTATGTCCTTCAGCAGGCTGGGGTAGAAGCTACTCGCATTCTGCAGGATCTCTACCTGGTTGCGCGTGGTGAGCGATGACAAGGCATTCTGCGTAACCAAGCGAACGAGCTTTCGGTGGAGCGGTCCTTGTGCCTCCAGTCGCCGGACGGCCGCACCTTGGCGCACCTGCAAGGCGGATAGGACGGGCACGACCCGATGATCGAAGCTCTGTCTCAAGAGACGACTACGTTTGGCGAAAGCCTTTCTGTGCCGTCCAAAGAAGAAGTAGATGACCACCCCGATGCCCGGCGCGAAAAGAAAGGCAAGCATCCAGGCCAGCGTCGATTGCGGCCGCCGGTTCTCTGATATCAGAAACAGCCCCGTCACGACGGCATAGATACTAAGAAGAAGCGAAAGCAGGCTGAGCGATGTCATGGATCAGAGATTGGCCGCTTCCCCTCATTGGGCCAAGCTTTGCCTCAGGCCGTCCTCATCATCCGCAGATGCTCTAGTCCCTGGAATTCGACGAACCGCGTCATAGCGCTCCAAAGATGGTCGCCATAGGTAAAGGGTTCGAATCGCTCAGCATTCGGGAGCGGGAGGGGGGCGATCCGGGCATCGGCCCGCGGCTCGTAAAAGAACGGAATGGAGAAGCGCTCGTCCGGGTTAGCCAGAATACGATGGACCGTTGCCTTTACCCTTCCCCCTGTCCAGCGCTCCAGAAGCTTACCGAAGTTGATGACCAGGCTGCCCTCGCAGGGTTGGATGTCATGCCACTGCCCGTCGCGAAGCTGCGCTTGTAGTCCGCTGACTCCGTGCTGCTGGAGGAGCGTGATGAAACCTGAATCGACGTGGGCTTTCCCTGCGAGAAACCGCCGCTCTCCCATGTGGACTACGGTCATTTCCTCGGCCTCAACGGCGTCTGTCACGCTCAGTTGCCGAGGTGGATAGCGCAGCAGTCGAAGGGTCGAGATGCCACCGGTGAAAGGGGCCGCCAAAGTTTCTTCTGGCAGCTCCAGGCCGCGCGCGATGGCAGAGAGCAGCACGCGCCCTGTCGCATCCATGGCGCGGTAGTAGTTCGCCGCTGCTTCCCGCCACCCGGGAAGAGCGGCCGAGTCGGGAAGAGGTGTTGCCTCGCGCAGCGGATCGTGATCTTGCGCCCGAGAGGGGTCCAGCAGATCCGGACCTAAATCTATACCCTCCTTATAGGTCGCCGTCCCTTCTTGCGTAGGGAAGTAGCCCCGATAGACGTTGGGATTCTCAGGCGTGAATTTTTGCCGAGCCAGGCGCTGCTTCTGCTCTTTGCTTAAGGAGAAGAAGCGGAGCAACTCCTGCCGTTCGGCGGATGTAGTGCCCATGGAGGGAGGCAGGCCCGTTATCACGGCAAAACCGCTGCTTTCTGCTGCGGCCATGATCGCTGCGTCGGCGCTATCGCGAGAGGGCGTCGAAGGACCGAAGAGGCTGGCAATATCGATGATGGGGATCATGATCTACCTGTTTTTTCCCCTTGTGCCAGCCGTTCTGGCCGGAGTCTAGTTTCTCCCCTGCGCCAGCAGGCCACGGGTGATGACCTGGGCCTGTATCTCGGCAGCACCCTCAAAGATATTGAGGATGCGTGCATCACAGAGAACGCGAGAAATTGGATATTCCTGAGCGTAGCCATTGCCGCCATGGATCTGCAATGCGGCGTCGGCATTTGCCCACGCAACCCGCGCGGCCAAAAGTTTGGCCATCCCCGCTTCGATGTCGCAGCGACGCTCCTGATCCTTCTCTCTAGCCGCATGGAGCGTCAACTGACGCGCCAGCATGGTTTCGACCACCATCCAGGCTAGCTTACCCGATACCCGTGGAAAGCCATGGATGGCCTTGCCGAACTGATTGCGGCTTTTGGCGTAGGCGAGGCCCAACTCCATGGCATTCTGGGCAACCCCCACCGCCCGTGCAGCAGTTTGGATACGGGCCGATTCGAAGGTCGCCATCAGCTGCTTGAAGCCTTGTCCTTCTACACCTCCTAGGAGGTTGGCTGCAGGCACTTCGAAATCGTCGAAAGCGATTTCGTACTCCTTCATGCCGCGGTAGCCCAGGACCTGGATTTCGCCGCCGCTCATGCCTGGAGCAGGGAAGGGGGCTTCATCCGTACCGCGGGGCTTTTCGGCGAGGAGCATCGACAGGCCGCGATAGTTGTCACTGCTGGGATCGGTGCGCACCAGCAGTGTCATGAGATCACTGCGCGCGGCATGGGTGATCCAGGTCTTGTTGCCGGTGACCCGGTAAGCACCATCCGCTAGCCGGGCGCGCGTACGAAGCGACCCGAGATCTGAGCCGGTATTGGGTTCTGTGAAAACGGCCGTCGGCAAAATTTCGCCGGTTGAGATTTTAGGCAGCCATCGTTCCTTTTGCTCCGGGGTGCCCCCGAGGCGAATCAGTTCAGCGGCAATCTCCGAACGTGTGCCGAGGGATCCCAGGCCGATGTAACCGCGAGACAACTCTTCGGTCACTACGCACATGGCCGTCTTGCCGAGACCGAGCCCTCCATTCTCTTCCGGGATCGTAAGCCCGAAAACGCCAAGGTCGGCCAGGGATTGCACGACCTCCATGGGGATCAGCGCGTCCGCGAGGTGCCATTGATGCGCCGCCTCAGCGTGTTCATCTGCAAAGCGCTGGAATTGCTCGGCTATCAAGGCGTCAGTTTCGTCCAGCCCCCGGTTTCCGAAATGGCCGTCGGTGCTGAGCTCCGCAATGCGCTGTCGGACGGCAGAGGTGTTACCCGAATTGATCAAGCAGCGAACCTGTGGAGTGAGGAGGTCTGCCACAACCTCCTCGCTCAGGCCGAGGTCCTGCGGCCGCAGCACCTCAACCTGACTAAGCGCCAGCCCCCCCGTGAGTTGAGCGAGATATTCGCCCCAGCCGGCCTGCAGGATCAGCGCCTCCAGCTCCCCCAAGGCCCCCTGTGCCTGGAGCCGCTGGGCCCAGTGCAGGCTCTCCCGCAGGCAAGCGACGTAGGTTGCCAGCCAGGCGAAGCCATGGGCCGCAAACTGCTCCTGCTCCAGAAGCGCCGCATCGACTCTTCCGCTTGGCGCGATGCGCTCCTGAAGCGAGCGGTGCGCCACGTCCTCAAAGCGCTCAAGCGCCGGCAAGGCTGCCTGGCAAAGGTCCAAAAGGTCGGAAAGAAGGATCGCCCGAAGGGAGTTTTCAGGCGTGGCTAGTGAGCTCATCAGGGCAAGACCCCGTCATCGTCGAGAGGCAAACTGGCGAGGGCGAGCCACCGGAGCGGTGTGAACTAGATCGCTCCGGTGGACTGTGATCCGCGAAGGCGTCAGGCTTCCACCGCATCGTCCAGGGTTCGCAAACCTGGCCGCTTTGCCTGTACCAGAACAGCCATATTGCCCGGCTTGTGCTCGTTACGCATCATCTTGGTATGGGCGCGGGGAATATCTGCCCAGGCGAAGACTTCGCTCATGCAGGGATCGATCCGCCGTTCGATCACCAGCGTGTTGGCCTGAGAGGCCTGCTTCAGGTTGGCGAAGTGACTACCCTGAATGCGCTTCTGTCGCATCCACACGAAGCGTGCATCCATCGTGAGGTTGTAGCCCGTGGTGCCGGCGCAGAAGACCACCATGCCGCCCCGCTTCACGACGAAGCAGGATACAGGAAAGGTCTGCTCGCCCGGGTGTTCGAAGACGAAGTCGACGTCATTGCCCTTGCCGGTGATATCCCAGATCGCCTTGCCGAACTTGCGGCACTCCTTCATGTAGTCGGCGAACTCCGGCCCATTCACGTCCGGCAGCCGGCCCCAACAGTTGAAGTCCTTACGATTGACGACGCCACGGGCGCCAAGGGACAGCACGAAATCGCGCTTCGATTCATCGCTGATCACACCGATGGCGTTGGCGCCTGCTGTGGCGATAAGCTGAATAGCCATAGACCCCAGGCCGCCCGAGGCCCCCCAGACCAACACGTTGTGGCCGGGTCGCAGGATATGCGGCCGATGGCCGAACAGCATTCGGTAGGCGGTGGCGAGGGTTAGGGTATAGCAACCGCTTTCTTCCCAAGTCAGATGCTTTGGGCGGCGCATCAACTGGCGATCCTGGACGCGACAGAACTGGGCAAAGGATCCGTCGGGCGTTTCATAGCCCCAGATGCGCTGCGACGGGGAAAACATTGGATCTCCGCCGTTACATTCTTCGTCATCGCCGTCATCCTGGTTGCAGTGGACAACGACTTCATCGCCGACCTTCCAGCGTGTGACCTTGGAGCCGACAGCCCAGATGATCCCGGTCGCGTCGGACCCGGCGATGTGGTACTCGGCCTTGTGAATGTTGAATGGCGAGATGGGTTTGCCCAAGCCGGCCCACACGCCGTTGTAGTTGACGCCGGCCGCCATCACCATGACCAGCACGTCGTGGCTGTCGAGTTTAGGAACATCGACAACTTCTTGCTGCATCGCGGCTTCCGGCTCGCCGTGCCGTTCTTGGCGAATAACCCAGGCATACATCTTCTTCGGCACGTGGCCGAGGGGCGGAATTTCTCCCACCTCATAGAGATCCTTCTGCGTCTGCCCGCCACGAAGCGGGACGACCTGGGCGAGGGAGGGGGCAGTGCTGGCTTGGCTGATACTGCTCACGGTCTCAACTCCTTCCGCGAAGTTATTGCGGCGGTGCAACATCGCAGGCATAACCGGCTTCTGTTGATTTTGCAATGCACCATGAACTAAACTTTCCAGCACAAGCGGACTAGCGAAATTTGTGACCGACGCTGGGCCCAGGAAAGCAATAAGATTGTTATCATGAAAGAGGAAGCAATGGTGAAGGAAGCGCAGCGTGCGCCGCAACATGATATTACGCGCGACCGGCCGTGGTTGATCCGTACCTACGCGGGACATTCCACCGCCGCGGCTTCCAACGCCCTCTATCACAGTAATCTCTCGAAGGGGCAGACGGGGCTTTCCGTGGCTTTCGATCTGCCAACCCAGACCGGCTACGATGCGGATCATGTCCTGGCGAAGGGGGAGGTGGGAAAAGTCGGCGTGCCCATCTCCCATCTCGGCGACATGGAAACGCTGTTTGAGGGCATTCCGCTTGGTCGGATGAACACCTCGATGACCATCAACGCCACAGCGCCCTGGTTGCTCGCCCTCTACATCGCCTGCGCGGAACGGCAAGGGGTCGAGCGGGCAGAGCTGCAGGGAACAACGCAAAACGATATCTTCAAGGAGTACCTTTCACGCGGCACCTATATCTTTCCACCGCAGCCCTCGTTGCGCCTGCTCGGGGATGTCATCGCCTTTACCGTGGCAGAGGTGCCGAAGTGGAATCCCACGAACGTCTGCAGTTATCACCTGCAGGAGGCAGGCGCGACCGCTGAACAGGAACTGGCCTATTCTCTGGCGACGGCGGTTACCGTGCTCGATCACGTGCGGGAGAGCGGCCAGGTGCCTCCGGAACGCTTTCCCGAGGTGGTCGGCCGGATATCTTTCTTCGTGAATGCGGGCGTCCGTTTCATAGGCGAGATCTGCAAGATGCGCGCCTTCACGGAGCTCTGGGATGAGATTTGCCGCGAGCGCTATGGCATCAGTGAAGAGAAGTACCGACGCTTCCGCTATGGCGTTCAGGTGAACTCACTCGGCTTGACCGAGCAGCAGGCCGAGAACAACGTCTATCGCATCCTCCTGGAAATGCTTGCCGTCGTGCTCTCCAAACGAGCGCGCGCCCGGGCGGTCCAGCTGCCTGCCTGGAATGAAGCGCTGGGGCTTCCCCGCCCCTGGGATCAGCAGTGGTCTCTCCGACTGCAGCAGATCGTCGCCTATGAGACGGACCTTCTCGAGTATGGAGACATCTTCGACGGCAATCCTGTCATCGAGGCGAAGGTCAAGGAACTGATGGAAGGGGCCAAAAGCGAGCTTGCGCGCGTCGAAGAACTGGGCGGGACGGTTGCGGCCATCGAGAGCGGCTATATGAAGGAGCAGCTGGTGGAGAGCGCGGTCGCCCGCTTTCGGGCCATTGAAAGCGGTCAGCAGACGGTGGTGGGCGTCAATCGCTTTACCGAGACTGAACCTTCACCGCTGCTCTCCGAAGCCGAAAGCGGCTTCCTCGCACCAGATCCGAAAGCGGAAGCCCAGCAAGTCGAGAACCTGCGGTCGTGGCGGGATCAACGCGACGGGGAGGCGGTGGCCGCCGCACTTGCCGACCTAGAAAGCGCCGCACGTGAAGCACGAAACATCATGGAGCCTTCTATCGCGTGCGCCCACGCCGGCGTGACCACCGGCGAATGGGGCGAAACCCTGCGTCGGGTTTGGGGTGAGTATCGCGCGCCGACCGGGGTCGGAAAGGCAGCGCCCGTCACCCAGGGCGATCGTGAGCGCCTGGTCGCCCTGCGCCAGAAGGTGGAGCAGGTATCGAATCGCCTGGGCCGGCGGATCAAGATGCTGGTAGGCAAGCCTGGGCTCGACGGCCACTCCAATGGGGCGGAGCAGATCGCCGTCCGGGCGCGCGACGCCGGCTTCGAAGTTGTCTATGAAGGCATCCGCCTCACACCGGCGCAGATCGTTGGCGCAGCGCTGGAAGAAGGAGTCCACGTCATAGGCTTGTCGATCCTTTCGGGCAGCCACGGCCCGTTGGTGGAAGAGGTGCTCCAACGACTTCGGGATGAAGGCCTGGAAGAAGTGCCCGTGGTAGTTGGGGGCATCATTCCAGCACAGGACGCGGAGACGCTGCGGCAAGCTGGCGTAGCGGCGGTCTACACGCCAAGGGATTTCGATATGACCGAAATCCTGCGCGAAGTTGTCGAGATCGTCGAGCGGGAGTGGCAGGAGGCGGCTTGATCTGCTTAGCGACGGCGCAGGCGTCTGGAGTTGCCGCGCGCTGCTTTATGCCAGGGTCCCAGCAGGGTTGCTGCGGTTGCAGCCGGCCCCCAAGCGAGCAGTGCAGTCTGCTGCGCGGCCAGCATCTTTTCCGTCACCATCCGATGATACTCCGCCGGGGAGCAGCTGCCTTCCATCATCATCAGACTTCGGCGAAAGATGGTTTCCCAGGACGCGAGGCTTAACTCCATCCACATCAGAGGGAGCGATTGCGGACTGGATCTTCTAGAGCGTTGACGTGGCATGGATGTCTCCAGGTTGTTGAATTGAAAGCCGCCAAACCGGTCTGCGGGTTCCAGTCGAGTTGTACCGTGGGTGCGGCATCTCGAACGCGATTGGAGATGTAGAGCCGGCGGGAATCTGCTCTATGGTGCAGGCAACCCGCCTCGATAGTTCCCAGGTTAGCTTATGCCTACGCCCGTCGGATCGTGGCTTTTGCCGCTGATCATCATTCTCGTGGCCTTCGGCCCCGTCTCCACGGATCTATACCTTCCTTCGCTGCCGCGGCTCGCCGAGGTCTTTAACGCTCCTTCGGCTGTTGTTCAGCTGACCCTGTCGGTTTTCCTGGCGGGCTTTGCTTGCGGCATGCTGGCTTATGGGCCGCTAAGCGATCGTTTCGGGCGCCGCCCGGTTCTGATGGGCGGCATACTGCTTTTTGTTCTGGCCAGCCTAGCCTGTTTGGCCGCCCCCTCCATCGAATGGCTGATCACCGGCCGCTTCCTTCAGGCATTGGGGGCGGCTGCGGGGCCGGTTCTTGGACGGGCGGTTGTGCGCGATGTGTATGGGCCGAATCAAGCTGCGCAGGCCCTTTCTTATGTTGCGCTGGCCATGGCGCTGGCGCCGGCTGTCGGGCCTGTGCTGGGAGGCGTCGTGACGCAAGCCTTCGATTGGTGGGCGAACTTCCTGCTGTTGCTGCTCTTCGGACTGGTTGCCCTTGCGGGAGTGATTTTCTTTCTGCCCGAAACCAATCGCTATCCCGATCCTAGCGCCACGGAAGTGGCGCGACTCTTCTCCAACTACAGGCGACTGTTGGCGAGCCGCGAGTATCTGGGCTTCGTCGTGGTCGTCGGGGCCGGTTACGGGGGCATTTTTTCCTTCATCTCCGGTTCTTCCTTCGCCCTGATCGGTGGACTGGGGCTGTCACCGCTCGCCTATGGCTTCTCATTTGCCGGCGCGATCCTGGGCTACATGATCGGAAGCTTCGCCAGCGCGCGTCTTTACGCCCGCTTCCGGCTGGAGAATTTGATCGCTTTCGGCGGCCTCTCCATGCTTCTGGGCGGAGCGTCAGGCACGCTTCTGTCGCTCGGCGGCATACAGACTGTTGCTGCTGTGGTGTTGCCTGCCAGCCTGGTCTTCCTAGGGTGCGGGCTGATCATGCCGAACGGGCAGGCGGGCGCCCTTCGTCCCTATCCTCGGCTCGCTGGCTCTGCCTCGGCCATGCTTGGCTTCCTGCAGATGGGGAGCGCGGCGCTCCTGGGTATCGCAGTAGGGCACTTTCAGGACGGCACACCCACGGCGATGATGGTATCCATGCTGCTCGCGTCTCTGGTCGCTGTGGCGGCTCGCTTTCTGCTGCTGGCTCCCACGGTTACTTATGGGATGGAGGATCCGAAAGAGGAAGAAACTTTCGAGTGACCGCCTTACTCACCTTGGCGGCGGAAGCGGCGTGGTGCTGGACAGGTCTAGGCGAACGACTATTCTCGCCGGCATGGTAACAAAAATCAGCGATCGCCCTGTTGTCCGGCTGAAGCCGAAGGCGCAGAAACGGCTTAAACTGGGGCATCCCTGGGCCTTCTCCAACGAGATCGAGATGACGGCAGAGGCAAAGGCGCTTGCGCCAGGCAGTCTGGTTCGTCTCGACACCAGCGACGGAGAACCCCTGGGCACCTTTCTGTTCAACCGGCATCCCCTGATTGCGGCACGCCTCCTTTCTCGTGATCATCAAGCCCAAATCGATGCCGGTTTCTTCCGGCAGCGGCTGGAGCGCGCTCTGCAGATCCGTGAGCGCCTGATTGGCGTACCCTTTTATCGCTTGGCGCATGCGGAGTCCGATGGCTTGCCGGGGACGATCATTGACCGGTTTGGCGATGCCTTGGTCCTTCAAGTCAATTCCGCTGGTATGGAAGCTTTGACACCCCTGCTGCTGGATGCAGTGGACGATCTCATTGCGCCTACCACGCTCATGTTGCGCAACGACTCCCCCGTACGTTCGCTCGAGCGGCTGGAGCCCTACGTGTCGTTAGTACGGGGGACGGTAGATAAGCCCTTCGAGATTGTAGAACATAGGGCTCGCTTTTTGGCTGATCTGGGCGAAGGGCAGAAGACCGGTTGGTTCTACGATCAACGCGACAATCGGCGCTGGGCCGCGGAACTGGTGCAGGGCCTTGGCAATGCTAGGGTGCTGGACGCCTATTGCTTCGCCGGTGGTTTTAGCATTCAGGCCGCGCTTGCGGGCGCGGCCGAAGTGACCGGCCTGGACCGTTCTGCGCGCGCGCTGGAACTCGCGAAAGAAGCCGCGGCGCTCAACGATGTAGAGGATAGGTGCAGCTTTCGTCGCACTGACGTTTTCGCCGCCTTGGAGCACCTGGCCAAGAAACAGGAAGCGTACCAGCTGGTGATAGCGGATCCGCCGGCTTTCGTGAAAAACCGCAAAGATCTGCCTCAGGGGCTGCGCGCCTACAGAAAACTTGCGCGGCTCGCCGCAGGCGTGACGGAGCAAGGCGGTTACCTCGTACTCTGTTCCTGTTCACACCACGTGGATCCAGCGTCCTTTCTGGATCAGATCGGTCGTGGCGTGGCAGAGGCGGGCCGCTCCGCGAGCGTGCTGCGCCAAGCAGGTGCCGCGCTAGATCATCCTGTACATCCACGCTTGCCAGAAACACAGTACTTGAAGGCGGTCTTTCTGGCTCTCGATTGAGCGAACCAAAAATCACGATTAGAAGAAATCGAGCAGTACCTCAGCCCGGCGATTTAGGGTTTCTCCGCCTTCATCCACAGCGGGAAGCAAGGGGTGAGATGCGCCAGCGCCGGAGAGGGAAATGCGTTCTCCGTTAACGCCCCGCTCCTTGAACCAGGCGCCAACGGCGGCTGCTCTCCGCACGGAGAGATCGATTGCGTCTTCCTCGCGTCCATCACTGTCGGCATGACCGGTAATTGAAATATGTGCTTCTGGCTCGAAGCTTAATGCGGCCAGGGCACTGTTTAGCTGACTCTCTGCCTGAGGCGTAATGGCGTCACCGCCCGGCTCAAAGTAGATGTAGAAGACCTGCGGAGCCCCGCTATCCACGGCGGCGGGTTGTGAGCAATAGGGGGAATCGGGGTAGTAGCGGCAATAGCCGGCGATATCCAGTGTGCGGTCGGTGATGTCGTCATGCGCCTCAGGGTTGACAGGGCTCGCAGCTTGCCCAGGAGAACTGCTCAGAACAATGGCGCACGAAAACAGTAGACCGAGAACTAGAGCCAGGCTGTGCCCGGATAAATTTATACGCATGCCGCAATCCATCGAAAGAAGCTTAGATAATCTGAGGAAGAGCAGGTCCCCTAGCTGTCCCAGCCGGGGTTGACGCGTGAAAGGATGCGCAGGTGGGCGTGCCACTCCATGTCGTACTCCTGCGTGCCGCTGCCCAGGGCGGCTTCATACTGACGCGCGGTATGCTCGCAGACTTCCGGGGAGGGAAGAACGAAGGGTTTATTCATGGAGCAGACGTCTACCTGAATCTCGCAGGCGCGGTTTAGGTAGAACATGAGCGAGAAGGCCTCGGCGACCGAGCGTCCGGCGGTCAGCAGGCCATGGTTGCGCAGGATGAGTGAGCGAGCCTGGCCCAGATCGGCTGCCAGACGCTCGCGCTCATCGAGATCCAGCGCGATGCCTTCGTAGTCATGGTATGCGAGGCGATCTCCGTAAAACTGCAGGGCAATCTGATTGAGGGGCAACAACCCCTCCTTCATGCATGAGACAGCCACTCCTGCGCGCGTATGCGTGTGCAGCACGCAGTGAGCATCCTCCCGAGCGGCATGGATGGCCGAATGGATGGTGAAACCGGCCGGGTTCACCTCGTATTCGCTATCTCCCACCTTCTCCCCGTCGTGATCGATCTTGACCAGGGATGAGGCGGTGACCTCATCGAAGGTCATGCCGTAGGGGTTGATCAGGAAGTGCTCCCGAGCGTCGGGCACGCGCGCGGAAATGTGCGTGTAGATGTGGTCGGTCATCCGGTAGTGCGCGATCAGGCGGTAGCAGGCGGCGAGGTCGCAGCGAACTTGCCATTCCGCCTCGGAAAAACGGGAAGGGGCGCTCAAGGGTGTCAGGCGCTTTGCCTCGGCGGACATGGGTGACCTCGTTTACTTTAACTCGCGCGATGGCTGCAGTCTGCGCCATAGCGCTGGAGCCGTCGAGTCCTCTCGCGCGCTTCTCGCTCACTTGTCGAACTCGCCGGGGATAAGAAGGGCGCTCCTGTGCGTATCACCTCAAGTCAATGAGAGGTAGGAGGCCGCGCTGCGGCCGAGGGGATGCAAGTTGCACAAAGGAGTTCGATGGATAGCCGCAGCTGCGCTGTTGGCACTCGCCTGTCTTGCGGCCGGTTTCGCCTGGCCAGGACTGACGCCGGGTCAGGATGACGACCTGGCGACGACGACGGTGTTGCGCGGGTCGATCAAGGATGAAATCAGCGCCCTGGGCACGCTGGAGCCGCGGGACTACGTAGATGTCGGCGCTCAAGTTTCCGGGCAGGTACAGGCTCTCTACGTGGATCTGGGGCAGCAGATCCAGGAGGGCGATCTGCTCGCCGAACTGGACGCCCAGGTTTTCCAGGCGCGGGTAGATTCTGACCGGGCGGAACTGCGTCGGCTGGAAGCGTCCCTGGCTGAGCGCGAAGCCCAGCTAGAACTGGCCCGGCGACAGTTTGCGCGGGAAGGCCAACTGCTGGCGCAGCGGGCCACGAGCCGGGAGGCTTACGAGGCTGCAGAGGCTGCGGTAAAGGTTGCGGAAGCCCAGATCGAAGGCTTGCGAGCGCAGATCTCCCAGACCGAATCGAGCCTTCGGGCGAATGAAGCGAACCTTGGCTACACGCGCATCTTCGCGCCCATGAGCGGGACCGTCGTTTCCTTGGACGTGAGGGTTGGCCAGACACTTAACGCCAATCAATCGACGCCGATCCTGATGCGCATTGCCGATCTGGCGACGATGACCGTGCGTGCTCAGGTTTCGGAAGCTGATGTCATGCGCCTGGAACCGGGCATGCAGGCCTACTTCACGACGCTTGGCGACCGGACCCGCAGGTGGGAAGGCACACTTCGTCAGATCCTGCCGACGCCGGAAGTGGTGAATGACGTGGTTCTCTACCAGGCGCTTTTCGACGTACCGAACGATGATGGCCGGCTGTTGACCCAGATGACGGCCCAGGTGTTTTTCGTGCATGCTTCTGCGGAGGGTGTCCTGCAGTTGCCGCTGACGGCGGTCCAGCCCACCGGCATCAACGCCGAGGGCCAAGAGGAGGGCCAGGTGCTGGTCTCCACCCCCCAGGGACTGCAGGAGCGTAAGGTCGTGCTAGGGCTTCGCAACCGCGTCGCGGTGGAAATCCTCGACGGTTTGCGCGAGGGAGACGAAGTCGTGCAGCCGGGGCAGCAAGCCCTCTCAGTCAGTAGCGGCCGTCGGATGTCTCACTTATGATGACGCCGCTGATCGAGCTGCGCGATCTCCGCAAGGTTTACGGTGACGGTCCAACCCGTTTCGAGGCGCTCAGTGGAATTGACCTGACCATCTGGCCCGGCGAGTTCGTGGCGATTGTCGGCAGTTCTGGTTCCGGCAAGTCCACCCTGATGAACCTGCTGGGGTGCCTCGACCGCCCGACGGCCGGCAGCTATCGCTTCCAGGGCTCCGAGGTCAGCGAACTAGGCGCCGAGGAACTGGCGCGGTTGCGGCGCGAATCCTTTGGTTTCGTCTTTCAGCAGTACAATCTCGTCAACAACGCTGATGCGATCAGCAATGTGGAAGTGCCGGCCCTCTACGCCGGGATCGACCGGAAGACACGTCGGGAACGGGCGCGCAGCCTGCTGGAGCGTCTGGGGCTGGGCGATCGGCTGACGAACCGCCCGTCAGCACTATCCGGCGGACAGCAGCAGCGGGTTTCGATCGCGCGGGCGTTGATGAACGGCGCGGAAGTCATTTTGGCAGACGAGCCGACCGGCGCTCTCGACAGTGCCAGCGGTGCCGAGGTCCTGGGCCTGCTGCGCGATCTCCATGCGGAGGGTCGGACGGTCATTCTGATCACCCACGATCCCGCGGTAGCGGCCTCGGCGGATCGGCGCATCGAGATCGTGGACGGCCGGATCGTCTCAGATAGCGGCGGTAGCAACGCGCAACCACCAGCCGTACAGCGGAAAAAGCCAAGTCGTTCTACCGGCGGTCTCGCCCCCTGGGAGGCAGCTGCGATCGCCTGGCGCTCCTTGAGGGCCAACCGCTTCAGGACCGTCCTGACCCTTCTGGGCATCGTGATCGGTGTCGGCGCGGTCATCGTCATGCTTGCAATCGGCGACGGTGCCCGAGACGAAGTGGTATCTCGCATCGAGCAAATGGGAAGCGACCTTCTCGTGGTTCGCCCGGGTGCGCCCGGGCAACGCAGTGCCGAGGCGACGCTGACGGCGGAGGACGCTGCGGCAATTGCTCTACTGCCCGGAATTCGTTCCGCCGCGCCGGAGATCAGTGGGTCCATGACCTTGCGGGCCGGCTTGCAGGACCTGCGCACCACCGTTCTGGCAACCTCTGAAGACTATGGGGATATGCAAAATTGGCCGGTGCAGCAGGGGGATTTTCTTAAGAGCAGCGATGTCGATGCCTATGCGCCGGTGGTGGTTTTGGGGCAAACGGTGGCCGATGCCTTGTTTCCAGGAGGACGCGACCCTGTGGGAGCCTGGGTTTTGGCGCAGAACGTTCCTTTGCAGGTTGTCGGCATACTGAGCCCTAAAGGTGCGACGAGCTGGGGCACGGATCAGGATGACATCGCGATCGTCCCCCTGACCACGGGCCAACTGCGCCTTCTAGGGCAGCGCTACCTGCGTTCGATCACGGTGCAGGTCGAGCGAGGCGCCGATGTGCACGCGGTTGAAGCGGCCATCGACGCTTTACTCCTGGAGCGCCATGGCTTGCGAGACTTCTCCATCCGTAACCGGGCGGCCCTGATCGCGTCGGTAGAGCAAACGCAGGAAACCTTGACCCTCCTTCTGGGCTCCATCGCCGCTGTTTCTCTGCTTGTCGGCGGGATCGGCGTGATGAACATCATGCTGGTGAGCGTAACCGAGCGTACCCGCGAAATCGGCGTGCGTATGGCCGTGGGCGCGCGACCACGAGACGTCATGGCGCAGTTTCTGGTGGAAGCGCTGGTGGTCTGTGGGCTGGGGGCTGTGGCGGGCGTGCTGGTCGGAGTTGTCGTAACCTGGGGAATCAGCGCCTTGGGCACGCCCGTCCTCTTTACCTTGCCGCCGATCGTCGGCGCTGCTGCCTGTGCGCTCCTTATCGGGCTGGTCTTCGGCCTCATGCCTGCGCGCAAGGCAGCCCAATTGGACCCTGTGCGCGCCCTGGGAGCAGATTGATGAAAATGAAGTCCGGTTTAAGTCGTGCTGGAAGCCTGCTCTCGGTGGCGCTTCTGCTGGCAGCTTGCGCGACTCAGGCGCCACCTCAGTACGCAGCCGTTCAGGTGCCACAGGATTTTCTGCTCGATGTCGGGGCAGGGCAGGGAGATCCCTTTCCGGAGAGCGAATGGTGGCAGCGATACGGCAGCCCCACTCTCGATCGCCTGATTCAACGTGCGGAACTCAATAATCCCGATCTTTCGGCCGCGGCGGCGCGAATTGCCCGAGCGGATGCCGAGCTCAGGCGCAGCGGAGCATCGCTTCTTCCCTCCGCCACGGCTGATACAAGCGCCTCGCGTAATAGCCGACCTTGGGCCGAGCGCTTCAGCGACGGCGGTGGGTCGAGTTATAGCTTGGGCTTGCGCGCCAGCTACGAGCTGGATCTCTGGGGCGCCAATGCCAGCACGGTGGAAGCTGCGGCAGCGCGGGCGTTGGCCAGTCGCTTCGAACAGGAATCCGTGGCGCTCTCCCTCTTCTCCGAGGTCGCCCTGGGGTACATCAACCTGCTGGGCCTCAACGAACAGATTGACGCGTCGGAACGCAGCCTGGAACTCGCCCGCGAGGTACAGGCGCTAACCAAGACCCGCGAGCGTGCCGGCGCGGCTTCCGGGCTGGAAACCGCGCAGCAGCGTAGCGTGATCGCGGGGCTGGAAGCGCGCTTGTCCGACCTGCGGCGCCAGGCGACGGCGCGACGCCTTGCCCTTTCGGCACTGCTTGGTGAAAACCCCGATTTATCGCTCATGCCGGACGAGCGCCTCATGGATCTCCGGTTGCCGCTCCCGGCGCCGGGCCTTCCCGCCGATGTGCTTCGGCGCCGCCCTGATCTGCGCGCAGCGGAAGCTGGTCTACGGGCCGCGGCCGCGGACGTCGAGGTGGCGCGCAGTGCGCTCTTCCCGAGTATCTCCCTCAACGCCAGCGGCACCAGCGCGAGTGACGCGCTGCGCAGTCTGCTCGATCCGGCGAGCTTCCTCTTTACGGTCACTGCGGGGCTGGCTCAGACCGTCTTCGATGGCGGCGCTCGGATTGCAGGCATCGAAAGCAGCGAGGCGCAGCAGATCGCGTTGCTGGAAGACTATCGAGGCTCGGCACTACTAGCTTTCCAGGAAGTTGAGACGGCTCTCTCGGACGCTGCCGCCCAGGAGCAGGTTGAGGCGGCACGACTGGACGCACTGGAAGCTGCTCGGGAAGCCTACGCCATAGCCGAGGCGCAATTTCGAAATGGGGCAGTGGACTTCCTGAATCTGCTGGAGGCGCAGCGCAGCCTGATCGATGCCGAGACGCAGGCAATCCTGGCTCGCCAAGCCCGGCTCGAGGCCTCGGTCAGCCTCTACCGAGCACTGGGAGGTGGCTACGACCCGGAAGCGCCCGGAGCGCGACTGGCGGCAGTGCAGGGCCGCTGACGTCGCACGCGCGGTGTAGATTCACTTCCAGATCGGGGTGCCGCTTCCGGGCAGTCCAAGCGAGCCCCACATGTCGCTCACCCTGTCGACGACGTCCTGCTCCATGCGCAGGATCTCGCCCCACTCGCGCTTCGTCTCCGGGGGCCATTTGTCGGTAGCATCCAGGCCGATCTTGGAGCCGAGACCTGATTCGGGGCTGGCAAAGTCCAAATAATCGATGGGGGTGTGCTCCAGCAGCGTGATGTCTCGGGCAGGGTCCATCTTGGTGGAGACGGCCCACCAGACGTCTTTCCAGTCCCGCGCGTCCACGTCGTCATCCACCACGATCACCCACTTGGTGTACATGAACTGGCGCAGGTAGGACCAGGCGCCCAGCATCACGCGCTTGGCGTGGCCAGGGTAGGCTTTTTTCATGGAAATGACGGCGATGCGGTAGCTGCACCCTTCCGGCGGCAGCCAGAAGTCGATGATCTCCGGAAACTGCTGCTGTAAGAGCGGGATGAACACCTCGTTGAGAGCCTCGCCGAGAACCGAGGGTTCATCGGGAGGGCGACCGGTAAAGGTGGAGAGGTAGATCGGATCGCGCCGGCGCGTGATGGCGCTAATGGTGAAGACCGGAAAGGGCTCGACCGAATTGTAGTAGCCAGTGTGGTCCCCGTAGGGTCCTTCATCGCCATAGTCGTCCAGGCTGACATGTCCCTCCAGGACGATTTCCGCTTCGGCGGGCACCTTCAAGGGCACGGTCTTGCAGTCCACCAGCTCGACCTTGCGGCCGCGCAGCAGGCCCGCGAAGTGGTATTCGGAAAGTGTATCCGGGACTGGCGTGACCGCGGCCAGAATGGTGCCGGGATCGGCCCCCAGCACGACTGCTGCCGG
>JAJUFM010000188.1 GCA_029265995.1 Rhodospirillaceae bacterium | reverse complement strand
GCGTTTCTGCTGCAGTAGTCATCCCCACAACACGGAGTTCTCGATGAACTGGGACCAGATCAAAGGCAAGTGGACGCAATTTAAGGGTAAGGCCAAGGAGCAGTGGGGCGACCTGACCGATGACGATCTTGACCGGGCGGCCGGCGAGCGCGATCAGCTGGTGGGGCGCATTCAGGAGCGCTATGGCATCGCAAAGGAGGAGGCGGAGCGCCAGGTCGACGATTGGACCACGCGGATCCGCTGATCCGGCACTCTTTTCTCCCAAGAAGAACGGCCGAAGGAGCGATCCTTCGGCCGTTTTGCCATCGGGGCAGTTGCGAAAGCGCCCTCGGCCCGCCCCTTACGCGATCTCTTCGAAGATCTCCGGATTTTCCTCGCCTTCCACCTCGAGCCAGCCGGCGAGGCCGCGTTCGGCGCGGGTGAGGGAGTGATCCACCAGCACGAAGCGCCCGGGCACCTTCAGATCGAGCTCCGTGATCACCGCGCCGCCGGCGGGCACCAGCACGGTCTGCACGTCCTTCTGCGGCTGGTCGACCGAGCCATTGGGATAGATCTTGTCGAAGATCTCCCCGATCACGTGGAAGGAGGAGGTAAAGTTCGGTCCGCCCACGCCGAAGAAGATGCGCACCTTCTCTCCCACCTTCGCCTTCATGGGATAGTGGTCGGTGAGCGCGCCGACGTGGCCGTTCAGCACGAAGTACTCCGGCTTCTCGTCCATCATCTTGTTGTAGTCGTCGGTGAGCAGACCGCTCGAGCCGAAGGTCTCGTGGGTGTAGATCTCGCCCTGCATCACGTAGAACTCGCGGTCGACCGGCGGCAGGCCTTCTTCCGGCTCCACCAGAATCATCCCGTACATGCCGTTGGCGATGTGCAGCGCCACCGGCGGCACGGCGCAGTGATAGACGTAGAGGCCGGGCCGCAGCGCCTTGAAGCGGAAGGACTTCTCCTCGCCCGGAAAACACGTCGTCGCCTCTGCGCCGCCGCCAGGGCCGGTGCAGGCATGGAAGTCAACGTTGTGCGGCATCCAGCTATCTTCATGGTTGCGCAGGGTTACCTCCACGGTGTCGCCCACCCGCACGCGCACGAAGGGGCCCGGCACGGTGCCGTTGAAGGTCCAGTAGCGGAAGGTCGCGTTGCTATCGAGCAGCGCCTCCTTCTCGACGGTCTCCAGGTGGACCTGCACCGTAGTCGGCTCGCGGCGCTCCAGAGGGCCGGGAATGGCGGCGGGGTCGTGCGCCACGTCGTCATCGACCAGGGTGGGGATCGAGTAGGCCCGCCCGCTCAGGCTGCCGGCGTGGCCGCCATGGCCGTGGCTATGGGCGCGGGCGGAGGTGCGTGGCTCGTGATCCGCGTGAGCGGCACCGGCGAGGCCCAGGGTGCCGAGGGTGAGGCCGGTGAGACCGGCGGTGCCTGCAAGCAGGGTGCGGCGGGAGAGCTGGCTGTCGTCGGCGGTAACGCCTTCCTCAGCTCGCGGCTGTGTGGCGGCGGCAGAGTGCGGAGCCTTGCTCTGGTCGGTCATGGTCACTCCCTTTCGATCAGGTGGGCCTCACGACGAGGAGCCCCTTTCGAGGCTAGCATCAAGTCTGCCCCATCTGTTCCTTGAGGAACAGTCTCTGGCGCGAAAAGACTTAGGGAAAAGCCACTGTTGTGAGAACTTCTAGCGGCCGCTCCATTTCCCACAGCTCGGAGCGGATTGGCGGTGCCGCGTTGTTCCTTCCGGCGAGGGAGACTATAGAAGGCGCGCCGCGGCGCGTTGGATGGACGGAGGAAGGGCGGGCGCGATGGATCTCAAGGACCACATCAGGAAGATACCGGATTTTCCCAAGCCGGGCATCCTCTTCTATGACATCTCCACGCTGCTGATGCACCCCGATGCCTGGCGGACGACGGTGGAGCGCCTAGCCGAGCTGATCGCGCCCTACAAGCCTGATCTGCTGGTCGGCATCGAATCGCGCGGTTTCTTGACCGCGGCGCCCTTGGCGCTGCACATGAACCTCGGCTTCTTCATGGTGCGCAAGCGCGGCAAGCTGCCTGGCAAGACGCTGCGCTACGACTATGGGCTGGAGTACGGCAGCGATACCATCGAGATCCAGGCCGATGCGGTGGAGCCCGGTCAGCGGGTGGTGGTGCTCGACGACTTGCTGGCCACCGGCGGCACCATGGCGGCGGCCGTCGACCTTCTGGAACAGGCCGGCGCCCAGGTTCAGGCGACCGCCTGCATCATCGAACTGGCCTTCCTAGGCGGCCGCGACAAGCTTCAGGTGCCGACGCACTCGTTGATCAGCTACGAGGCCTAACTTGAACCTTTCGCTACATGCAGTGGGCTTGTGCCAGCGCGGAAGGAGTGTCGCTAACGACGATTCCTCAGCGGCTTTCGTGCTGTAACATCACTACGCTTCAAATCGCGAGTAACTTGCGGTGAACACCCCAATTCGTTGTACACTGGGACGATAACGCCGAGAGTGGCTCGCAGAGCGATCCTGTGAAGCTTGAGGCGCCTTTACAGCTTCGAGTTTATAAGTGGGTTTTGCATCTTTCGAACGCGTTGCGGAGCAACCACCTATCGCGCTCTAGGAGAGCTTTTGAGACGAACCCGCGCTTCTGATCGGCAGTGGCAAAGGTGGCTTGACCCTGGGGGGAAGGCCGCCAGGAGGTGAGAAAGAGCCGGTGGCGGCGGTAAGGCGAGATGCGGAAACCGAAGCAGGGCGCCGTGCCCGCGCGCTGGCTCTGCTGGCTGAGAGGTCCGGAAGCGAGCCGCTGTTCCGGCAAGCCTGTGAAGCCTTCGCCATCCTCCTTGGCTACCGCTGGGCGGGGCTTCTCCTTCTTGAGGAGCAGGGCTCTCTAAGGCTCGAGGCCGCCTGGGGGGCATCCGCACTTTCCGCGCCTGCGCCCTGGCCGCTTTCCGCCTTGAGCGAGTGGCATCAGGCCAGCGGCGCGGAGGCCAACCTTCCGGGATTGGCCGAAGCCGTTGGTTTTCCGGTCGAAAGCTGCCGCGT
>JAJUFM010000141.1 GCA_029265995.1 Rhodospirillaceae bacterium | reverse complement strand
TCCACCAGCCGTCGGACCTGTCGCTGGGTATAGCCACGCTCGATCATGCGCTCGACGAATTCACTGTGCTTGCGTTGGGTTTCGGACTCCTTCTTGCTCTCGAAACTGATCACCGGCAGCAGGTCTTCCACCTGGCTGAACATCCGCCGCTCGATCACCTCGCGGATCTTTTCATAGGACGTCCAGGAGGGGTTCTTGCCCCCATGCTGGGCACGGGCACGCAGGGCGAACTTCACCACCTCATTTCGGAAATCCTTGGGGTTCGCGATGCCCGCCGGCTTCTCGATCTTGCTGAGCTCCTGGTTCAGCAGCTCGCGATCCATCATCTGGCCGGTATCGGGATCCTTGAAATCGTGGTCCTCGACCCAGGCGTCGGCAAAGTCCAAATAGCGGTCGAAGAGGTTCTGTCCGTAGTCGTGGTATGACTCCAGGTACGCCTTCTGGATCTCGTTGCCCACGTACTCAGCGTAGCGCGGAGCCAGTTCGCTTTTGATCAGCTCGAGGTAGCGGCGCTCGGTTTCCTCCGGGAACTGCTCCTGGCGAACCGCTTGCTCCAGCATATACATGAGGTGCACAGGATCGGCGGCCACTTCGGTCGGATCGTAGTTGTAGGTCCGCGACAGCACCTTGAAGGCGAAGCGGGTGGAGAGCCCGTCCATCCCCTCGTTTACGCCCGCCGCGTCGCGGTATTCCTGAATGGATCTGGCTTTGGGGTCGGTGTCCTTCAGGCTTTCCCCATCGTAGACCCGCAGCTTGGAAAAGAGGTCCGAGTTGTCATGCTCCTTTAGGCGGGTCAGGACGCTGAAGCGCGCCAGCATTTCGAGAGTGCCCGGGGCGCAGGCCGCGTTCGCGAGCTCGCTGTTGCGGATGAGCTTCTCGTAGATCTTCTGCTCCTCTTGTACCCGCAGGCAGTAGGGCACCTTGATGACGGAGACCCGGTCGAGGAAAGCCTCGTTGTTGCGATTATTGCGAAAGCTCTGCCATTCCGACTCATTGGAGTGGGCGAGGATGATGCCCTGATAGGGAATGGCGCCGATGTTCTCAGTGCCAACGTAGTTGCTCTCCTGCGTAGCGGTGAGCAGGGGGTGCAGCACCTTGATAGGGGCCTTGAACATCTCGACAAACTCGAGGAGCCCCTGGGTGGTGCAGTTGAGGCCGCCGGCAAAGCTGTAGGCGTCCGGATCGTTCTGGCTGTGGTACTCCAGCTTGCGGATATCGACCTTGCCGACCAGGTTGGAGACGTCCTGGTTGTTCTCATCCCCCGGTTCGGTCTTGGCGACCCCGATCTGCCGCAACTTGGACGGGTAGATCTTGGCCACCGTGAACTTGGAGAGATCGCCGTCGAACTCGTCCAGGCGCTTGACCGCCCAGGGAGAGATCAGCCCGCTCAGCTTGCGCTGCGGAATGCCGAAGCGCTCCTCCAGCTTTGGACCCATCCTTTCCGGATCGAAGAGGCCCAAGGGGCTCTCGTAGATCGGGCTGAGTTCGTCCCCGGCCTTCAGCACATAAATCGGATGCATTTCCATGAGCGTCTTGAGACGCTCCGCCAGGGATGATTTTCCGCCGCCTACGGGGCCGAGCAGATAGAGGATCTGCTTGCGTTCCTCGAGCCCCTGAGCGGCATAGCGAAAATAGCCCACCAGACGCTCGATGGTATCTTCCATGCCGTAGAAGTCATGGAAGGCGGGATAGACCTTGATGGTCCGGTTCATGAATATGCGGCCGAGCCGCTGATCTTTCGAGGTGTCCAGAACCGTCGCTTCGCCGATCGCCTCTACCATGCGCTCTGCGGCCGAAGCATGGGCCATCGGGTCCGTGCTGCAGAGCTCAAGATACTCCATCAGACTCATCTCGGACTCTTTGCGTGTCCGATAGGCTTCCGAGTACTCAGTAAACACGTCTTTCATGACGTAGGCACCTCGCTACCGATTGACACCAAAACGGCAAAATGGCCGTCTCCTCTGGTGGCGGGCACTCCTCGCGAAGACCTCACATCTGCCGGCCGCCTTTTGGTGGCTGTTCGACCGGCGCTTTTCGTCCAAGGTACCGCGAAGGTCCTGGCGCCCGTCTCCTTCCCTCCGTTTCCGAAGGGAACTTCTCTGTTCAACAGCTTGCCGCTGCTTGCGGCCAAGCGTTGCAATTCTTCTTTATCAATAAATGAATTTAAGAGCGGCCCAATCGTTCCACTAAATCTTGCGTACTTACCCTGTCTTTACCAGCGGTATTACGCGCAACGATCGGCCCTCTATTTGTATACGTCCAAAAGCGTCGGGCTATCCCTCTGATGGCATTCATCTTCGATCCAGCCCATCCAGCGATACCCATTCACCATAAAGAATATAGTGATTCGGATGGAGTCGCTACAGCCCCTTTAAAGGGAAACCGCGCTGATGGGAACGCTCTCGGGAGGTTGGGAAACCGGTTGGGCGCCTCTAGATAGGTCCCGTCATGCCAGTTTCGAGATCGACAGGCTCAAAGGCCGTGCGATCAGGCGGACCAGCGGCGAAGCGCCAGATCGGCCGTTGCCGTATATCTGCCGGAAGCGCGATCAAGCTACTGGAAAGAGTTCCGAAACCGCCCGGAAGCTCAACGTTCATCGCACTCGCAGGCCCTTCGCCGGGGACCTCTTCACGACTCCCTAGCAAGATTTCCCACTCCTGCCAGTCGCCTTGGTCCGGGTCCGGCGTCTTTGAATTGCGCCACAGCGGAAGATAGTGGCGTTGCCGTGGACTGCCTCGCGTGTCATTGCGGTTGCGCGCCGTGATCATGGAAAGGCCTGGGGGCAAGGGCATCGCCACCACGGCACTCTCGTCCCCCAGATGGCGGATCCAGTAGGCATCGCGATTGTCCGCAACAACGGCATTGAAACTCCGGTAGGCAAGCGGCTCTATCTCCGCCAGTGCGTCGGCTGCCGTCTGGGCATCCGCATGATCCAGCGCCTCCAGAACCAGCTCACCTCGACTGCGTTTGTCCGCCGCCGGGCCCAAGGAGCCGTAGCGGTTCAGGATTGCTGCCACCACCCCGTGATCATTGAGTCCCAGCCAGCTTCCCCCGGACAGCAGGTCCTGGCCGGCAACGACGTCAGCGCGATCGGCCCAGTGACGTCCGGGTGGCCGCCACGCGCGATCCGCCATTTCATCGCGATTGGCGGCCAGCAAGAGCGGCCACTTCGAGCCGGGGCGCCGAAGTAGAATGAGAGTGCACACCTTCTAAAGGGACTCCGGTGTTGTTCACCTTGCCGCTCCAACGAGCTATAAGGCTCACGCGATAGCACTTGGGGCCGCGCGGCGGCAATCGCTATGGCCCGCAAGCACAATGGAAGGATGCCCACATGAGCTTTACCGACCGTCAAAAGGCCTTCGAGGAAAAGTTCAAGCACGATCAGGAATTGCAGTTTCGGGTAGAGGTCAGGCGTAACAAGCTGGTCGGACTCTGGGCGGCCGAGTTGCTCGGCAAGAAGGGCGACGAGGCGGAAGCCTATGCCCGAGACGTCATCTCGAGCGACCTCAGCGAACCCGGCATCGACGACGTGGTGCGCAAGATCATGGGCGACTTTCAGGAAGCCAACGTAGATCTGTCGGAACATCGCCTGCGCAAGAAGATCGAAGAGCTGCAAGCCGCGGCGAAACATCAGCTCATGACCGAGTGACGGCGCAGCCGCTCCTCATGATCCATCCAGCTCTTTCGCAGCCGCCGATCCGTGAGCTCTTCCGCCCGGGCGGCGACGATCTGCCGGTCTTGCTCGGGCCCGGTGATGCGCTGCCCTTCAGCTTTATCCAGGAGGCTGGGGCCGCTCCGGCCCTGCTGATTTGTGATCATGCCTCCCGGGCTATACCTGCCAGTCTCGATCGCTTGGGATTGGATGGCGCAGATCTTGCACGGCACATCGCCTGGGATATCGGCGTTGCCGACGTGGCGAGACTCCTGGCGCCAAGGCTCGATTGCCCCACGGTCATGGCCGGGTTTTCTCGCCTTGTGATCGACGCAAACCGCCGCACGGGATCCGAAGGTTCCATACCCGTGGTCAGTGACGGCACACGGGTGCCGGGCAACCAGGACCTGGGGCAGCGCGAGCGGGAGGCGCGGGTCGAGCAGCTTTTCAAGCCTTACCACGCGGCCGTCGTCCGTTTGATCGAGGCCAAGCTGGCGATAAGGCAGCGCCCCTTGCTGATCTTCCTGCACTCCTTCACACCGGTGATGGACGGCTTTCAGAGGCCGTGGGAAGTCGGAATCCTCTGGAACAGGGACCGACGCTTGGCTGGTCTTCTCATAGAGGCTTTTCGGGCGAAAGGCCTGACCACCGGTGACAATGAACCCTATTCAGGCGCTTCCACTGAAGACTATGGCTTGCATGCTCATGCGGAGGCGCGAGGACTGCCGTGTGCCCTGATTGAGGTAAGGCAGGACTTAATCGATACTCGCCAAGGGGTGCGGCAATGGGCGGACCTTCTCCATGAGGTGCTCGCCCCCCTCTTGCCGCAGGCCGCCTCTATTGCCGCGGCCGAAGGCGACACCAAGTTCTAAAGCAGATTCACGCAGCGGAGCGGGATGCGTTCCGCCGTACAGCGCCTTCTGCTGAAAGCGCCCTGAATGGACCGCATGGGAAGAGGATCTGGTATGGTAGAAAAAATGGACACGGCCACGCGCACCGAACTGGAGGCAGCGGCCTTTCGTCGCCTGGTGGAGCATCTGCGCGAGCGCACTGATGTTCAGAACATCGACCTGATGAACCTTTCAGGCTTTTGCCGGAACTGCTTGTCGCGCTGGTACCAGGAAGCCGCCGAAGCGAAGGGACTGGACATCGACAAGGAGGCGGCGCGCGAGATTGTCTATGGCATGCCCTATGCCGAATGGCGCGCGAAGTATCAGACGGAGGCTACCGAGGAGCAGAAGGCCGCCTTCGCAAAATCTCATCCCAATCATGGTTGAGTGATAGCGGGAGGCGTTGTTCTAACGCCTCCCAGCCGTTAGGGTCCGCCATTCCTTTACAGCTTGCGTGGGGGAGTACGATTGCCGCTTGGGAACAAGCGGCCGCTCGGGTTCCTCTGCGCATCCCAGTGAGATCGACGCATGAGCGAGACGGTAACAACAAGCGACGTAGGTGGCGTGGCGGGCGAGCGCCTTCGGTCTTTCGTTGAGCGGATCGAACGCCTGGAAGAAGAGAAGAAGGCGCTCCAGGACGACATCAAGGAAGTCTACGCGGAAGCCAAGGGCGCCGGCTTCGACGTCAAGATCCTCCGCCAGGTCATTCGGCTGCGAAAACAGGATCGTGAGGAGCGACAGGAGCAGGAAGAACTGCTCGAGATCTATCTTGCCGCTCTCGGCATGAACTGAGCTGCGCCGTTCCGGAGGCTATCGCCTAATTTCCCGCCATCCACAGGTTGCCACAGGCACGTCACCTCTCTTCGATGTTATGGTTATCGCCGGTCGCGCTGAGCTTCGCTTTAGGTCGAAGCGTGACCTTTAATCGCTATCCGTGTGCATCACGGTGAACGATCCAACGGTACCCTAGAGGGAGGAAGCTGGCATGGTAGCAATTCATCCTGCGGTGGATCAGGGCGTTCAGGCGGGAAACGGCAGTTTCCAGGGCGGAACCCTGGTTTGCCGCTGCTCCAGCAATCCGGTCGAGGTTCGGGTCGAGGCACCTGTCGCCCACAACCACGTGTGCGGCTGTACGAAATGCTGGAAGCCAGAGGGTGCAACCTTTTCGATGGTTGCCGTGGTGCCGCGCGACAAGCTGGCGGTCACTGCCAACGCCGAGAAGTTGCAAGTTGTAGATCCCTCAGCAGCGATCCAGCGCTACGCCTGCAGGGACTGTGGTACCCACATGTACGGGCGCATCGAGAACAGGGACCATCCCTTCTACGGGCTGGACTTCGTACATCCTGAACTGTTCCGCGAAAGCGGTTGGGCAGCGCCAGAGTTCGCGGCCTTTGTTTCCTCGATCATCGAAGCCGGCACGCCGCCGGATCAGATGGAGGGGGTAAGGTCGCGGCTGCGTGATCTGGGCCTGGAGCCCTATGACTGCCTTTCGCCAGCCTTGATGGACGCCATCGCCACCCATACGGCAAAGAGCAAGGGTGTTCTCGCAGCGGAGTAGCGACGACGCCTTGGCAACCTTGATCCGCCGGCGCGCACTTCCCGACTGCGTTCGTCTTCCGGTGAACGCATAGCCGCCTCAGGCAAGATCCATGAGCTAGAGCGCCGGCGGCCCTGGTATAAAGCGGGGGCTTGCACACCACGGGAAGGCATAGTTCGATCGGGTCTTCACCTCGGTGTTCGTACTTGATGAAATGATAAGGGGAGCAACCTATGGACGTTCGTGCAGCGGTGGCGTTTGAGGCGGGCAAGCCGCTTTCCATCGAGACGGTTCAACTGGAGGGCCCCCGGGAAGGCGAGGTTCTGGTTGAGATGAAGGCGACAGGGATCTGCCACACCGACGCCTTCACGCT
>JAJUFM010000002.1 GCA_029265995.1 Rhodospirillaceae bacterium | reverse complement strand
GGCAGTGAGCGCACTCAAGCTCTCCAGATTATGCACCGGACGAAAATCATCTACATGAGGCATCATGGCCTGCGCCCCCTGCGCCTTCGGTTGATATCCTTCCCACCGCAGGAGCGGGTTGAGCCAGATCAGGCGCCGGCAGGACTTGTGAAGCCGCTCCATCTGGTAGGCAAGCTTGCAGCCGCCTTCGCGATCGAGTCCATCCGTAATCAAGAGAACCAGGGCTCCCTGGCCGAGCACCCGGCGCGACCAGTTGCGGTTAAAGTCTTCCAGTGAGGCGCCTATCCGTGTGCCGCCTGACCAGTCCTCGGCGGCCGCTCCCACCTGCTCCAAGGCCACGTCTACATCCTTCTCTCTCAGGAAGCGGGTCACGTTGGTCAGCCGCGTTCCAAAAAGGAAGGAGTGGACGCGATCGCGATCGCTGGTCACCGCGTGCATGAAATGCAGGAAGAGGCGCGCGTAGCGACTCATGGAGCCGGATATATCGCAGAGCACCACGAGGGGCGGGTGGCGGCGGCGGTTGCGCCGCCACTGAATCGGTATCACGTCGCTGCCGCTGCGCAGGGCTCGGCGCAGCGAAGCCCGAAGGTCAGCCCGCCCGGGGCTGATGCTTGGGCGGAAACGACGGGTCGGGATTTCCATGATCGGCAGCCTCAGCTGCTTGATCGCAGCCTTGGCAGCTTCCAGCTCAGCTGCCGTCATCTTCTCGAAGTCCTGCTGGTTCAGGGTTTCGCGATCAGACCAAGTGAAGGTAGCGTCGATTTCGACCTCATCCTCACGGCTCTGTTCCTTTTGCCCTTGTGCTTGCTGCAGGGCTTCCGCAACGCGCCGATTGATCTCCTGACCCTTCTCAGGTTCCTGCTCGACCTGCAGTTCGGGAAGCACAAGGGCGCGCATACGGTCGAGCAGCTTGGGGTTGCGCCAGAAGAGATGAAAGGTCTGGTCGAAAACCTCTTCCTGGTCGTGACGGGTGACGAAGACAGAATGGAGAGCCCAGTAAAAGTCGTCGCGCCGAGCGAGCCCGATCGCCTGTACGGCTTCAAGGGCTGCCAGAACTTGGCCAGGCCCTACCGGAAGACCCGCTGCGCGCAGTGTCCGCGCGAAGTAGAGGAGGTTGTCCGCTAGACGACTTTCGCTCTCGGCCTTCGCGATCCGCTGGGATTCCGCTTCCAACTGCAGCTTTCGAGCTGCCTCGGCAAAAGGATCGCTTTGAGCCTGACCCACAGACCGCTTCCCTACATCCTGCGGTTAGCTTGAGCGGAATCCTACTAAGGCTCCAACCACCGAAGAACCCTGTTCTTCAGGTCGAGCTACCGGTTCCGCCAAGCGCTACCTCGCGCTTAACCTCCTCCAGGAGGCGCGCAGCTTCACTGCCTTCGATCTTGGCAATGTCATCCTGATATTTCAGGAGCACCCCCAGGGTATCGTCAATGGCAGCTGGGTCCAAGGCGACCTTGTTGAGCTGGATCAGTGCCTCCGCCCAGTCGATGGTTTCGGCTATGCCGGGCAGCTTGAAAAGGTCGCGTTCGCGCAGGTGCTGAACGAAAGCCACCACCTCTCGGGCGAGCTTGTCCGGTACGCCTGGCGCCCGAACCCGCAAAATCTCTCGTTCTCTTTCCGCGTCCGGGTAACCCACCCAATGGTAGAGACAGCGGCGCTTCAGCGCATCATGGATCTCGCGGGTGCGGTTTGAGGTGATGATGACAATCGGCGGTTCCGGCGCCTGTATGGTGCCTAGTTCAGGGATGGTGATCTGGAAATCCGACAGGACTTCAAGCAGGAATGCCTCGAAAGGCTCATCGGCCCGGTCCAATTCGTCAATCAGCAGGACTGGCGCGCCAGCGGGGTCGGGCTTGAGAGCCTGCAGCAGCGGACGCTCGATCAGGAATCTTTCCGAGAAGATGTTGTCGGTGAGTGCCTCGCGATCCTGCTGGCCCGTTGCTTCGGCCAGGCGAATCTCGACCATCTGCCTGGGATAGTTCCACTCGTAGACGGCGCTGCCTAAATCCAGGCCCTCGTAGCACTGCAAGCGGATAAGACGACGTCCCAGTGCCTGTGACAGAACCTTCGCGATCTCCGTCTTTCCGACCCCTGCTTCTCCCTCGAGGAAAAGGGGACGCCCAAGACGCAGTGAGAGCAAGACCACGGTGGCGAGGCTTCGGTCGCTGACATAGTCGGCCTTACGAAGCAGTTCTGCGACCGCATCGACGTCTTCCGGCAGGGTGTGCTCTTCCGTATCGGGCGTCACTCATAGCTCCTTAACAGGGACGATAGTTTGGCTGCGTGCGAAGCTGGCGAGCATAGACCTGGCCTACCGCTTCTACGCTTACACCTTCTTCGCGCGCTTGCTGCTCATAAAGGCGCCGGCGCTCCGCATTGATCCGCTCGACAGCGTCTCGCATGCTATTGTCGATCGCGCGCATGTAGCCGTTCGGCAGTTCGCATGCTTGAGCATTGGCCCGAAGCTGTTCCGCCGACTGCGCTACTGCCGGGAGTGGAAGAAGCAGCGCGCAACCAGCCATCGCGGCAAAGACTGCGGCTACCAAGCTTTTTCTGCCCATCGTAAGGCCCCTTATCTGGTCGTCATCCAAAGGACTTTCAAAGCGTTAGAAGATATCCGGGTTTGCCTGAATGTCTTCGCGCGCTGTCTCTTCAAGGCGCACCCTCACGTCCGCATCAAGATTGACGTTCAGGTTGATCGTTACAGGATCGCGAGGGGCCTCCAGCCGCACAGTGGGCTCGCAGGCGGCAACAAGAAGCCCGAGAGCCACGAAGCCCGAGGGCATCAAAAGTGAGAGCAGTGATCTTGCATTCAGCACGCTGCTTGCCTTCCGCTGGTGGTGCCGGGACAGAGTGTTCACGCGCAATTGTGGTTGCCTTGAGGCTAACGCACAAGCCTCCAGAGTTGCTCGGTCACGCCTTGCTGCAGCCGACGGCTCTCCGCAAGCGCTTCAAGCAGCGGGGCCGCGTTGGTCTGCACGTTGATGTTCAGGTCAAAGGGCTGGGCATCCATTACGTCCGGATTGGCACCCAATAGCCTCAGACGAATCTGCGTCGTACCCTCAGGTGGTTTGGTCAGGCCGATCTCCAAGGCATCGTAGTGGAAGTTCTCCAGGGCATCGAACATGAGCGAAACATACTCGCCCCCCGCTGCGAGGGCCGATCGCGCGGCGGAAGAGCGGAAGGCTATAACGCCGGGGCCCTCTGCCTGCAGTTGCCCCTGGTCCACTGTCACCGTGTCGCCCTGCAACTGCACTGGGATGTTGCCGGATATGCGGCCACTACCCGTGAGTTCGTCCAGCCCGATCAACCCGAGAAGCGCTTCCAGATCGAGCTGCTGAAGTTCGATGCGCACCGAGTAGAGCTGGGCGCCAGGATCTGCACTTCCGCCCACCAAACGAATGCTTCCTCCGGTAACCTTTGCCTGACCCTGCTCCAGTCGTAGCACCGGAAGGCCGCTTCTCGTCGGTTCAAGGGAGAGGAAAAGGGTGGCGTCGGTGATCGGAGTGACACCCAGATCGATTCGTCGAACGTCCAGGCGCTGCGGTTCGCTCGTGCGAAGCGGGCGCAAACTCGCTATCCGAAAGTCGAAGCTGATTCCATCCAGCGCTGTGCCGCCGTAGGTAAAACCCAGCTCCTGGGCCCGCATTCGCAGGCTGCCATTGAAGCCGGCCGATGACCAGGTGACACGCCCGTCTGCCTGCAACTGGCCGCGTCCATCGCTGATATCCGCTGCATGACTGCTGAGAAGGGAGGGTTGCAGTTCGCCAGGCGCGAAACGCAAGGGCGCCAGACGGAGCGAAGCGCTGCCGCTGTGGAGTTCCGGGTCGTGCTGCCCTTGGGCTACCAGGTTGATTGCACCTTCCGCGCCTCGGGCTACCAGCTCGAACTGCAGGTTCCGCTCGACGTGACCGGTTAGATTCAAAGGCGGGAAAAGCGCAGGCACTGCATCGGAGTAAAGCCGAGCTTGCTGAACCGTCAGCAATCGCGACTGATTGGGGGAGAGGGGCGCTTCGATGCGAATATCCGCCAGGGTCACTTCCTGCTCAGGCAGATAAAGGCTGCTGCCGGCCACGTTAGCAGACCCCTGCAGCAGCCCGCCCTCGTCGAAATCTGCTTCCAGCCGCAGCGCAGGCCCCAGCAGTTCCGAAGGGCCCAGCCCGCTGATCAAAAGGTTGGCCGAACGCGCATAGGCTTCGGCGGAAAGAGAGCCGCTCACGGAATCCGACAGCTCGAGCGAGAGGGCCAAAGATGGAAAAAACATTTCCAGTTCTTCGAGCCGCTCCACACCCGGGGCAGAAAGCTCGCTGCCGGAAAGGGCGGCTTCCTCACGCAGGACCAGGTGGAGATTACTCTCCAGCCAGTCCGCTCGAAGCTGCAAGTGCATCTCAAGCCGGTTGGCGTTTAGCTTTGGATGATCGATATCCTCGGCCGTTAGGGAGAGGTTGATATCTCCACTGACAGCCTTGTCTAGAACCGCAAACTTTCCTTCACCGGCAAGATGCAAACGCTCAGCAAGGGGATCGGCTCGTGTGGTGATGGCAAGCTGTCGTACCTGCACATCCGCCGAAGTAGCGGTTCGCGGCAGCACTGCTTGCAGTTCTGCGGATAGATGGGTTCCGTCCCCTACATCCAGCTGTACCTCTACCGCCGATCGCACTTCCTTTTCTCGTCCCAGGGAGAGCAACGGCAAAGATGGCACCGAGTGGAGGGAGAGGCTGGCGCCCGATTTCAGCCGCGCTGCGAGAGTTTCTGGCAGGGGGCTCAAAACGGCGGGACCGAACCCCGCGGCGTGGAGCTCGAGCGGACCTTCGAGATGAAAGGTTGTTCCCTCTGCCCCTCGCTCGGCGGCAATCGCGCTGAAGAAGGTGATGTCGCTAGCAAAGGACGGCACATCGAGTTCCTGCCCGGCCAGGTCAAATTGGGCGGTGATGTCGCGTTCCGCGATCCACGCAAGCCAGGAAGTTGGTGGCTCTACATCGAGGTAGGGTAGGGGCGGTAACCGCAGGCGACCATCCAGTGCGACATCGAGTTGGCCAGAGGTTACCTCAGGGAGGTTGGGGAAGAAGGCTGCCAGTTCGGCACCGGCACCTTCCAGCCGGGCGACGATCTCCATCTCCTCGCCGGCTCTCAGTGCCGGTGCGTCAAGCCAGAGAGAGCCTCGTCCGTAGTTCTCTCCAGCCAGACCCATCTCCGCATGCAGGCTTTGCGGGCGCAGATTGGCGAGGCTGGCCTCAAGCCGCCCGCTCACCTCTGGTCCCTCAGCTTCGCCCTTGAATTCGAGGAAAAGGTGATCCTGAAGATCCGCGCCCTCGGGCGTAAACTGTCCCTGCAGGGTGATAAGCAGTGGTCCTTGCACGCTGTTGAGCTGCAACTGCGCATCTTGCAGGCCTATCTTGGGCAAGGGGGGCGGATTTTTCGGAAAGGGCGGCTGCCAGGGTTGCTCGGGGTTGCCGTTACTCTCCCCCAAAAGCGGCTGCAGGCGACCGAGCAAGGGACCTTCGCCGCTCAGATCCAGGGGGAGATGCAGCCCCTGCAACAGCAGGCTTTTGACCTCGCCTCGAACTAGCCGTTGAAGCGAGAAACGCGCTTCCACACGCGCGAGCCGAGCCCCCTCCAGCCGCAGGCCCTGCACCTCAAGGCGGCCAAAATCCAGTTCCAGCCCCGCGATTTCCCCATCCAGGCCCCGTGCTTCGGCCCAGCGGTGGAAGGCAAAGGCGGCGAGCGAATCCCGGAATGCCCAGGCGCTTGCTGCAAGCAGCAGGAGTGTGAGCAGCAGAACGAAAAGTGCGAGGAGCAGGAAGCGGAGGACTGACATCGCGCGAGAAGGCTAAACCGGATCTCTCCGGATCGGAAACGCTGGACACAGTTTCCGTGACTGCTCGGATGGCGCCGCTGGCGCCTCCCTTGTTGCTTTAGTTCGCCAAGGAAGGCGCCAGCGGCATAGGGTCAACCCTCCGCCGCGGCGACGGCGCGCTTCGCCATTACCGTCACCAGATGCGCCCGGTATTCGCTTGAGGCATGGATATCGCTGTTCATGTCGTCAGCGGGAACACGGATGTTGGCAACGCTCTCCGGCGAAAAATTGCTCGCCAGAGCCTGTTCCATCTCCGTAACGCGGAAGACGCTTCCCTTGGCGCCCGTGACCGCTACTCGGACCCCGCCATCCGTCTGGGCAACAAAGACGCCGACAATGGCGTAGCGGGACGCCGGATTGGGGAACTTGGAATAGCCAGCTCGCTGGGGGATGGGGAAACGAACGGCGGTAATCAATTCGCTAGGTTCCAGCGCCGTTTCGAAGAGATCGACAAAGAAATCGTCCGCTGCAATTTCCCGCTGATTCGTGATCACCGCCGCACCAAGGCCCAGCAATGCGGCAGGATAGTCCGCCGCCGGATCAGCGTTGGCGACGGAGCCGCCGATGGTGCCACGATGCCGCACTTGCGGATCGCCAATGCCTCCAGCCAGCTTTGCAAGCGCCGGGATCCGCGCCTGTACGGTCTCGTTGCGCGCCACCTCGGCGTGCGTGGTCATCGCGCCGATGACAAGGCTGTTCCCTTCCTCCCGGATGCCCACCAGTTCCGGCAGCCCACCGAGGTCGATCAGATCAGACGGTGAAGCCAGCCGCTGTTTCATGGTGGGCAGGAGGGTCATGCCCCCCGCCACGATCTTCGGATCTTCCTTGTCACTCAGTGCGGCCACAGCGTCCTGAACGGAGGAAGGCTTGTGATACTCAAAGGCGTACATTTTCTCGTTCCTCCCTATTCAGCCGCCTGGACAAATTGCGCCTGACAGACGCGCCAAACTTTCTCAGGCGTGGCCGGCATATCGATCTCGGTTCCAATGGCATCGGTGATGGCGTTGATCAAAGCGGGCGGTGCAGCAATGGCGCCAGCTTCGCCGCAGCCTTTCACACCAAGGGGATTGTGAGTGCATTCCGTGGTGGTCATGCCGACTCGGAAGGGGGGCAGATCATCGGCGCGAGGCATGGTGTAGTCCATGTAGGAGCCGGTGATCAGCTGCCCGCTTTCCTTGTCGTAGACGCAGTTTTCAAGCAACGCCTGGCCCACCCCCTGGGCGATGCCGCCATGCACCTGTCCCTCGACAATCATCGGGTTGAGAACCCGGCCGAAATCGTCCACGGCCACCCAATCCATGATTGTGGTGATGCCCGTATCAGGATCCACTTCCACCTCGGCGATGTGAACGCCAGCCGGGTAGGTGAAGTTGAGTGGGTCGTAGAAAGCCGTCTCATCGAGGCCGGGTTCTACGCCTTCAGGGTAGTTGTGCGGCACATAGGCAGTGAAGGCCACTTCCGCCATAGTCTTCGAACGGTCCGTTCCCACGACGGTGAACTTACCTTCCTTGAATTCCACGTCGTCAACGGAGGCTTCCAGCAGATGTGCCGCAATCTTGCGGCCCTTCTCCACGATTTTGTCGCAGGCTCTAACGATGGCCGATCCGCCAACCGCCAGGGAGCGGGAGCCATAGGTTCCCATGCCCATCGGGATCGCGCCGGTGTCGCCATGCACCACCTCTACGTTCTCGTAAGGGATGCCGAGCTTTTCGGATACCAGTTGTGCAAAGGTGGTTTCGTGGCCCTGCCCATGGCTATGGGCGCCGGTCATCACAGAAACCGTGCCGGTTGCGTTGAAACGGACCTGCGCCGACTCCCACAGGCCGACGCCGGCCCCCAGAGCGCCTACAACGGCAGAGGGCGCAATGCCGCAGGCTTCGATGTAGGCGGAGAAGCCGATCCCCCGCAGCTTGCCGCGGCGCTCGGATTCGGCGCGCCGCGCGGCAAACCCCTGATAGTCGATCATCTGCAGTGCCAGATCGAGCGACGGCTCGTAGTTGCCCGTGTCGTAGGTAAGGGCGACCGGGGTCTGGTAGGGGAACTGGTCCGGCTGGATGAAATTCTTTCGCCGAAGTTCCGCCGGATCCATGCCGAGCTTGCGTGCCGCTACCTCCACGATCCGCTCGATCAGGTAGGTTGCCTCAGGGCGGCCAGCTCCCCGGTAGGCATCGACCGGGGCGGTAGTGGTGAAGACTCCCTTGACGTTCGCGTATATCGCCGGCGTTGCATACTGCCCAGCAAGCAGCGTCGCGTAGAGGTAGGTGGGCACGCAGGTGGAGAAGCTGGAGAGGTAGGCGCCCAGATTGGCGGTGGTGTCCACCTTCAGCGCCAGAAACTTGCCCTCTTGGTCTAGTGCGAGCTTCACATTGGTGAAGTGGTCGCGGCCGTGGGCGTCCGAGACGAAGGCCTCATCGCGCCCGGCCGTCCACTTGACCGGGCGGCCGACCTTCTTTGCGGCCCATGTGCAGCAGGTCTCCTCGGCATAGGCAAAGATCTTGGAGCCGAAGCCGCCCCCGACATCCGGCGCAATAACCCGCACCTTCGTCTCGGGCAGATTGAGTACGAAGGCGCAGAGGATCAGCCGCAGCAAGTGCGGGTTTTGGCTGGTGGAGTAAACGGTATAGGCTTCGGTGCCGGGATCGTAGTCCCCGATGGCAGCCCGTGGCTCCATGGCGTTCGGGATCAGGCGATTGTTGACCAGATCCAGCTCGACCACGTGGGCCGCCTGGCCCATCGCCTCGTTCACCGCGGCTTGGTCCCCAAGTTCCCAGTCAAAGCAGAGGTTCGAGGGTGCTTCGTCATGCACCAGCGATCCTGTCATCGCATCCCGGACGTCGACAATCGCGGGCAGCTCCTCATAGTCAACGTCGATCAGATCCACTGCATCGCGGGCTTGAGCGCGGGTCTCGGCCACCACCATGGCGATGTGGTCTCCCACGTAGCGCACCTTGTCCCGTGCGAGCGGGTAGTGGGGTGGCGCCTTGTGCGGCTCGCCGTGCCGGTCGGTCACTACCCAGCCGCAAGGGAGAGAGCCGACGTTATCGGCGGCCATGTCCTGCCCGGTGAAGACGGCAACCACCCCTGGCGCCTGCTCGGCTGCCGAAGTGTCGATGCTCGTCAGGCGTGCGTGCGCAACAGGTGACCGCAAAAAGTAGGCGTGAAGCTGGCCAGGACGGTTGATGTCATCAACATAACGCCCGCGACCGGTCAGAAAGCGTGGGTCTTCCTTGCGCCGTACAGAGGCGCCAATTCCGGTTTCAGCCATGACGTCACCCCCTCATCTCGTTCGCTGCAGCTTGGATCGCTTTGACGATGTTATGATAGCCGGTGCAGCGGCAGATATTTCCTTCAAGCCACTCGCGGATTTCCGTCTCGCTGGGACTGGCGTTCTTCTTCAACAGATCGACGGCGCTCATCACCATGCCAGGCGTGCAGAAGCCGCATTGCAGGCCGTGGTGTTCGCGAAAGGCGGCCTGCACGGGATGCATCTCGCCGTTCTGGGCCAAGCCTTCAATCGTTGTGATTTCCGCGCCATCGGCTTGCGCGGCGAGAAGGGTGCAGGACTTCACGGAGTTGCCGTTTACATGCACCACGCAAGCGCCACACTGACTGGTGTCGCAACCCACGTGCGTGCCTGTGAGGCCCAGGTGTTCGCGCAGGAACTGAACAAGCAGCGTACGAGGTTCCACCTCCTTCGTCGCCTGCTTGCCGTTGATGGTCATAGAAACACGTAACATCCGTCTCCCTCCTGCATTGCGGGCTTCAGCCGACGTGAGCCGGGCCGATCTTATTGTTGCAGACGCCTCATTAGAGGAACGCCTTTCGCGAGAGTTTGTGGCGGCGACCGAAGGCGGTCAAGGGGTGCTATCGCGCCTGCTCAAAGCACCAACCAAAGAAGAATAACTACGACTGCAACGATCAGCGCTATCCAGGCAACCGGCGACAATCCACCGGGTTTGGCAGGTTCAGCGCTCGGTGTAGTGCTCGTTGCTGGCGCGCTCGGTCGCGGTCCCGTCGGTTGAGGCGCAACCTGTGCAGCTGCTTCGGCCGTGGCATCCGGGACCGGGGCGGTGGCTGTACCACCCATGGCAGCCGCTTCTACTGCTGCAGCGTCGGCAGCGGGGTGAAGCTCCGTGTCCGTTGGGCCGGGGACCGTTGGCGCTGGGGAGACCGGGGGAGGCGGCTCCATACCGCTGCCCGCGGCATCTGGCATGGCGCCGTCATCGGCGGTCCGCTCTTTCACGATGTCGGAAAAGCGGGTGAAGAAGTCATCGGCCATCTTGCGCGCGGTACCGTCGATCAATCGCGATCCAAGCTGGGCGAGCTTCCCGCCGACTCGTGCGTCCACCGTGTAGCTGAGGAGCGTATCGCTTCCTTCTTCCGTCAGCTGAACCTTTGCGCTGCCTTTGGCAAAGCCGGCGGAGCCGCCTTTGCCTTCCCCGGAGATGGTGTAGCTTTCCGGGGGCACGATATCCGAGAGAACGACCGTCCCGCCGAAGCGCGCATTCACAGGTCCTACCTTCGCTCGGACCTTAGCGTCGAAGCCATCGCCGCTTTCGTTTCGTTCCAGGCTTTCACACCCCGGAATGCTCGCCTTCAGCACTTCGGGATCGTTGAGAGCTTCCCAAACTACCGAACGCGGAGCCGGAATGCGCTGTTCGCCAACCATCTCCATGGCAAAGTTCCCTCGTCTGTTAGGTTTGTTGTGGCCTCTGACGCAGCATAAAGTTCTGCCAGCCTAGACCGGTTCGCGTCCAATCTGAACTACGCGGAACAAGAACGAACGAGAACCTAGCGAGCGAACCCCCCCCGTCGCGGGCATTTTCATCACCGCAACGCTGCACTGCCAGTGTCGCTTCAGCAGACGCCGCGCTGATCATTATCGAGATTGCTACAGCAGATCGCCAAGTGGAACGACCTGGACCGTATCCCCCGCAGCGGCCGCCGGCGCGTGGGGCGGCCGGATGATGAGGGCGTCTGCCATTGCAAGCGTGGCCAGCATGGAGCTGTCCTGGCGCGCGAAGGGCTCTGCCGTCAGGTTGCCGGCTTCGTCCTGATATAGTCGGGCGCGTAGATAGTCCTGCCGCCGGTCGTTCTCGGGTAAAGCCTTTGCCAGCCGGGCGTGGAAAGGTTTGTCCGATGGATCCTGGCCCAGCAGTTGTGCCAGAACTGGGCGGAGGAAAATCAGCGCGCAAACCAGCGAGGAAACTGGGTTTCCCGGCAGCCCCAAGAGAGGCGTTCCATGGAGCTTGCCAAAGAGCAGTGGCTTGCCAGGGCGCATGGCGATCTTCCAGAAATCGAGGTCCAGCCCTTCCTCTCCCAGAACAGAGCGAACGAGGTCATGATCGCCTACGGAGGCGCCACCCGTCGTCACCACGATATCTGCGCCTGCTGCGCCGGCCGCGAGGCGTAGTAGCGACTCGCGATTGTCCCGGGCGATGCCGAGGTTGATCGGCTCGCCGCCGCAAGCCTTCACGACAGCCTGAAGCGCTATCCCGTTGGAACTCACGATCTGGTTGGGTTGGAGCGGTTCGCCCGGCATCACCACTTCATCCCCGGTTGCCAGAATTGCCACCCGGGGCCGCCGTCGCACGGTCAGCCAGGGATGGTTCATTGCCGCCGCAAGGCCGAGGTCGCGCGCGCGCAGTGTCCGCCCTGCCGGAAGACCCAGATCGCCGCGGGCAAAATCCAGTCCGGCCGGTCGAACATAGTGGCCCGCTGGTGCCCCTTCCCGAATCTCTACCCAGCGACCTTCGCCATCAGAGCCGCTTTCCGTATCCTCTTGAATCACAATGGCATCCGCGCCCTCGGGCAGAGGCCCGCCGGTGAAGATGCGCACGGCCTCTCCGGTTTGGAGTGGGGCGTCGTAGGCGCCGCCGGCTGGCGCTTCACCTACCACGCGCAAGCGTACCGGCACCTGCGCTACGTCCGTCGCGCGGACGGCGTAGCCATCCATTGCGGACACTGCCGCAGGAGGCTGGGTGAGGCGCGCAACCACGTCCTCCGCCAGCACGCGCCCCAGTGCGCGCTCCAGCGAAACCACTTCTGAGGGCAGCGGCCGGAAGACCGAGAGAATTCGGGAGAGCGCCTCTTCAACCGAAATCATCAGGGCGCCTCATAGAGTCCGGATTTACCGCCAGACTTGTGCACCAGTCGCACGTTCTCAATACGCATCCCGCGATCCACGGCCTTGCACATGTCGTACACCGTGAGGCCAGCTACCGATACCGCCGTCAGCGCTTCCATCTCGACACCGGTTTGCCCCTTGAGCTTGCAGGTTGCGGTGATCTCAACTGCGCAGCGCTCCGCGACGATCGCGAGATCGACGGTCACCTTCGTCAGCGCCAGAGGATGGCAGAGGGGAATCAGATCAGCTGTGCGTTTGGCACCCATGATGCCGGCCAGCCGCGCGACGGAAAGCACGTCCCCCTTCTTGACGCCTCTCTCCTGGATCCGTGCCAGGGTCTCAGGCTGCATGACGACATCGCCCTTGGCGATAGCGACGCGCTCTGTCTCCTCCTTGTCGGAGACGTCCACCATGACCGCGCGACCCTCGGCATCGAAATGAGTGAAGTCGCTCATGGCACAAGCTGAGCGACAGTGGCTAGACGCTGCGCGGCGGCCGTCACATCAGGCTGACGCATCAAAGACTCGCCCACGAGGAAAGCGCGTGCGCCTGCCTGATAAAGGCGTTCGATATGCGCGGGCTCATAGATACCACTTTCTCCCACCAGGAATCGCCCTGCATCCACCTGCGAGGCAAGCCTTTCGGTGGTGGCGAGATCAACCTCCAGGGTTTTCAGATTCCTATTATTTATGCCGATGAGGGGGGACTTGAGCGCCAAGGCGCGCTCCATCTCTTCGTCGTCATGGACTTCGACGAGAACATCCATCCCAAGATCGAGAGCGACGGCTTCCAGTTCTGCCGCCTGAGCATCTTCGAGAGCGGCCAGGATCAGGAGCACGCAGTCGGCGCCAAGCGCACGTGACTCAAGGATCTGGTAGGGTTCGAGCATGAAGTCCTTGCGCAAAACGGGAAGGGTGACGGCGGCACGCGCTGCAACCAGATAGTCGTCGTGCCCTTGGAACCAGGGTTCATCCGTCAGGATCGACAAGCAGGCGGCACCGCCCTCTGCATAGGCGCGAGCCAGTGCCGGAGGGTCAAAGTCTTCCCGAATCAATCCCTTGGAAGGTGAAGCTTTCTTGATCTCGCAGATAAGGCCATAGCCCTGCTCTAGGGCGCGACGCCGCAACGCGTTCAGAAAGCCTCGGGGCGCATCAGCCTCCTGCGCGGCCCGCTCTACTTCGACTAGCGGGCGTTTTGCCTTGCGAGCAGCCACATGTTCGCGTTTCTGCGCGCAGATCCTCGTGAGAACGTCGGTCACGCCTCTACCTCTTCATTGGTGATGGCGATGAGCTTCTCCAGCACCGCCATTGCCCGTCCTTCATCGATTGCCTTAGCAGCCTGATCGACGCCGTCTGGCAGATCCTCCGCTTTGTTGCCGATGACCAAAGCGGCCGCGGTTGTCAGCAGAATCGTGTCGCGCAGTGGCCCCTTTTCACCCGCGAGCAAGGCGCGCATTCGACGGGCGTTCTCCTCTCCGTTGCCGCCCGCGAGATCATCTGGGGTGCAGCGCGGCAGACCGGCCTGCTCGGGTGTCACCGTGAAGCTGCGAACCTGACCATCCTTAAGTTCTGCGACAAAAGTGGTTCCGGAGGTCGTAAGTTCATCATGGCCATGTTCACCATGGACGATCCACGCCCGCTCGTGACCCAGTTCTCTCAACACCTCGGCGAGCGGCTCGAGCCACTTGCGGTCATAGACCCCAATTAGCTGATGTTTTACATTCGCCGGACTGGATAAGGGCCCTAACATATTGAATATTGTTCTCGTTCCCAACTCCACGCGGGTAGGGCCGACGTGACGCATCGCGCTGTGGTGTCGCGGCGCCATGAGGAAGCAGGTTCCTACCTCCCACAGCGCTTTCCGAACCAAAGAGAGATCGGCATCCACGTTCACGCCAAGCGCCGTAAGCACATCGGCGGCGCCGCTCTTGGAGGAAAGTGCTCGATTGCCGTGCTTGGCGACCGGGAGCCCGCAGGCGGCGATCACGAAAGTGGCGGCTGAGGAAATATTGAAGCTTCCCTTGGCATCACCGCCTGTGCCGCAGGTATCGATGGCTCCCGGTGGTGCTTCGATCGCCATCATCCGCCCGCGCATGGCCCGCACCGCTCCGGTTATCTCTGGCACCGTTTCGCCGCGTACCCGAAGCGCCATCAAGAAGCCCCCCATCTGCGAAGGGGTAGCATCGCCGGCCATCATGATGTCGAAGGCGCGGCGAGATTGCTGTTCGCTGAGCGGTTCGCCGCGAGCTACGATTGCGAGCAGCGCTTTTAGATCAGGCATGTCGTCCGGCATCAAATTTCCTCGTGCACTCTCAGGCTCGACCCGCCGTTGCGAGAAAATTGCGCAACAGCTGGTGGCCATGCTCCGAAGCTATGGACTCCGGGTGGAACTGCACCCCCTCTATCGGCAGATGGCGGTGACGCAGGCCCATGATCAGCCCATCTTCACTTTCGGCCGTCACCTCAAGACTGGCTGGAAGGTCGCTGCGCGCAACCGTAAGCGAGTGATAGCGGGTGACGGTCATCGGAGAAGGGATGCCGTCAAAAATTCCCTTCCCGTCGTGGGAGATGGTACTGAGCTTCCCGTGCAGAGGCTGCGGTGCGCGCTCTATGCGGCCGCCGAACGCCTGGCCAATCGATTGATGACCCAGACAGACACCCAGCAGGGGAATAACCCCTGCCGCCTGCTCGATCAGCGGAAGGCAAATTCCGGCCTTATCCGGATCACAGGGGCCGGGAGATAGCACGATGGCCCGCGGCTTGCGGGCCAGCGCCTCCTCCACGGTCAGGGAGTCGTTACGATGGACCTCGACCTCTGCCCCCAACTCGCTGAGATAGTGGTAGAGATTCCATGTGAAGCTGTCGTAGTTGTCGATCAACAGAAGCATGGGGTCATCCAAAAAGGTGCCCGCGGAAGGTCGCCCGCGGACGCGTAGCTCGTTATAGCAATCCGGGCACGAAGGAGAAAGCAGCAGGCCCTTGCAGCCTCCATCGCTTGCCACAGGGCGCTGCGGTGATTGTTGGCCCAGACGTGCTAATTTGTCTCCCGAAGGGTTAGCGGGAGTACTGAATGAGGCAGCGGTGGACCAGAGGATTGCGCCTGGGAGCGAGCCTGTCGGTAGTCGTACTTGCGGGCACCCTTGGCGTCGTCTCCGGCTCGGATCAAGATACTCCATCTCCACTGAAACCCGTAGCTCCTGAACGCGTCGTTACCGCCAGTGTGGCGGAAGATGTTCTCCAGCCCACTCCCTTGCATCTCATGCCCGCGGCGCCTCAGCCGCCGCCATCGCTCGGCCTCCCACGTTCCGACAAGTCTCTGCTGCAGCCCTGGAAGCGCTACGCCGTCCCGGTGGCGCTAGATCCGGAACGGCCACAGATTGTCATCGTGCTGGACGATCTGGGGCTGAACCGGTCCGCGGCACGGCGCGCCATTGCGCTGCCCGGCCCACTGACCCTGTCATTCATGACCTACGCCGAGAACCTTGCGCCGCTGGCATCTGCTGCGCGCTCGGCCGGTCATGAACTGCTGCTGCATGTGCCGATGGAGCCGAGCGATTCTTCTGTAAACCCGGGACCCAGAGCGCTGAGGCGCGGTCAATCAGCGGAAACCCTGAAGAGCAACCTCGCCTGGGGACTGGATCGGCTGCAAGGCTTCGTTGGCATCAACAATCACATGGGCAGCGGCTTTACCACTGACGAAGCGGGGATGCGGGTGGTCATGGCGGAGTTGCGCAGCAAGGGGCTGCTGTTCCTGGATTCCCGCACCGCAGGGAGCTCGCAGGGTATGGCCCTCGCGGAGGAACTGGGGGTGCCGGCAGCGGCGCGAGATATCTTCCTCGATCATGAGGTATCTCGGACCTTCATCCGCGGACAGTTGGACGCGGCCGAGGAGCTTGCGCTTAGTAAGGGTCTTGCCATTGCCATAGGCCATCCTCACTCCGAGACGCTCGACCTGCTGGAGGAGTGGCTCCCCTCATTGGAGAAGCGAGGCTTTCAATTGATTCCGATCAGTGCGGCCGTGCCGGATGCGCCGGGCACCAGTCGCCGGCCAGTTGCCGCCGTTGGTGCGGATCCTAGTTGATCGTCTTGTGATCGGATTGGACGTGCTTGCAGGCATCGCGCGGCCCGCTGACCTTCCGGCCCAACCAGCGACGCAGCAGGATGGGGGCGAAAGCAAACAGCAGTGCAACAACGACAAGTGCGATTGCCCGTGGCGTTACCAGATCCTTCAGGTCCGGGGATCCGCCTGCCTCAATCACTTCCCCCAGTCCCGTTCCAAAGGTCGCATAGACAAAGGTGAGCGGTATGGCGCCGAGTAGAGTGCCGAGGAGGAAGGGCATCACGCTGACGCCCAGCAGGCTGGGAGCGATGTTCACGACCCAGTAAGGCATGACGGGGGTCATGCGAAGCGCCACGATGTAGGTAAAGGCGTTGGCCCGGAAACCCGCCTCCAGCCCCGCCAAATAGGATCCGGTCAGGCGGGTAAAGCTGTCACGGAAGGTGCTGCGTGCGATGAGGAAGGCCAACAGCCCACCGATCGTCTGAGCGACCACCGAAAGAAGCGTGCCGAGCAGCACGCCGAAAAGGAAGCCGGAGAGGATCTGCATGATCGCCACGGCCGGTACGCAAAAGAGTGTTACGAGGCTGAGGGTGACAAGGAACAGCGCGACTACCTTGAAGGGTTGCTCGATAGCAAGATCTCGAGCCCCGACACTTCGTGCCGCCAGGGCTTCAAAGCTGAACCACTGCCCAAGATCGAACAGGAAGTAGGCAGTGAGAACTCCTCCCAGAACGAGTAGAACAAGTCCCTGGCGCAGCAGTAGGAAGCGCTTGCGAAGGGAAAGTGGTTTCACACGCCCAGTCCTCGCGCGGTCGCGACAAGACGGCGAAAGAGTTCCTGCTGGCCACGATACAAGGGCATCAACTCCGGATGCCACTGCACGCCGATCATGAAGGGATGCTTCTCGTTCTCGATTGCCTGGATGATCCCGGCGTCGTCTCGCGCCACGGCGCGAAGGTCCCGCCCCAAGCGGTCTACAGCCTGGTGATGCAAGGAGTTTACCCGAAGACGCGTCTGTCCAAGAACGCCGTGGAGACGACTGTCGACCCGAAGATTGACCCATTTGCGGGGCAATGCCGTCCGCATGCGGGGGAGATCCTCGAAGAGGGCATGAATGTCAGGTACGAGGGAGCCGCCGTAGTAGACATTCAGCATCTGCGCGCCTCGGCAGATGCCGAGGACAGGCAGGTTGCGGCTCTCTGCCTTGGCGAGCAACTCCTGTTCGAGGGCGTCGCGCTTCGGGTCCAGGCGGGTCTCCAGCACCAGATCCTGATCGTAGAGCTTGACATCGATGTCGTCTCCCCCGCCGATCAGCAAGCCGTCCACCTGGCTGAAGTCGATACTTTTGCCTGGATAGATCCTGATGCTACGTGCCCCGGCTCGGGCGAGCGCCAGGCGGTTCATCACCGCGGTGAAGAGGGCGCGGCGGCGCGAGCTGGTCACGGCAATCAGCGGCGCTCTCAAGAGTCGCCGTTCTCCATCCACGGGCGAGCCACTTCGCTCCACTCCAGTGGCGTCGACCGCGCGTTGTTCTCCTGCCAGGCCTCGATCATTGGGAGACGCCGCTCGTTGTTGGCGGCCAGCCGCTCGACAGCCACCCAGCGGTTCCATTCTTGCATTACCGACCAGCCCCTTATCCCCAGCGATGCATTCGGCAAGCGGTAATGGAAAGTGGGCCGTGGCTTCACCAGCGTCATGTCCACTGAGTCGGCGATCCGCCGCTCATCGATGAAGCAGAACAGGGGCAGCAGATCCAGTTCTCGGTTACGAGTGGGGTTGTGCTCGATGAAGTCGTCAATCAGCTGCCCCAGGTCAGGCCGATAGTCGTGCCTCAGGATCAGGCGCTGATAGGCGATGGGGAAGCGGTCAACGAACGGCAGCACGCGCCGGGTGACGTCGACCTGGATTGCCGAGCGCAGCCATTCGGAGGCTAGGCAGTAAGCTTGAATATGGCGGCAGATATAATCTGCATCATAGGCTGCCACTTCGGGGTTCAGTTGCATGCCAAAGCTGTAAATCAGCGACTCCTGAGTGCCCTCGGCCCCGGCCTCTGCGAGCGCATCGGCCAGACGGTCATAGGCCCCGATATCGACGTAGGGCGTCGGCGGGCCGACGATTTCCACTGGCATCCAATGACGGGCTACATCGCCGATGAGAGCTCCGGCTTTGCGTGCCAGGTCCTGTGCCTGGCGGTCATCCAGCAGCCCGAACAGCAAGTCCTTGAGGCTGCGCACGTCTTCTTCGGTAGCGTGCGCATAGTGGCTATCCAGCTCGCACTTGAAATCGCCGAAGCAGGTATTTTCCACGGTAAAGCTGTAGGGATCATGCTCCACCAAGCGGCCGCCGAACAGCTGGCGGACGCAACTGGCTGCCTGCAGAGCATCGAGTCCGGCGAATTCGATCTCCACGCCGACATTACGGACTTCGCCATCGGCGTTTCGGGTCAAAGGCGGATGCAGCAGCTCCACGTTGTTGTTCCTGTCAGACCAGAAAGCAGGTGGCTCCGGATCAGCTTTGTCGCGCAAATCGTAAGGCCTCTTCGGCGGCTCGGATCAGCGCCCGCGCTTTGTTACGGCACTCCTGGTACTCGCTCTCCGGATCACTGTCGGCGACCAGGCCGGCTCCGGCCTGCACGTGCAGCATACCGTCTTTCACCAGTGCCGTGCGCAAGCCGATACAGGTATCCATGTCGCCGTTGGCGCCGAAATATCCGATGGCGCCTGCATAGGTGCCGCGGCGATCCGGCTCGAGCTCTTCGATTATTTGCATCGCGCGCACCTTGGGGGCGCCCGATACGGTGCCTGCCGGGAAACCAGCGACCAGGGCATCGAGCGCATCATAGCGCTGGTCCAGACGGCCGTCGACGTTGGAGGATATGTGCATCACATGGCTATAGCGTTCGACGACGAACTGTTCCGTCACTCTAACGCTCCCCACCTGAGAAACACGCCCGACATCATTGCGCCCCAGGTCGAGCAGCATGAGATGCTCGGCGCGCTCCTTGGGATCTGCCAACAACTCTTCAGCCAGCGCGCGATCCTCGTCCGCTGTTGCGCCGCGCTTCCTTGTACCAGCCAGCGGCCGAATGGTGACGATCCCATCGCGCAGGCGAACCAACACCTCCGGGGAGGAGCCAACCACCGAGAAGTCGCCGAAGTCCAGATAGAAGAGGAAGGGGGACGGATTAAGGCGCCGCAGGGCTCGATAGAGCAGGAAGGGGGGTAGGGTAAAGGGCACAGAAAAGCGCTGCGCCAGAACGACCTGGTAGATGTCACCGGCTGCGATGTAGTCCTTCGCTTTGCGCACCATTGCATGGAAGTCTTCGCGGCTGATGTTGGACTTGGGTTCCGGCAACTCCGCCACGTCCTCGCTTCTCTCTCGACGATAAGGCAGAGAGCGTTCGAAATCGGCAGCAACCTCGGCCAGCCTTTCGCAGGCTAGTTCGTAGGCAGCAGCGGCCGACCGTTCGCTGCTCGGCCAGACGGGTGAGATCACCGTCACCAGATCTTCCACGCGATCGAAGATGGCAGTGACTGTGGGCCTTACGAAGATGCTGTCGGGTACGCCCAGAACGTCCGGGTTTTTCGCCGGCAGTCGCTCCATGTGGCGGACCATGTCATAGCCCGCATAGCCGATCAGTGAGGCAGCCATCGGGGGCAGGTGCGCCGGAATTTCCATGTCACACTCGTGCGAAAGGGCGCGAAGGTTCTCGAGGGGATTGCCGTCCTGGACCTGAAAGGCGTCGGGCTGGAAGCGAGCGCGACGATTGATCTCGCTTCTTCCGTCGCGGCAGCGCCAGATCAGGTCGGGCTTGAGGGTGATGAAGGAATAGCGGGCGATGGTCGTCCCGCCCTCAACCGATTCGAAAAGAAAGGAAAAGGGCTGCCCCTCTGCCAGCTTGAGAAACGCCGAAACCGGCGTTTCCAGGTCGGCTATGAGCGTGGTCCAGACGACCTGAGGTTTTCCTGCCTCATAGGTGGTACGGAACGTCTCGAAGTCCGGTTGTACCTGCACGGCTTAAAATTCCAATAGGACGTCATCGATACGTCGCTGGTTGATCTCCACGCGGTGGTGGCGCTCCAGAGCCTGCCGGAAGAGCAATTCCATATCTTGCCGCAGCCTTCCTGATGCCTGCTGGCGCAGTTCCGTTAACTGCTCTGGCTGAGACGTTGGGTCAGGCGCCTGGACCTCCCGAAGGAAAGCGACCAGCACCGACCCTTCGCCGGAAGTTACAAAGACGTCGTCTGGCTGTACCTCGAACAGCTGTTCGACGAAAACGGCGGAAGGTTCGGTTGCATCCCGCTTCAGCGGCTGAGTTTCATGCATTGCCAAGCCTTCGGCTTCCGCGACGGCAGCGAGGCTTTCACCATCCCGTACCCGGTCGGCCAGTTGGTCGGCTTGTTCGAAGGCGAGTGCTTGCAGCTCCGCCCGTTGCCAGCGTTGCACAACGGTATCGCGCACCTCCTCGAAGGGACGCGCGGCCGGCGGAATGACGCCGTCAACTCGGACAATGAAAAACCCGCCATCTTCCGTCTCCACCAGCAGGCTGGTGTCGCCGGCGGCCGTGCTGAAAGCGGTATCCAGGAACTGCTGCGGCGCCGGGAGGTCGGCTACTGGTTGGTCGTTGGCATCATGTCCACCATGGGCAACACCATCATGGTGGTGAAGCTCGATATTCAGATCTTCTGCCGCCTCTTCCAGTGTTCCCCCAGCCGCCAACTCGTCGTCCAGGCGGTTGGCCAGAGCAATGGCGCTTTCGATGGCTTCGCTTTCCGCCAATTGCCGCCGCACCTCTTCGCGCACCTCCGCGAAGGAGCTGACGGTTTGCGGTTGAATTTCGGCAACCCGCACGAGGTGCCAGCCGAAATCGCTTTCCAGCGGCTCGCTCACCTCCCCTTGATCCAGTGCAAAGACTGCACTTGCCAGGGCGGATGGCAGCTCGCTCTCGGTAACGTGACCGAGGTCGATGACGCCAGAGCCCTCGAGCTCCTCGGCCACCTCCTCCATGGTTTCCCCTGCGCTGATCTGCTCATAGGCCTGCCGGGCATTTTCTTCGTTATCAAAAAGGATCTGCTCTACGTGGCGGCGTTCTGGATCCTCGAAGTCCTGGCGGCGCTCTTCGTAGGCAGCCTGTAGCTCTTCTTCATCAAAGGACATTTCAGCCGCCAGTTGGCCCGGATCGATGTGGAGCCAGGAAAGCTCTCGAAGCTCCGGAGCCTGGAAATTGGCGACCTGTTCCTCGTAAAGGGCGAGCAGCTCTTCTTCGTCGGGTTCCACCAGGGCCTCGGGGCCGGGCAAGGGAACCTCCACATAGTCCGCCACCCTCGTTTCATTGCGGTAGATATAAAGAGCTTCGGCCATTTGTTCCGGCGCGCTCAGCCCGCCGAGTACGCCAGAGAGGATGCGGTTGCGGATGATCTCCTGCTCGATCTGCTGTACCAGCGCTCCTTCGGTAAGTTGGCTCATCCGTAGCGCCTGCTCATAACGGAGGCGGTCGAACTGGCCTTGCTCATTCTGAAAGGCGGGGATGGAGAAGATCTCCTGGCGGATCTGATCTTCCGTTACCACCAGCCCCAGCGACCGCTGCTCCGCCTCATAGAGCCGGCGCGTCAGCAAGTCCGCCAGCACCTGATCCGGCAGGCCTAGCGCTTGCGCTTGCTGGACGTCGAAGCTGCCACCGAGCATCTGCCGCAGGCGATTGAACTCTGAACTAAACGCTCGGCGAAACTCGGCTTGAGTGATCTCCTCATCTCCGACCTCGGCCACCACAGGTGCGGCCGTGCGCCCTCGGAAGATGTCGCCGATGCCCCAGATGGCGAAGCTGAGGCTCAGCAGGCCAAACAGAACGTAGAGAAAAACCTTGGCGACGACGCCGCGCAATTTGCCCATGAAATACCGCCAGAAGTGTTCAGTCGCGCCGCTTTGGGCACAGATGTGCGCGCATCCTACGTAGCGTGCCGCCACCGGGCAACAGAAGAGCCTGCGGCGGTGGTGGAACTGGTTGCGGAGAGAGGGGCATGCTAGGAAAGTTCGTCACACGCGAAGAAGGAGATCTCGATGCGGCGGAAGCTCATTGCCGGCAACTGGAAGATGAATGGATCGAAGGCGCAGGGGCTTGCCCTTGTGGAAGCGCTGGCTGCGCATTGTCGCGAAGCCGAATCGACGGCGGCTGCCTTTGATCTGCTTGTCTGCCCGCCCTTCGTGTTGCTGCCGGTGATCGAGGAGCGTGCCCGCCGAGCGAAGATTGCCATCGGGGGACAGGACTGCCACCCGAAGGAGGCCGGCGCTCATACGGGAGACATCAGCGCCACGATGCTGGCCGACGTGGGCTGCAGCTATGTAATTGTCGGACACTCGGAACGGCGCCAGGATCATCGGGAAGATGATGCCTTGGTACAGGCCAAGGCGTCTGCCGCCCTTGCCGCCGGCTTGAAGCCCATCGTTTGTGTCGGCGAGACCCAGGCGGAGCGGGATGCGGGTCAAGCACTCTCGGTCATCGAGAAGCAAGTGCGCAACTCTCTACCGGCAGGCGCTGGCAGCCGTGTCGTGATTGCCTACGAACCAGTGTGGGCGATTGGCACCGGACTCACGGCCACTCCTCAGGATGTCGCTGACGTGCACGCCGCTATACGTGCTATGCTGCAGAGCGAAGCGGGAGAGGAGGCTGCAGCCCAAACTCGAATTCTATATGGGGGGTCGGTCAAACCATCGAATGCGGCAGAGCTGCTGGCGTTGCAGGATGTGGATGGTGCCTTGGTCGGCGGGGCGAGCCTGAAGGCGGAGGACTTTTGGGCCATTGCCTGTGCCAGTGTTGCGTGACTGCAAGGCTGGCCCGAGCGAATATTCCTGGCAACGTAAGGCCCAAACAGCTATATCGGCGGCGTCACCCGGCCCACCACCCTGGGCGCCGGGCTTGGTGTACTTGAAGTAGAGCGAAGGCGGTTCCGCCATGATGCAGGTTCTCCTGGTTATCCATCTCCTGATCGTTTTGGCGCTGATCGGCGTGGTGCTGATGCAGCGTAGCGAGGGCGGTGGTTTGGGAATCGGAGGTGGCGGCGGCGGAGGCATGGGCGGCTTTATGTCCGGTCGCGGCGCCGCGAACCTTTTGACTCGCACGACTGCCATTCTGGCAGCGGCCTTCATGGTCACCAGCCTTTTGATGACGATCTTGGCGGGCGGACGAACTGAGCCGAGCTCTATCGTCGACACGCCGCTCATCCCCTCGGCTCCTTCTTCCGGTGAAGCACAGCCGGAACCGGCGGTTCCCAACGAGCCAGCCCCGCCGAGCGTCCCAGTGCAATAACGGCTTCACTTCAAAGCAGCGAATCGGGAGGGCCCGCCGCGCCGAAGTTTCTTCGGCCGGCAGCCTGTTGAGACGTTTTTGGAAACGATCGTGCGCATGCAGGCTTCGCGGGAGGGGCTTGCCGTGCGCCATGAATGCGCAGATAAGGGAGTCCCATGACGCGGTTCATCTTTATCACCGGCGGCGTGGTATCCTCCTTGGGGAAGGGGCTGGCAGCGGCGGCCCTTGGCGCGCTGCTTCAGGCACGCGGCTTCAAGGTCCGATTGAGAAAGTTGGATCCCTACCTCAACGTGGATCCCGGGACCATGAGCCCCTACCAGCACGGGGAGGTTTACGTCACCGATGATGGTGCCGAAACCGACCTGGATTTAGGTCACTACGAGCGCTTTACCGGCGTGGCCTCCCGGCGCAGCGACAGCGTGAGCACCGGCCAGATCTACAGTAGAATCATCGCACGAGAACGCCGTGGCGACTACCTCGGCGCCACGGTTCAGGTCATTCCTCACGTTACGGACGCCATCAAGGATTTCGTCCGTTCCGATCTCACGGATGAGGATTTCTGCATTTGCGAGATCGGTGGCACGGTCGGGGATATCGAAAGCCTGCCCTTTCTGGAAGCGATTCGTCAGCTCGGCAACGAACTGGGCGACTCGCGCACCATGTTCATTCACTTGACGCTGCTGCCCTACATCGGTTCAGCCGGCGAGTTGAAGACCAAGCCGACACAGCACTCAGTCAAGGAACTGCAGTCGGTCGGTATCCAACCCGACATGCTGCTGTGCCGCTCCGAGCACCCGATCGACCGGGATGCACGGCGAAAGCTGGCCCTCTTTTGCAACCTGCGAGAAGAGGCCGTCATTCAGGCGCTGGATGTCGACACCATCTATGCGGTGCCGCGAGCCTATCACGAAGAGGGTATGGATGCGGTCGTGTGCAGTCACTTCAAGCTCGAAACGCCGCAGCCGGATCTCGGTGTTTGGGATGGCATCACCAACTCCATTCGCAACCCCGACGGCGAGGTGACAATCGGCGTCGTGGGCAAGTACACCAGCTTGATCGACGCCTATAAGTCACTTGCTGAAGCCCTGACCCATGGCGGCATTGCGAACGCGGTGCGGGTCAAGGTGAACTGGCTTGATGCCGAGATTTTCGAAAGCGAATCCCAGTTGCAGCAGTTGGAAGGCGTCCATGGCATCCTGGTGCCTGGAGGTTTCGGTGAGCGCGGCACTGAGGGAAAGATCGCTGCAGCCCGCTTTGCTCGCGAGCGCCGCGTGCCCTACCTGGGTATCTGCCTCGGCATGCAGATGGCGGTCATTGAGGCCGCACGGAATCTCGCCGGCCTGAGCGGGGCAGGTTCCACCGAATTCGGCGTGCCGGATCCCCCTGTCGTGGGCCTGCTAACCGAATGGATGCGGGACAACCAGCTGGAGCAGCGCGGCATCGACGACGATCTGGGCGGGACGATGAGGCTTGGAGCCTACCCTGCGGTTCTGGCACCCGGCAGCAAGGTGCAGGAGATCTATGGCACCCGGGAGATTCAGGAACGCCATCGCCATCGCTACGAAGTCAACGTAAACTACAAGGAAGCTTTGGAGCAGGTGGGGCTCCGCTTCTCTGGCATGTCTCCTGACGGTGAGCTGCCGGAGATCGTGGAACTGCCCGAACATCCTTGGTTCATTGGTGTGCAGTTCCATCCTGAACTGAAGTCTAAACCCTTCGATCCGCATCCGCTCTTCACTTCCTTCGTGCGGGCGGCGGTTGAACAGTCGCGCCTTATGTAGGTGCAAGGGGACATAACATGAGTACCTCCGCCAACACTCAGACTCATCATGTCCAGATTGGGTCCCTCACAGTCGGCAATGATCTGCCGCTCGCGATCATCGCCGGACCCTGCGCTATGGAAAGCCGCGAGCACGCCTTGGAGATGGCCCAGGCGCTTAGCGAGATCTGCGGCAGCCTCGGGGTTGGGCTGATCTACAAGTCCTCCTTCGACAAGGCGAACCGGACAAGCCTTTCCTCGCAAAGAGGCATCGGACTCGATCAAGCGTTGCCGATCTTCGCGGAGATCCGTGAGACCTTCGGATGTCCGGTGCTGACGGATGTACACGATGCGACACAGTGCGCCGCGGTCGCAGAAGCTGTGGATGTACTGCAGATTCCAGCTTTTCTCTGCCGCCAGACCGACCTGCTCGTGGCAGCCGCGAAGACTGGAGCTGTGGTGAACGTGAAAAAGGGGCAGTTTCTTGCCCCTTGGGATATGCGCAACGTGGCGGAGAAGGTCCGGGCATCCGGCAACGATCGGGTGCTGCTGACAGAACGTGGCGCGTCCTTTGGCTACAATACGCTGGTAACCGATCTGCGCGGCCTTCCCATCATGGCTCAGACCGGCTGCCCGATCGTCTTCGACGCCACCCATTCCGTGCAGCAGCCAGGAGGGCAGGGCACCACCTCTGGCGGCCAGCGGGAGTTTGTTCCGGTGCTGGCTCGGGGCGCCGTGGCCGTGGGAGTTGCTGCCGTCTTCATGGAGGTGCATCAAGACCCCGACAGGGCGCCTAGCGACGGTCCGAATATGGTGCCCCTGCACCAATTCCGCGATCTGCTGGAAACGCTCGTCGCCTTCGACAAGCTCGCAAAGGCGAAGCCGGTCAGTCTGGGGTAGGGTACAACCCTTCAACTCGAAGACCGCGCCCAGCCGGCGGCCACGCCCCGATAAGGTCATAGATCTGCTCGTGGGTAAGCCGGCTCAGACAGTCTATCTCCCTGTCCAGCCAGACGTTCACCACCAGGGAGACAAGTTGATGAACAAGCTATCTTTGGTCCTGCTCGTAGCTGCCGGTTTCGGCCTCGCGGCCTGTGGCAGCACGAACCGGGCCTATCAAAGCTCTGCAGATGCTCCCCGCGTTAGCTACACCTACGAGGAGGGGGGTGACTACGATCACGTGAAAGAACTTGCCGACGAGCATTGCGACGAGGAGTTCGGTCGCAACGCCGTGTTGCTGTCGCGCGACACTCAGGGCGACAGCTACGAAGTGACCTTCGCCTGCCAATGATCCACTGGTTGGGGGAGGCGCCGGAGCCTCCCCCAACCCTGGACGCAGGCATCATCCGAGACAGGTGCCCCTGATGCCATGACGACCCACGAGCATGAACGGTAAGCCGACGCGACCAAGTAGTGGGACGTCTGGCCAGCCGAAGCTCCTGGCCGGTGGGAATCCTCAAATTCCAAAAGGCTACGGAGACGGACCGGTGGCCGCCTATATCGCCGCCATGCCTGGCTGGAAGCACGCCGTCGGGCGCCAGCTCGACGCTCTCATCGAAGAGACCGTTCCCGGGGTTCAGAAGGCCGTGAAGTGGAACTCCCCCTTCTATGGGGTGGAGCAAGGCAGCTGGTTCCTCAGCTTTCACTGCATGACGAAGTACGTGAAGGTCGCGTTCTTCCGAGGCGCCTCCCTCGAACCACCGCCACCCGTTGCCTCGAAGCACAAGGACGTGCGCTACTTCCACATCGAGGAAGAAACGCCCTTCGACGAACGGCTCTTCTCCGAGTGGATCAGGCAGGCGGCACGCCTGCCCGGTGAGAAGATGTAGAAAGGGGAATGTCGCCCGCGTCAGGCGGTACAGTGGAGCCCGCCGTCTACGGGCAGTTCGATTCCGGTGATGTAGCGCGCCTCGTCCGACGCCAGGAAAACCGAGGCCCAAGCAATATCCCAGGCTGTTCCCTGGCGCTTCATGGGCGGAATGGCATCGCGCTTGGCGCGCATTTCCTCGACGCTGCCGTGGTAACCGCTGACCTGCTGGTAGATGTGGGGGGTATCCATCAAGCCCGGCATGATCGTATTGGCCCGAATGCCGCGGCTCGCATACTCAACTGCCAAGGCGCGGGTGAAATGGTTCACGCCCGCTTTTGATGCGTAGTAGGAAATGTAGGGATACCCAGTATAGCGGATCGCGGCGAGTGACGAGATGTTGATGATTGCGCCCGCGCCCTGCTTTTCCATGATCGGCAGCACCGCTTTGCAGGTCAGGAAGGTGCCCGTAAGGTTGACGTTCAGGACCTGGTGCCAGCTTTCTTCGCTCGCCTCCGCCGCACCGCCGGGTAGGTTGATGCCGACATTGTTGTGCAGGATGTCGATACGCCCGAAGCGTTCAACCGCGCGATCGACCGCTTGCCCGATCTGCTTGCTGTCTGTGACATCTGCTGCGAGGGGTAGGGCTTCTCCGCCCTCTTCGGCAATGACCTGAGCCGTGAGCTCGGCGGCGGAAAAGTCGCGGTCCACCGCGATCACCTTGGCGCCTTCTCGCGCATAGGCGACGGCAGCCGCCTTGCCATTGCCCCATCCCTCGCTGATCGATCCGGCTCCGAAAACCAGTGCGACTTTATCCTGCAAGCGTGCCATGCGCTTTTCTCCCTAGACCGGATCCGCTTTCAACGCGCGATCGATCAGTTCATCAAAAGATTGGGTAACCAGGTGGAAATCCCGGGGAAGTAGGTGATTGCCACCAGAAAGAGGAAGCTCACCACGAGGAAGGGCAGAGCCTGTCGCGTGCTTTCTTCCAGCCTTACCCCGGCCATCAGGGACGTAAGATTGAGGCAGAGACCTACGGGCGGCGTGATCAGGCCGAGGCAGAGGTTGGCAACCACCACGACGGAGAAGTGCGTGGGATCGATGCCGAGCGCGAGCGCTATGGGATAAAGCACCGGAATCAGCATGATGATGGCTGCATTTGCCTCGATGAACATGCCGACGATCAGCAGCAGAATGTTGACGAGCAATAGGAATACAAGCGGATTGTCGGTCATCATCAGCAGCGCCGAAGCGATCTGGTTCGGAAGCGCGGTATAAGCAAGGATCCAGGAAAAGATCCGAGCCGCCCCGACGATCAGCATGATCACGGCGGTAAGCTGGGCCGAGGAGATCAACGCCTGCCAGATCTTGGCAAGGGTCAGCTCGCGATAGATCACACAGCCGACAAAGAGCGCGTAGACGACTGCAACAGCGGCGCACTCGGTCACGTTGAAGACGCCCGTACGCAGCCCGAGGATGATGAAGATCGGCATCAGAAGGGCGGCGAAGGCACCGAGAAAGGTACGCCAGAGGTCCGGCAGCGAGGTCTTGCCGTGAACGGGTAGCTCTTCCTTCCGAGCAATCCACGCGACCGTCGAGAGCATGAACAGTGAGTAGAGCAGCCCCACCAGGATGCCGGCGATGAACAGGCGCATGATCGACTGATTGGTCAGTACGCCCAAGACGACGAACGGGATGGAAGGCGGAATGATCGGCGCCATGACGTTGGCGGCGGCTGTAACGGCTGCTGCGAAAGAAGGCCGATACCCATCGCGGATCATTGCCGGTATGAGAACCCGCCCCAAAGCTGAGGTATCGGCGACCGCGGAGCCGGAAATTCCCGCAAAGAAGGTTGCGGATAAAACGTTGCTCAAGGCCAAGCCCCCCCGGAAGCGCCCCAGGATGGCGTTCGCAAAGTTGAGCAGCCGCTGAGTCATCCCACCTTCGCCCATAAGGCTTCCAGCAAGGAGGAAACAGGGGATGGCCAGCAGGCTGAAGGAGTCGAGACCGCTGAAAATCTGCTGGGGAACGATGTTCAGGCTGGCGGCCGGAATGGAAACGGCGATGGTAACGGCTCCGCCAATCAGGATGGAGAAGCCAATCGGAACCCCGATGAGCATCAGCCCAAAGACAGAAATCAGAAGTACAGCGATAAGGGCCATGCGATTAACTCGGCTGCCGATCTTGATCTTTGCGAAGCGAAGGATTCCTGCCCGCGCAGGCTAAATTTCCGGAGTCTTGGCAACCCCATCGGCACTGCCCGGTCTATATCGCGGGTCGAGGCGGCCCAACACCAGGAAGAGCGCGATCAGCGCGCCGCTGATGGGGATCGCGAGAACGGGCCAATACATGGAAATTTCCAGGGCGGGGGACGCACGGCGCGCGCCGATCTGAGCAAAGCCGTGGCCATACCACATCAGGAAGCCGGCTGCGCTCAGCATGATGGCGTCCCTGATCCACAAGAGTAGCTGCCGGAGTCGTTCAGGCAGCGCATCGACCAGCACATTGACCGCCACGTGCCCTTGGCGGCGGATGAGCGAGGCAGAACCAAGCATGGTGATGTAGACCATCAGGAAGCGAGACAGCTCTTCTGTCCAGCTCGGCGCGTGGTTGAGCACGTAGCGGCCGAAGACCTGGTAGACCAGGCTCGCAACCAACACCACCAGCATGAGCGCCAGCACGGCGTTCAGACAATACTCGGCGCCGTCCGCCACTTTGCCCAGCCGCTCCTTCCAGAGCGGCTGGGCAGCGGTACCATACTCTTGGAGCATCACTCGACGCTTTGGAACCTCTCGACCCACTCCGCCAGTTCCGGGAACTCGGCGGCCATGGGAGCGACGCGTTCACGGAACGGCTCCAGATCCGGCGAGATGATCGTCACACCAGCCTCTTCAAAGGTCCGGATGTATTCATTCTCCATTTCCAGCATCCGCTCAGATCCCCAGCGCATCGCGGCGTTGCCTTCTTCGATCAGAATTTCCTGAAGTTCAGGCTCATAGGAATCGAAGCGCGCCTGGTCGAAGATATAGGTCATCGCGCCGATAACGTGGTCGGTGTTCATGATGTGCGACTGAACCTCGTAGACGTTCATCGAATCGATGAATTCCAGCGGGTTTTCCTGCCCATCGATGATGCCTTGCTGCAGGCCGGTATAGATCTCGGTCGCCGGCATGGGAGTGGGGCTTGCGCCCAGGTACTCCCAGGTCTGGCGATACATGCGCAGCGGTGGGACGCGCAGCCTTAGCCCCGCCAGGTCGTCGACACTTTCCACCGCTCGGTTCGCTGACAGCTTCCGAGCGCCGCGATAGCCTGCGCCGACGATGCGGAAACCCGTCCGCTCCGAAACCTCGTCCATGAAGGCGGCGCCGACGTCGCCGTAGTAGATGGCGTTGAAGTGGTCCAGGTCGCGTACAAGGTAGGGGAAGGCTTCTACCCCAGGCAGCGGATCGTAGCGGTCAAGCGTCCCGATCGATTCCAGCACGATGTCGTTGGTTCCGATCTGAAGCCCTTCGATCAATTGCTCCCAGCTACCGGTCATGCCGCTGTGAGCAATCTGGAAGGTCACCTTGCCGCCAGTGCGTTCAGTAACCGCCTCGGCGAAACGCTCCGTGGTGTCGTGCCAGATGGTGCCCGGTGGATAAACGTAAGCCGCGTGAAGCACTCTTTCTTCAATTTCGGCTGAGGCGCTGGTCGTGGCGCCAAGCGCCATGACGGCGATCGCGGCGGCGGCAACGGATTTGTGCATGCGGGCTCCCCCTTTTTTCGCGCTCTTTTCTTTAGCGCGTGGTTCACGTTGAGCGGATGGTGCAGCAGGCTAATGCTGCGTCGACCTTTGATGACCTCGGAACGAGTTTCAGGCAAGTTTCTTAGCCTAAGGCGCGTGTCAGTCAATCATATGTTTCTCACCGCGCTCCTTCGCCGCTGGTGCAGGCTTACCTCGCGGAGTGATCCTCGCGAGCCAAGTGCTTCCGGGAAGCCAGTTCAGCAGCCTCCCGAACCCGCTGTCTGCCGCGTGGAGTAGAGGGCATCCGCGTTTGCTGTTGCAGGCGGCCGGGTACCAGCTGCTGCCCTTCCAGACGGTTCCGCCGCAGCTCTATGGCCGTTTCCCTGGCTGGCAATAGATCAAGGGGCCGACCAGATGCCTGCGCAGTTTTTTATCAGAAACCATAATACTTTTTGTTGACAGCGATGCAGGGCGCCTTTAGCGTTTTCTTCACAGCGCCGCTTTGAGGCTCAGCTTGCGGGGCGCTTTACAAATTCCAGCTAAAGCGAGCGGGTATGAAACCCCGCCGCTCAGGTCGGCGGGTTTTTTTGTGCCCGGTCCTGGGTGGATAATCTCATACTCGACATCGTGGAGCCTCGCTCGTGCAACAGGCGCTTTTCAGCGCTGCAAGAGAGAGGGTTTCAAATGTTTGCCATCACCAGGAATCGGTTTCTGGGTCTCGCCGTCGCCGTGGCGGCCGGACTTTTCCTTTCATCGGCGCCTGTGCGCGCCGCCGATCTTCCCGACAGCATCAGCATCGATTGGGCCTACTACAATCCCGTCAGTATCCTGCTGAAGGATAAAGGGTGGCTTGAAGAGGAGTTCGCGGAGGAAGGAGTGGAGATCCGCTGGGTCCTCTCGCTCGGCTCCAACAAGGCGCTCGAATTCCTGCGCGGTAACTCCGTCCAGTTTGGCTCGACAGCGGGATCGGCGGCTCTGGTCGGCAAAGCGGGCGGCTTGCCGATCAAGGCCATCTACGCTTACTCCCGCCCGGAGTGGACGGCGCTCGTCACCCGCCGGGATTCCGGCATCACCAGCCTGCAGGATCTGCAAGGCAAGTCGGTGGCCGTAACGCGCGGCACCGATCCTCACATTTTCCTGCTGCGGGCGCTCGACCTGGTGGATTTGAGCGAGAAGGATATCCAACCCGTACTGCTGCAGCATCCTGACGGCTATCGGGCTTTGACGTCCGGCCAGGTCGACGCCTGGGCTGGCCTCGACCCCCACATGGCGCAGGCGGAACTGGAGTCGGATGCACTGCTGTTTTTCCGGGATCCGAGCCTGAACACCTACGGAATCCTCAACGTGCGCGAGGATTTTGCCAGCGACCATCCGGATGCGGTGGAGCGGGTGCTTGCGGTCTATGAGAGGGCCCGTAACTACGCGCTCGAGCATCCCGAAGAGCTGCGCGATCACCTTGTCGAAGCGGCAAAGATCGAGCCGGCGGTGGCGCAACGGCAGCTCGATGAGCGGACGGATCTCAGCACTCCAGCCCTCGGACAGGCCCACCGGGATACCTTCACCGCCACCGGCGAGATCTTGCAGAAGATTGGCATCATCGAGAGCGACCTGGACATCGCGCAGCTGGTCAATGACCTGATCGACGACTCCCACTTCACCCATGTCGTTGCTTCACGGTGAGGATGAAGGCGATGACCGTCACGTCACTATCTCAGCGGGAGGCGGCGCTTCATGCGCCGCGTCCTTTCGGCCGGCTGGTAGCTCCACATCTCTCCGGGCTGCGTGCCTTTCTGCTCCCGCTCGGCCTGCTGCTCGCCTGGCAGGGGTTGTCCAGCGCCGGCCTCTTTCCCGACTACCTCCTGCCGGCTCCCGCGGCGGTCTATGGTGAACTGGCCACGCTGGCGGCCAAAGGGGAGTTGGTTGCCCATATCGCCATCACCTTCTGGCGCGTGGCGCTGGGCTTTGCGACCGGCGCGCTTGCGGCCACGCTGCTGGGAGCGCTGACCGGTTACTCCCGAACGGCCCGTGACTACCTCGATCCCACCTTGCAGGCGCTCAAGGCGGTGCCGTCTCTGGCCTGGGTTCCGCTCTTCATCCTTTGGTTCGGCATCTTCGAGACTTCGAAAATCGCCTTGATCGCCGTTGGCGTTTTCTTTCCCGTCTATCTCAATCTGATGAGCGGAATCCAAAGTACGGATCGCAAGCTGGTGGAGGTTGCACAGGTCAACAACCTATCCCGGATCGAACTCATCCGGCGCATCCTGATACCGGCCACGCTTCCCAGCTACCTGACGGGGCTGCGCTCGGGCCTGGCGCTAGGCTGGATGTTCGTCATTGCCGCAGAGCTGATGGGAGCAAGCCAGGGTCTCGGCTTCCTCATGGTCGATGGGCAGATGACCGGCCGGCCTGCCATCATCATCGGGGCGCTGCTGCTTTTTGCCGTAGCCGGTAAACTTTCGGATGCATTGATCGCCGCTGTGGGGCGCTCTCTCACTGCTTGGCAGGATGGCTTTGCTTCGAGCCAGGAACGGGCCAATGCTTGAAATTGCCCAGGTCACAAAGGCTTTTGCCGACGGAGCGGGGGTCAATCATACGGCCCTGGAGCAGGTTGAGCTCAGCATTGGCGAGCATGAAATCGTAAGCCTCGTCGGCACCTCGGGGTGTGGCAAGTCCACCCTGCTGCGGCTGGTGTCCGGTCTCGAGAAGCCCAGCGGCGGCCGGGTGCTGCTTCAGGGAAGGAGCGTCACCGGCCCGTCGCCTGCGGTGGGTATGGTCTTCCAGGAACCTCGCCTGATGCCCTGGCTGATCGTTGCGGAAAACATACGCCTGGCCCTGCTGGACCTCCCGCGTCAGGAGCAGGAGTATCGGATAGCGGAAGTCCTGGAGAAGGTCGGTCTGTCGGGTTTCGCCCGCGCCTTGCCGCGGCAGCTTTCCGGAGGCATGGCGCAGCGTGTCGCCATTGCCCGTGCCCTGGTGCGGCGCCCTTCTGTGCTGCTTCTCGACGAACCCTTCTCTGCTCTCGACAGCTTCACGCGCCTCAAGCTCCAGGAGCATCTGGCGGAACTGTGGGAGCAGGAGCGTTTCACCCTGCTGCTTGTCACCCATGATGTGGAGGAGGCCGTTTTGCTCTCTGACCGGGTGGTAATCCTGCGCGGTCATCCGGGGCGGGTGCACAAGATCCTCGACGTGGAGCTGCCGCGCCCGCGGCGGCGTACAGCAGCGGAAGTGCAGGGTCTGAAGGAGGAGATCATCAGTACCCTCGACCTTTCATGAAATTGAGCAGCAGGGAGGATTTGCAGTGAACGCAGAAGAGTTGAAGGCTCTCCAGGCCCCTCTCAAGAGCCGGTACCAGGAACACCCTGACAGTGCCGTGGTGACTCTTTCCGCAGAGGGAAATCTGGCGGAAGGAATCGCGTGCAAGGTGGATACGGGCCGAGCCCTGATAGAGGCGGGATTGCACCCCGCGACGGGCGGCAGTGGTACCCAGGCTTGCTCCGGCGACATGTTGCTGGAAGCGCTCGTCGCCTGTGCCGGCGTCACGTTGAAGGCCGTGGCCACCGCCATCGACTTCAACTTACGTGGTGGCCGAGTTTGGGCGGAAGGGGATCTGGATTTCCGCGGCACGCTGGGAGTCACCAAGGAAGCGCCTGTCGGCTTTCGCAACATACGGCTGCGCTTTGACCTCGACACCGATGAGCCCACCGAGCGTATCGATACCTTGAGCCGTCTCACCGAGCGCTATTGCGTGGTGCTGCAGACACTGAAGCGGCCGCCAGAGCTCTCTTTCACGAGCGGACGATCTGCCAGTAGGGGCGACGCCGCCTGACAAGGAGGTAAGGCTAGCGGTCGCCCCCGCTGGAACTTCTTCCGAAGCGCGCGGTTGCCGTTGCTGTGCAGCAATAGCGGCCAAAGGATCCGCGCGCGTAAAAGTGATCAAGTACCTCATGAGGCAATGGCAGGCGCTGCAGCAGCCGCGTCTGACCCGCCGACGCCTCTTTTTCCAGGGTTGTCTTCCCACCACACTCCTGTGCCTGCTGGCGCTCACTGCCTGCGATTTCCAGTACCCGCGCGATCCGAAGAAGACGCTGGAGACCGTGCTCGAGCAGCAGCGTATTGTCGTGGCGGTTATCGATCATCCACCCTGGGTCATTGTTCCCGATGCGGGTGATCCTCGGGGCGCGGAGGTCGAACTCGTTGAGTCCTTTGCTGCCGAGCTGGGTGTCGAGATCGACTGGCGACCCCTGCCGAGCTTCACCGCGCTCAGGGGCTTGAGCCGAGGCGACATAGATCTCGTGATCGGCGGTCTCGAGCAGCCGGACGTTCAGCTGATAACGGGCGCGGGCACCACTTACTCCTATTTCGAGGAGCGCTTCGTGATCGGCGTGCGGCAGGGTCATCCACTCCCTGAGGCGTTGGATGGACAGGCCGTCTTTGTGCCCCCTGAAGAACCACTGTCCATTCTGGTTAGAAAGCAGGGCGGGCGCCCCACCGACCAGATGAGCGCCGAGGTCGTTCTAGCGGCCTTGCCCCACTGGGATCTTCAGGCCCACGGGCTACAGCGGAGCAGCATCGTGCTGCGCCGGGCAAAGCACGTGATGGCGATACCGGAGGGGGAGAACGCCTGGCTCATGCGCCTGGAGCGCCTGCTGCGCGCGCAGGCAGCAGATTTTGATCTGCGCCTCAGGGAGCATCGGGAATGAGCAGCTACGAGCGCCGTCTGCCGGAAGCGCAGCGCCGAACCTTACGCCGAGCTCAGTGGCTCCAGCTGGTATGGATTCTCGTGCTTTTCTCGATCATCGCGGCCATCTACCTCTCGGCGGGAAACAGCCAGGCGATGAAGACGGCCTGGATCGAGGACGCCTTGAGCCTCGTTCCGCCGATCGCCTTTCTCGCGGCCACCTGGATCGAGGGGTGGGAGCCGAATGCCCGCTTCCCTTTGGGCTACGTGCGGGTGTCGTCTATCTCCTACCTGGTCAGCTCCGTCGCGCTGGCAGGGGTGGCCATCTTCCTGATCATCGACTCCACCTTGACGCTTATCAGGACGGAGCATGCGACGATCGGCAGCGTGGAGATCTTCGGGACCACTCTCTGGTTCGGGTGGGTCATGATCGCCGCGCTGCTGTACAGCGTCATACCGCCGGTGATCTTCGGCCGCCTGAAAATGAAGCCAGCACGAGAGCTACATGACAAGACTCTCTGGGCCGACGCCTTCATGAACAAGGCCGACTGGCTGACCGGGCTGGCCGGAATTGTCGGCGTGCTCGGGATCGGCATTGGGTGGTGGTGGGCCGATGCCGTGGCGGCGATGATCATTGCCGCCGATGTCCTCCGCGACGGCTTCAAGCACACCCGCGCCGCGATCCACGACCTCATGGACGAGATGCCCAAGACGGTCGACGACAGCGAGTTCGAGCCCTTGATCGACCAGGTGCGGGCGCATCTGAATGCCTTGTCCTGGGTTGAGGAGAGCCGCCTGCGCTTCAGTGAGGAAGGCCGCTACCTGGCCGGCAGCATCTTCCTGGTGACTGCGGAGGGGGAGCCAACGCCGGAACGCCTGGAGCAGCTCGAGCGCGACATCCTCAGCTTGCACTGGCGCATGCTCGACGTGGCCATCATGCCGAGATCGAAACTTGCTCAGCCACTCGTGGGCGAAATGGGCGAGGCCGGTCTTCGGCCCCTGCCAAAAGATCGGGTTGGCGAGAGCGGCGCTCGATAGCCGGAGAGTGCGAATACGTAACAGCTGGTGGCCCCTCCCGGACTCGAACCGGGACGGCCTGTCGGCCTCGGGATTTTAAGTCCCGTGCGTCTACCTATTCCGCCAAGGGGCCAGCCGGACAGCGCGCCACAGAGATAGCAGCCGGGCTACGTGTCGCCAAGCACAGGCTGTCGGCTGCCGATACGCTCCAGGGCCGAAAGCGCGCCCTAGTAATAGGCGCGGTTCACGCCGCCTACGCTAGATTGCTTCCTTGGGCTTTCGCCCCGTTAACCGCGCGAAGGCCGGGGTCGCCAGTACCACGATCATGATGATGCGCACGATGTGGTGGGTGGCGACCAGAGCGGCGTCGGAGCCCAAGGCGATGGCGATCAGGCTCATCTCCGCGAGACCGCCGGGAGCATAGGCGAGGACGAGCGGGCCGAAGCCGATGCCGAGCCAAAGGTCCAGCGCGCCCGCAAAAATCAGGGTGATGAGCACCAGGATCAGTGTGGCGCCCAGGGAATCGCGTAGGGCCTTTAGAATGAAGGCCACGCTGGTGTTGGCGAAACGCGCGCCGATGGCCGCGCCCACGCCGACCTGGGCAGCGGCGACGATCTCGGCCGGGGGTGCCTCAGAGGTGACGCCGGCCAGGTGCACAGCCGCGCTGGCCAGCATTGGCCCCACGATGGAGGCAGCAGGCATCTTGATGGCGCGCGCTGCCAGCCAGCCGAGTAGGCCGGTCGCCGCGAGGATCACGAGATCAATGGCGTTTGTATCCACGAGGCTCGGCCCCGGCACGCCGACGCCACCGGTCGGGCTCACGTCCAGAAACCAGCGAAAAGCGAAGGGAATGGTGAGCACGACCACAAGGATGCGGGCTGAGTGCACCAGGGAAATCAGGCGCCCATCACCGCCATAGGCGGTCCCCATGAGCACCATCTCATTGAGGCCCCCGGGGGTAGCGGCGAAATAGGCGGTGACCCGGTCATAGCCGCACAGTCGCCTGAAAAAGTAATAGCAGGCCCCGGTCCCCAGCAGGATATAGAGGGCCATGCACAGGAGGCTGGCGGTCCACTCCCCCAGAACGGCAAGAATCTCAGGAGTAAAGCCGCTACCCAGCATGACGCCAAGTACCATCACCATCAGGGTGCGAAGCCCGGCTGCCATCGCGATGGGGGCGCCGACCATCGACGCAATTGTCGTGGCCAGCATGGAGCCGATCATCCAGGGCAGGGGCAAGTTAATGGATGATGCCAGCCAGCCGCCGGCACTGCCCAAGATCAAGGCCAGAAGGATCGCCGGCCAGCGCTGCAAGGGCGGCAGCAGGGATCGCCGGTCTCGGAATCTACGTGCTGGTTTCGCAGTCGTTTCGGGCACGCGCTCCTCAGTCCCCGGCGATACGCTCGCAAAGACGGTTCATGAAGGCCTCGCACAAGGCAAGCTGCTCTAGTGAGATGAACTCATCCGGCTTGTGTGCCTGGGCGATGTCGCCGGGGCCGCAGACCACCGAAGGAATGCCTGCATCGGAGATCAAGCCGGCTTCCGTGCCAAAGGCAACCTTGGTGGTGCTATTCGCACCTGTCAGCGCTTTGGCAAGCTGGACGATCTCGTGATCATCCGGAATGTTCAGCCCGGAGAAGGCGGAGATTTCCTCGAACTCTATGGCTGCTTCAGGAAAGACCGATCGCATCTGCGGCAGAAGCTGCTGGTGGGCGTAGTCCACCACTTCACGCAGGAGTGCTTGTGGGTCCTCCATGGGCAAATAGCGAAACTCGAAATCGAAGGTGCAGTCCTTGGGCACGATGTTGAGCGCGGTCCCACCTTCTACCGTTCCTGTATGCGCTGTGGTGAAGGGCACATCATAAGCTCGGTCGAAGGGGCCCTCGCGGCTCTTGCGCTGGCCGAAATCGCTCAGCATCACGATAAGCCGGGCGGCGAACTCCACGGCGTTGACTCCCTGTGGGGCCAGAGAGGAATGGCATTCCAGCCCGTGGAAGTGGGCGCGCATGCTGAGCTTTCCCTTATGGGCGTTGACCACCCTCATGCTCGTCGGCTCGCCGATGATTGCCATGCGCGGCCGCACCGTCTTGCTTGCCAAATGCGCCAGGAGCGGACGGACGCCCAGGCAGCCAACCTCTTCATCGTAGGTGAAGCAAAAGTGAACCGGCATGCTCCTGGCCTGCTCGAGGAAGCGCGGCGCCCAGGCCAGGCACACCGCAATGAAACCCTTCATGTCGCAGGTACCGCGGCCGAAGAGCTTTCCGTCCTGCTCCACCACCTTCCAAGGATCACGAGTCCAGTCCTGCCCATCGACTGGCACGACATCGGTATGCCCGGAAAGGGCGATACCGCCGCGGTCCTTGGGGCCGAGCGTGGCGTAGAGGTTCGCCTTTGCGCCGCTTTGATCGTGAACCAGCTCGGACTCCACCCCCAACTCGGACAGGTAGCTGCGGATGAACTCGATTAGCTCGAGGTTGGAATTGCGGCTGGTTGTGTCGAAGGCGATCAGTCGCTCGATCATCTCACGGCTAGCGGCGGAGACTTCTGCCATGTGCTACTTCCCCAACTATCGGCATAAGGATGAGAAAAGTGGATTAGCTATACCACCAGCGAGGCTGGGGGACATCCCCGGGTCCCGTGGCGGGAAGAGAGAGCGGCTGGAGCGTCTTAGCGCGCCGTGGATTCGAATTCGCCCAGTTCCTCCGCCAAAGCGAAGACCTTTGCTTCGGTCTCAGCCGCTTCCGCAGATAGCCAATCGCGGAAGGCGCGCACCTTGGGATAGTCGGCGCTGCGGCGGGTCGTGACGAACCAGTATTCATAGCGGGCGCGCACGGCGGGCCCGAAGGGCTGAACAAGCAGGCCGGCTGCCAGGTCGTCGATCGCGAGGCTCGCACGGGCCAGCGCCACGCCTTGTCCCGCAATGGCCGCGGCCAGCACCATCGCGGAGTCGCTAAAACCTGGTCCGCGCGACGCGTCGATGCCGTTGAGCCCGACATATTGCAGCCACTCCTTCCAGTCCGCCTCCACCCCCTCCGCAATGTCGTCGTGCAGCAGGACATGGTGGCGCAGGTCCTCCGGCGAGCGTAAGGGGCAGGCTCCCTGCATCAAGGAAGGGCTGCATACCGGCAGCCTTCGATCGCCCATCAAGCGGTAGCTGCTCAGCCCCGGATAGTGGCCTCGGCCGAAGCGCAAGCCGACATCGATGCCCTCTGTTTCCAGATCGGAAAGGCGCTCATTCGCCGAGATAAGGATATCGATGTCGGGATGCCGTTCCCGAAAGCGCGGTAGGCGGGGCAGTAGCCACCGCGCGGCGAAGGAGGGCAGGGCGCTCACCCGCAGTGCGCCTTCCTCTTCGTGTTGGGTGAGGCGGCGGGTTGCCTTGTCCATCAGGTCGAAGGCTTCGACCAGCGACGGCAGGTAGCTACGCCCGGCATCGGTGAGCGTCAGCCCCCGATGGCTCCGGTGGAAAAGCGGCATCCCCAGGCGTTCTTCCAGGCCGCGGATCTGATGACTGATAGCCGCCTGGGTGACGTTGAGCTCCCGCGCCGCCTCCGTGAAGGAAAGGTGGCGTGCCGCCGCTTCGAAGGCTCGCAGGCCATTGAGCGGTGGAATCTGCCGAGCCATGGCGCCCCCATGAGGAAAGCTAATCCAGAAGATGAGATTATCCCGTTTGCGGGATCAGGCAAGTAGCAACATTATCTTTGTCAAGGCAGAGTTAGCATTCGGATCTGGTTTAGAGATCACTGCTATATCAAAAGGAGTATTGGCCATGTCGCATCTCCTGTCGCGACAGATGAGCCCGGATGCTCGCAGGGCGTCAGTCAATTCGGCTACTCTTATATCGCCTCTAAAGGCGGTTATGTCGCTGTATTACCTGCTCGTCATTTGGAACAGTAGATGGCAGGAACGGCAGCATCTTCGGGATTTGGACGAGCATATCTTGCAGGATATAGGCCTTTCCTGTGATGAGGTGTGGCAAGAGGCGCGTAAGCCTTTCTGGCGTGCGTGACGAGGTCTGGCGGGTCACCGCAGCGAGCGGTGGCCCGCCCCCGTTCCGCCCTTCGCTAAGCGCCTTGCATGGGCGGGATGTCTATCGAAGCTGCACCGCTTTGCTTATCCTTCCCGCTTGCCTCCCTTCCGCGCCTCCGCCATCCTTCCCCTTCTGACCCACCGGACCCAGTGGTCGGCAAGGTTGCCCAGGCGAGGGTCGCGCTATCTGGCTCTAGGCTTGCAAGACGTCGATACGGGCGTGGATCGCAACATCCGCGCCATGGGTTCCAGATTTTGGCTGAACCGGATCCACATAGGGCAGGAGGTGAGCATGTGCGGAGTCGACAAACCTCTCTTCTCGAGACGAACGATGCTGCGCGGACTGGGCGCCAGTTCGTTGCTGGTGGTCGCCGGCTGCTCCACCAACCCGCAGTTGGGCCGGCAGCAGTTGATTCTGGTCGACGAAGGACAGCTGAGCGAGATGGGAGGCGCCGCATGGCGAGACATTCGCCAGCAGGAACGCGTATCTCGCAGTCCGCAGTTGAACCGCCGTATCGAGGAGATCGGTAGCCGCATCGTTCGTGCCGCCGGGCTCGAGGAGCGCTACGATTGGGAATATGCGGTCTTCGAGAACGAGCAGGCAAATGCCTTTGCCCTGCCTGGCGGCAAGATCGGCGTAAATACCGGCCTGATCGAACTGGCGCGCAGCGACGACGAAATCGCTGCCGTGGTGGGTCACGAAGTAGCCCATGTGACCAGCCGTCACTCTGCTGAGCGCGTCAGCCAGAGCATGCTTTCGGAAGTGGGCGTTTCTCTCGCCCAGATGGGCCTGGGCGGCGGCGAGGCGGCCGCGGCCTTGCTTGGCGCCGGCGTGCAGTACGGCGTGCTTTTGCCGTACTCTCGCAAGCAGGAGTACGAGGCGGACCGCCTGGGGCTCCACTATGCGGCTGCCGCTGGCTATGACCCCCGCGCCGCCCTCACATTCTGGCAGTCGATGGCCGAGCAGAAGCAGCAAGGCCAACCCGCCGAGTTCCTCTCTACCCACCCCGCCGATGCCAATCGAATCGCCGCGCTCCAGCAAGAGCTTCGCGCGATGGGATATTCATAACGCGACCTAAAGAGGCAGCACCCGCGTCCGAAGTACGAAGGTTTGGCTGGTGCTGCGAGCCGATCAGGGAGTAGCGATCATGTGGCCGGACCAACGCATCCAGACGCTCATGGGGATCGAGTTGCCTATCATCCAGGCACCCATGGCAGGGGCCGGTCGAGCCGAGTTGGCGATCGCAGTGGCCGAGGCAGGAGGTCTGGGCTCTCTCCCCTGCGCCCTGATGAGCCATGAGCAGTTGAGATCGCAGTTCGGCATCATCCGTCAGCAGACGTCCAAGCCGATCAACGTCAACTTTTTCTGCCACCGACAGCCGGAATGGGACGATGAGCGGGAAACGCGGTGGCGGCGGGCATTGGCACCCTATTATCGAGAGTTCGGCCTGGACCCGGATGCACCGCTCACCCCCTCCAATCGTGCGCCTTTCGACGAGGAGTTTTGTGCACTGGTTGAGGAGTTGCGCCCGGAAGTTGTCAGTTTCCACTTCGGGCTGCCAGAGCGACAGCTGCTGGACAGAGTCCTGAGCACTGGTGCGAAGGTCATTGCCTCGGCCACCACGGTGGATGAGGCGCGCTGGCTGGAAGCAGGCGGATGCCATGCGATCATCGCTCAGGGAGTCGAAGCGGGCGGACATCGAGGCATGTTCCGCAGTGACGATGTCGCGTCCCAAATCGGCACATTCTCTCTCGTCCCTCTTGTTGTTGATGCGGTGAAGGTGCCAGTGATCGCCGCCGGCGGCGTGTCCGATGGACGTGGAATTGCTGCTGCTTTTATGCTAGGTGCCGCGGGTGTTCAGGTCGGCACGGCCTATCTCTTCACCCCCGAGGCGACGATCAGCGAGATCCACCGGCGAGCGCTGGCAGAGGGGAGGGAGCGGGAGACCGCTCTTACCAATATTTTTACCGGTCGCCCTGCGCGCGGCTTCGTCAATCGCATCATGCGAGAGCTCGGTCCCATGTCGGCCGAAGCGCCGGCCTTTCCGTTTGCCGGCGGAGCCGTCGCGCCGCTTCGGACCGCAAGCGAGGCCGAAGGTTCTGGCGACTTCATGTCTCTCTGGTCGGGCCAATCGGGCGGTCTGTGCAAGCCTATGCCTGCTGGAGAGCTCACCAGGCACCTGGCGAAGGAGGCGTTGGAGCTCTTGGGGCGGGCCACAGCTAGCCGAGTCTAACTCCCGTTAGGGGATGAACTGCTCCTTGAGGATGCGCTCCTCGAGGTTATGCTCGGCATCGAATAGGAGGCGCAGGCTGCTTTCTCGGTCCTCGCGGACCGTGACCTGAACCACGTCGCGGATCTCGGTGAAGTCGGCGGTGGCCGAAACCGGCCGCTTGTCATGTTCGAGCACGTCGAAGCAAACTTCCGCCCGATGGGGCAGCAAGGCACCTCGCCAGCGGCGCGGGCGAAAAGCGCTGATTGGGGTGAGGGTCAACAGGGGAGTGCCGAGCGGCAGGATCGGCCCATGTGCGGAGAGGTTGTAGGCAGTACTGCCGGCCGGTGTTGCGACAAGCACGCCGTCACAAACCAGTTCCTCAAGCCGCACGACACCGTCGATCCGGATGCGGATCTTCGCGGCCTGTCGACTTTCCCGAAATAGCGCAACTTCGTTGATTGCGAGAGCCTCGGCCCGGCCCCCGCTTCGGGTCAGGCTTACCATGCGCAGGGGGTGCAAACGAACCTCTTCCGCCTGCGCCAGGCGTGCTGGCAGGTCGTCCCCGTTGAATTCGTTCATCAGGAAACCGACCGTACCGCAGTTCATTCCGTAGATCGGCACGGGACGAGCAAAGGTGCGGTGGAGTGTTTCCAGCATGAAGCCGTCGCCACCCAGGGCAACGATGACGTCGGCCTCATCCGGATCCACCGCATTATACCGAAGGGCGAGTTCAGTCTGGGCTGCAATTGCCTTTTCGGTGTCGGCCGCGAGGAAAGCGATCTTCGCGTTGGGGGGAATCCGGGGTTCCGCTTCGGATCCAGTCAAGATCCGGCTCCCACTTAGGTTATGGTCGCCTCAGTCCGGGCGAAACGCACCGCGTGCTACCTGCTGGCGCAGTTGTTCCACCAATCCGGCAAGCCCGCCTTCACGGCGCATCACGGAGGCGTATTCCTCGCGGAGGGTCAGGGCGAGACTAGCCCCCTCCGCCCGCACGTCGAGGATTTTGTAAGAGCCATTCAGATTCCGAACCCGCCACTCGGTGGCAACAGGCTGCCCGTTGGGTGAGCGGAAGGTGATGGGAACCCAGGAAAGCTCGGGATTATCCCGGTCCGGGCGCGCGCTGCCAGTGGCGAAGTCTCCCTGATAGCCGGCAAAAAGAGGAAGAAAGCGTTGCGACAGGTAATCCTTGAAGGTCTCGATGAAGGCTTGCCGGTCTGCCTCATCGGCGCTGCGCCAATAGCGCGCAATGATGAAGCGGGAGATGGCCTCCAGATCGAAACCCCGGTCGAGCATATCCTTGAAACGCTCTTCCCTCTGTGCCTCTGGAACCGAGGTGTCGGTGAGTTCCGCTATGGCTTCTTGTCCGAAGCTGCCCAAAAAGCCTTCCGGCCCCTCCTGTGCCTGGGCCTGCGGAATCAGGAGGACAAGAAGAACAAGCGACAGCGATTTAACAAGGCGAGGAATCATCTGACCTCCTTTCACAGGCCCTTTTGGCAGAGGCTTCAGGGCAAGCCGCCGAGGCCGAAATCCGGGTCTTCTCCTGCACTGCGCTTTTCGATATCCGCCTCACGCGCCTGACGCCAGAGGGAGCGGACCCGGGTGTAATGATCTAGAGAACCCTCAAGCGCCTGATCGATGACGTCCATCGACCGTGAGCGCGCTTCCAAGCCCGATGCTCCAGTTCGCACGTAGGAATAGGGGCGCGCATCGTCACCCAGAGTTACGACGTTCAGGTCCTCGGCAGCCAGATAGGATAGCGGATCCATGAAGCTGTCAACCAACGTGCCTGCCGTGTCCCGGGCGCTGGAGGGGCCGAAGACGGGAAGCACCAGATAGAAACCTTCCCCCGTACCGTGGACACCCAAGGTCTGGCCAAAGTCTGAACTGTGGTAGGGCAGACCCAGTTCCTCGGCGTAGTCGTAGAAGCCTAGGCTGAAGGCCGTATTCACGAAGAAGCGCTTGCTGGTGATCAGCGCCCGTTCCCCGTCACCCTGCAGCAAGTCATTGGCGAGGATCACCGGCGTGGAGAGCGTGCGCAAGAAACTCCGAACTGCATTGCGGATGCCAAGAGGGACGAGTTCCCGATAGGTGAAGGCGGCCGGCCGCAGGAAGAGCGTATCCAGCATCTCGTTGAAGGCAAAGGTGAAGCGGTTCAAGGTCTCCAGGGGGTCATTATCCCCCTCTTCCTCTGCCCCATAGCCGAACAGCGTGGCGTCGTCGTAGTCGTAGGCGTCGTCGGCAGGCTCCTCCTCACCGATTGGAGCTTGCGCAAGCGCCGCCTTCTGCATCGCCGGTGTAGATCCCGATGATGAGCGAAGGCGCTCATGAAGCGGCGTATAGCGCGCTTCCTCTTGCCCCGCTGGAAGTCCGCTGCTAGCGCAGGCGCTGAGAAGCAAACTGCTGCTAAGGAGCAAAATCGCTGTGCGCATAGGCGCTCGCCGCCAGAATTGCGCACGCCTGAAACATCCCGAGCCCGGCATCCACTTGCCCCCGAACGTTTTGCCTACAGCTTCTTGACGCGCCCCTGCCTTGCCGGAGGCCCTACGCTGCCGCCTATCCGTTAACACAGCGGAGGACGCTGCGCTAGCAACTGCATGAACCTCGGCCGCGCGCACCGAGGATCAAGGAACGTTGCTGCTGCGCTGAGGCGGTTGCAGGAAGCGGAAATCGCAGCCTTCGGGCGCCTGTGTGACCTCCTGAAGAAAAAGACGCAGGTAACCTCGTTCAGAGCCGTCGTGCTGTTGAGGGGCATGCCAGCGGTTTCGTCGTGCCGCCAATTCCTCCTCCTCTACCAGCAGGTTGATCTCCCCGACCGCCGCGTCGAGCCGAATGCGATCTCCGTTTTCGACCAGCGCCAGGGGGCCGCCCTCGGCGGCCTCGGGGCTCACGTGCAGCACAATGGTGCCGAAAGCCGTTCCGCTCATTCGGGCATCGGAGATACGCACCATGTCCTTGACCCCCGCCTGCGCGAGCTTTCTGGGAATTGGCAGGTAGCCGGATTCCGGCATGCCAGGAGCGCCCTTTGGACCGGCGTTCTTCAGGACGAGGACGCTTTCGGGCGTGACCGCCAGCTCGGGATCATCGATCCTGCGTGCCAGGTCCTCCAGGTTCTCGAAAACCACCGCAGGGCCCTCATGCTGCAGAAGGGCAGGGGAGGCCGCGGACTGCTTGATGAGAGCACCTTCCGGGGCAAGGTTGCCGCGAAGAACTCGCAGCGCGCCGCCGCTATGGATAGGACGAGCGAAGGGGCGCACCACCTCCTGGGGCCAGTCATCAGCCGCCGCTCCCAGTTCCTCCCCCAGGGTTCGGCCGCTGATGGTGAGGCAGTCCAGCTCCAACTGATGCTTGAGTTCGCGTAGGATGGGGGTCAAGCCACCGGCCTTGTGGAGGTCTTCCATGTAGTGCTGGCCGGAGGGTTTCAGGTCGACGAGAACCGGCGTTTCCTGGCCCAGGGCGTCGAAGGCGTCGAGATCCAGGCTGAAGCCCAAGCGACCTGCCACGGCCGCCAGATGAACAAGGCCATTGGTCGAGCCACCAATGGCATGAAGAATGCGCAGCGCATTGCGGAAGGCGCCGCGGGTCATGATTTTATCCGGTGTTAGCCTTTTCTCAGCGAGCGCGACCGCGCGCCCGCCGCTGGCTTCGCAGTGGCGCAGCCGGTCCGCATGAACCGCCGGGATCGCGGCGCCTCCTGGCAGCATCATCCCGAGGGCTTCGGATGTAAGCGCCATGGTGCTGGCCGTGCCCATGACCATGCAGGTGCCGGCGGTGGGCGCCAGCTTTCCGGAAATCTCTTCCATTTCCGGCTCATCGAATTCTCCGGCCCGATGGCGGGCCCAGAAGCGGCGGCAGTCGGTACAGGCGCCAAGACGTTCGCCGCGGTGGTCGCCTGTCATCATCGGCCCGGTCACCGTCAAGATCGCGGGAACGCCAGCGCTGGCGGCGCCCATCAAGAGGGCCGGCACAGTCTTGTCGCAGCCGCCGATGAGGACAACCGCGTCCATGGGCTGCGCCCGGATCATCTCTTCCACGTCCATCGCCATGAGATTGCGCAGGAACATGGAGGTGGGATTGGAAAAGGACTCGTGCATGGAGGTGACGGGGAAACGTACCGGCAGGCCACCCGCGAGCATCACCCCGCGTTCGATGGCCTCGATCATCTCGGGCACCGTGCGATGGCAGGCATTGTAGCCGCTAAAGGTATCGGTAATCCCGACGATGGGTCGAGAAAGCGCGGCATCGCTATAGCCCATAGCCTTTATGAAGGCTTTGCGGAGGAAGAGTGAAAAACCGGCGTCACCGTAGTGCGTGAGGCCTGCCTTCATGCCTTTAGGTCGGGACCGCTCCTCGGTCATCTTTCACCCCATGCCTGCAAGAGCTGCCAGCCTTTGCGCTCCACAGCGTCGCGTCAAGTAGCGGAGTGCATTTGAACCAAGAGCCGGCGGTAGATCGGTTTGGTGAGGGCGGGCAAAACGTACATGGGGATCTGCGCGATAGCGAAATAGAGCACGACATCGTAGTCGGCCGATGCCGGTAGGGCCGCCAGCAGCAATCCCATGTTGCAATTGCCTGCCAGCAGGCCCGCGGTAAAGGCCAGCCGTCGTCCGAGACTCCAGAAAATGAGAATTGTCACCATCTGGAGTGCTGGATTGGCAATGAAGGAGACGAATAACCAGAGCGCGACGATGCCCGGTCGCTCGATCATGGTGAGCGTTACGCCATCCATTACGCCGATGGCGAAGATCAGCATCACCAGCACGATCGTCCCATCAATGGCGACTGCGTTTGTACGAAGCCACTCCCGACCGAGCCAGCGCCGGACGATAAGCGCGCCGATCAGTGCCGGGACGACGATGGCCGAGAGACGCAGCATCAGCTCCCAGGTTCCCACTTCCAGTTCGAGATTCAGAAGCCAGAAGGCGAGGGGAGGAATCGTGAGCGGCGCGAGCATTGTTGAAATCAGGCCGACCACAAGGGCCAAGGCCCCATCCAAACCCAGCAGCAAGGCTATGGCCGTCGAACCGAGGATGGGTGGTGCGGCTGCCATCAGGATGACGGCCGTTGTAAGGCTTTGAGGAATAGGCAGGTTGCTCGATAGCACCCACGTTAGAACTGGCGACCCAAGGAGCATCCAGGCAACGAGCAGTGTCGTAAGCAGAGGCCGTTTTAGATGACCGAGGATACTTAGCCAGTCCACCCGAAGCAGCGAAAAGAAGAGTAGGAGCACGACGCTCGTCGCGAGCAACGGCCGGAGCAGCACGGCGAGTCCGGGCACGGCGAGCCCCAGGAAGACGCCGACGAAGAGCAGCGTCACCCCGCGGCCGCCGAGCAAACTTAGAAATCGTAACAAGGCTTCTCCCCATTACCGCACTTCGGCCTTCAAGCCATAATGCCTTTGTTGCAGCGGGCCAATCTCTCATGCTGAGGCCGGTAATTTCCAATGAAGGTCTGCTGCTCTAAGCTTCGGCCGCTCCACCCCAGCGACCTAATCGTATGAGAGGTAACAAGAAGAATGAGCACAGAGCCGCTGGAGCTCTACCGGACCAAGATCCCGGAGGAATGGATCGACTACAACGGGCATATGAACTTGGCCTACTACGTCTATGCCTTCGATCGCGGAATGGATGGCCTGATGCAGCGGATCGGGCTGACCGAGGAGCACCGGGAGCAGACGGGGGGCACCCTCTTCGCGGCCGAAGGGCACCTGACCTATCAGGCTGAGATGAAGTTGGGAGATCCCATCATTATCTCGCTGCAGCTTCTGGGCTGGGACCGCAAGAGGCTCCACACCTTCTGGCGCATGCATCACGCGGATCAGGGATATCTGGCGGCGACCGGTGAGTTCATGAGCCTCTACGTCAATCTTGAAACCCGCCGCAGCGCGGCGATGCCCGACGCAATTCAGAGGAAGCTGGAGGAGATCACGGCAGAACAGGAAAAGCTGCCCTGGCCAGCCGAAGCAGGGCGAGCCGTACGCTTCCGCCGAAGCAAGACGGCATGACAGCTGCGCAGCCAGGTGCCATTGTCTGAAGGCATGGGAAGCAACATTCTAGGTGGCATGAACCGTCTCTTGCTCTTCTTTCTGATCGCGATGGCTGTGATTGTCCTGGACCAAGGGCCTGCCGCTGCAGCCTGTACCGATCCTCCCGGAAGCGATGCCGACTGGCAGCGTTGTAACTTCGACGGGATCAATCTCGCCGGCGTCGATCTGGCGGGAGCGCGCCTCCGTGATGCCAGCTTTCTCAGGGCTGACCTCAGCGAGGCTGACTTGACCGGCGTGGAGGGCCATCGGGCCAAGTTCATCAACACCAACCTGCAGAACGCGGTGCTGAGAGAGGCTGAACTCTTTCAGGCGGACTTTACGAAAGCCGATCTGACTGGAGCAGACTTGTCTGATGCCCAGCTGCGCGAAGCCCGTCTGTTCCGAGCGAATCTCGCCGGCGCAAACCTGACCGGTGCCATCATCAGCAATGCTGATTTCTCCTTTGCCGACCTTTCCGGCGCCACTTGGACCGACGGCGAGCGCATCTGCCGCGAAGGATCGATCGGACGCTGTAACTGAGGGCATCGGGCTGTCTCATTATGTACAGAGCTGTCTGTTGAAAATAATGGTGGGGAAGATCTGAATCGCCACCTCAATTACTTTCCAGAATACAAGAGCGCTTCGGCAAAGTAGCCCCCCGGCCTTTTATGGACCCGACCCCCGCGATATAAGAGCGCCCTCGGTCAACCAAGAAAGGGAGGGGGCGCCATGGGACGTCTTCTGAGCAAGCTTGCTGTCGGCGCGGTCGCCGCGGCTTCATTGATCGGCGGCGCAGGGGCTGCATCGGCCGAGCCGTTGGTCGCAGGGGTCGAGGCGTCCTTTCCGCCCTGGGCCTACGTGGAGTCAGGCGAGTATAAAGGCATCGCGATCGATGCCATGCGCGCCATTGCCGAGGATCAGGGATTGGAAGTCGAGTTCAGGGATCTGCCCTGGCCGTCGCTCATTCCGGCTCTTGCCAAGGGCCGGATCGATCTCCTCGTCACCGGTCTGAACATCACCGAGGAGCGCAACGAAGTCTTGGACTTCTCGATCCCTTGGTGGGAGAACGACGATGAGGTCCTCGTGCCGCTCGATTCCGACCTGAACGTCGTGACCGCGCTTTGCTGCGGCGCAACTGTGGGCGCCCAGGGTGGGGCCACGCAGCTGCAGTGGCTGGAAGACAACCTCGGCGCCAATGAGGATGTCGATGTCACCCTGCGCAGCTATGAAGACTATGTAACGGCGGTCGAAGACATGGGGGCAGGGCGCCTTGACGCGGTGGTGACCTCTACCGACACGGCTGAAGACTTCATCGCAAAGGACCGTCCGGTAAAGATCGTGGGCACCATTCAGCAGAATCAGCCGCAGGCACTGGCGGTACAAAAGGGTGATCCCAAGGAACTCCTTGGGAAGCTCAACGCTGGGATCATGAATATCTACAGATCCGGGGAGTGGGAAGAGATCGTGCGTCAGTACTCGCCGCAGTCGACGATCAGGCCTATTCCGGCCAGCATGCCGGACTATGTTGACGCCTATCAGGAGCCGATTCCCGGCTACTCCGAGTGAGAAATGCGCCGGCGATGGAAATCCTCCATCGCCGGCCGTTGCATCTGAAATAGCCTCAGCCGCATGATTGTCGAAATTCTTATTACTCAGATGCCGTATCTTCTGCACGGCGTCTGGGTGGCCCTGCAGTTGCTGGTTTGCCTGCTGGCGCTTGGGTTCGTCCTTGGTCTTAGCCTCGCAATTCTGGAGGTCTACGGCCACTGGACGCTCCGCTGGTTCGGGGTCCTCTTCGAGCGCATATTCCGCGGAATTCCGGCGATCGTGCTGCTTCTGCTGTTCTACTATGGCGTCGCGGATTTCGTGGATATCAGCGCCTTTACGGCGGCGGTGCTGGCACTCGGGCTGAGGTCGGCGGCCTATCAGTCACAGATTTTCCGGGGCTCCATCCTGTCAATTTCCCAGGGGCAGATGCTGGCCGCTCGGGCGATGGGCATGTCGAAGCCGATGGCGATCCGGGAGATCATTCTTCCGCAAGCTCTTCGCCTGTCGATCGGGCCCTGGACCAACGAGTTTTCCAGCGAAATGAAGGCGACGTCCCTCGCCTATGTCATCGGCGTCGTCGAGCTGACGCGGCAGGCGCGCTACATCATTTCCAGTACCCAGGGAAACATTCTGGCTGTGTTCGCTGTCGTTGCCGCCCTCTATTTCATTTTCAACTGGCTTGGTAACTGGGGTCTTTACAGGCTGGAACGGAAGCTGGCCGTGCCGGGCTTTGAACAAGGGGGGCAGGGCTGACGATGCTTCTTCAAGTGGAAAACATTCACAAGCGCTACGGAACTGCGGAGGTTTTGAAAGGGGTTAGCCTGAACGTGGTGGCGGGGCAGTCCAAGGTCATTATGGGCCCCTCGGGCACGGGCAAGTCCACCCTGCTGCGCTGCATCAACCATCTGACGCCACCGGATCAGGGGCGCGTCCTGGTCGAAGGGGTAGAGATTACCTCTGCCAATCTGAACAAGATGCGCGAAAAGCTGGCCTTCGTCTTTCAGGACTTCAATCTCTTCACCCATCTGCGTGCTGTAGACAACGTTGCCGTGGGGCCCCGCAAGATCCGCGGCATGAACAAGGTGGCTGCGCGCGACCTCGCAATGCGGGAGCTGGAGCGCGTTGGAATGGTCGAACGGGCAGAGGCCTATCCGGCCGAACTTTCCGGGGGACAGCAGCAGCGTGTCTCCATAGCCCGTGCTCTGGCGATGGAGCCGAAGGTTATCCTGTTCGACGAGCCGACCAGCGCCCTCGATCCCGAACTGACGGGCGAGGTGGTCGCGGTCATGAAGCAGTTGGCAAGCGATGGCATGACCATGCTGGTGGTGAGCCATGAGATTGGTTTCGCGCGTCAGGCTGCGGACGAGATCATTTTCATGGACGGGGGACACATCCTTGAGCAGGGACCGCCGGAGCAGCTTTTCGCATCACCCCAGCACGAGCGGACGCGGCAGTTCCTCAGTCGGATCGGTGAAGGCGGCGCTGGGGCATGAGCGAGTTCCTTGAGTTCGGGGCCGAGCACCTACCTTACATTCTCGAAGGGCTGCCGATCACGCTTGGTCTCTGGGCGCTGGCGATGGCCATCGGCGCCCTCTTCGGTCTGCTGCTGGCCTGGGCTCGGCTCTACGGCAACAAGCTGATCTACGGCGCGGCCACAGCCTACGTGGAGATCTTCCGCGGCACGCCGATGCTGGTGCAGATGCTCTTCATCTATCTCGGGCTGCCGGAGATCGGGATCGTCTTTGATCCCTTTACTGCGGCTGTCATCGCCATCGGCCTGAATACCTCGGCCTACCAGGCGGAGTATTTCCGCGGCGCAATTCGCTCGATACCGCGGGGCCAGCTGCAGGCGGCGCGGGCCATGGGCATGTCGCAGTTCCAGGGTTTGCGCTGGATCATTCTGCCACAGGCGCTGCGCCGCGTAATCCCGCAGTGGTCGAATGAGGCGATTCTTGAGCTCAAGTACACATCAATCGCCTATGCCATCGGCGTTTCAGAGCTCACGGCCCGAGCCGAGAAAATTGGCTACGAGACCTTCATGTTCTTCGAGGTCTTCATGCTGCTGGCGCTGATCTACATCGTCCTGACCGGGACCGTCGCGCAGATCCTGCAGTTCTTAGAAAAGCGCACGGCGATCCCGGGCCTCTAGGGGTAGCCGTGCAGGATGCTTCACCCGCTGCAGAACTCCTTTAGCGCCTCCTCATACTCTGTCTTTAGCCGTTCGCAGAGTCCCGCGACGGAAGGGATGTCGTTGATGGCAGCGGCTCCCTGGCCCGCCGACCAGATGTCCTTCCAGACGCGGGTTTCGTGATCGAGTGAGAGTGCCGTCCCGCTGGGGAGGTTTTCAGGGTCCAGGCCGGCGCGCTCGAGCGACGCGCGGAGAAAGTTGCCGGGAACGCCGCTAATCGCCGGCGTGTAGATCAGATCCCTGGTGCCGGCCTCAAGGATCATCCGGCGATGTTCGTCATGGGCGAGGCTCTCCTTCGTGGCAATGAAGCGGGTGCCTAGATAGGCCAGGTCGGCGCCCAGCATGCGGGCGGCAGCAATCTGCCGGCCGTTGCTGATGGCGCCCGACAGGATCAGCGTCTTGTCGAAAAAGCTGCGGATCTCCGGCAGGAAGGCGAAGGGGCTGAGGGTCCCAGCGTGACCACCGGCTCCGGCGCAGACGGCGATCAATCCATCCACCCCGGCTTCCACCGCCTTCTCGGCGTGGCGGCGATTGATCACGTCGTGAAAGACCAATCCGCCATAGGCGTGGACCGCATCGACCAGCTCGCTCACCGCGCCCAGGGAGGTAATGACCAGCGGCACCTTGTTCTCTACCGTCACCTTGAGATCAGCCTCGAGCCGCTTGTTGGTCCGGTGGACGATCAGGTTGACCCCGAAGGGCGCAGTTTCAGGTACAGTGGCGAGCCGTTCCCGAATCTCCGCCAGCCATTCGGCATAGCCCTCGGTGCTGCGCTGGTTGAGGCTTGGGAAGGTGCCGATCACCCCGGCTCGGCAGGATTCGACAACCAGATCGGGCCCGGAGATGAGGAACATCGGCGCAGCAATGGCGGGTAGACTGAGGCAAGCCTGAAGCGACGCGGGTAGGGACAAGGTAACCACTCTCCTGTCGTGGAATGGGCGGAAAGAAGAGGATTGGGAGCTTAATGCAGGAGACGGGCGGAAGAAACGATACGCCTAGGCGGTCGCCCGGCCGACGTCATCTGCGGGCTCAGACGATTCCCTAGTCTGACATCCTTCGAAGCGGGCTGTAAAATGGCGAGCGATCGCTCCAGGTCGTTGGTTCCCACCATGGTGTAGCCAATCATGCCGAACCTTCCTCATGCACGAACGTCTGCGCCGATCCGGCGCGGGAAACCCGTCTCGTGGGGTTGCGGCAAACTTCGATCGACATCTCTGCCGGTTCAAGGGAGACTTCGTCAGCTTTCCATGAACAGGGCGGAACGATGCATCTCCTATTCGAAATCGACGAATATCGTCAGCGTGTTAAGAAGACCAAGGAGGCCATGGCCGCAGCAGGTTTCGATGTCCTGCTGGTTTCTAATCCCGCCAACCAGTTCTGGCTGACGGGCTACGATGGCTGGTCCTTCTATACGCCGCAGATGGTGGTCGTTTCCCTCGATGAGGAGGAGCCCTTCTGGTTTGGCCGCAAGATGGATGCAGTAGGGGCCAAGTTCACCGCCTTCCTCTCCGAAAGCAATGTCGTGGCCTATCCCGACAAATATGTCGGCTCCCGCGATTTACATCCGATGCAGTATCTCGCAGAAGTTCTGAAGGAACGCGGCTTGCACCGGGGCCGGATAGCGGCTGAGATGGATGACTACTACTACACCGCGAAATGGCACCAAATCCTGACCCATGACCTGGGGCGTGACAGCTTCGACGACGGCTTTCTCCTGGTCAATCAGTGCCGGATGGTAAAGTCGGCCCGGGAAATCGAATTCATGTCGCAGGCCGGCGCGATCGCTACAGCTGCCATGGACGCGGGGCGCAGGCTCGTGCGGGAAGGGGTGCGCCAGTGTGACGTGATGGCGGAGATCTATCGCGTCACCACCGCCGGCACGCCGGAGTTTGGCGGCACCTTCCCCTGCAAGCCTCCGAATGCCATGGTTGGTGAGCTGGCCTCTGCGCCGCATCTGAGCTGGACCGACGCACCGCTCCGGGCTGGCGAACTCTTCTACATCGAGCTCGGCGGCATCCGTCATCGCTACCATTCACCACTCTCCCGCTGCGTCATGGTCGGCGAGCCCAAGCCGGAACTCGTAGAGACGACCAAGATCATCCGTGAAGGACTGGAGGCGGCACTCGATGTCGTGCGTCCGGGAGTCGAACTTCAAAACGTGCATGCCGCCTGGGACAAGGTGATCCGCAGGCACGGCATCGAAAAGGATAGCCGCATCGGGTACCCGGTAGGCATCGGCTTCCCGCCAACCTGGGGCGAATTGACCTGTTCGATCCGGGCTGGCGATACGACGGTCATGGAAGAGAACATGACGTTCCACTGCATTCCCGCCCTGTGGCAAGACAAGTACGGTCTTGTTGTCTCCGAAAGTTTCGTGGTGACGCCGGACGGAGCTCGTCCCTTTGCCAACTGCCCCAGAGAGCTGCTAAGCGCCAGCTAAGCCATAGCGAGCGAAAACCAGAGGTTTTCCCTAGTCCTTTGAGGTGTCCATGATCAACTTCACGACCCGTCCAGAAATTCAGGGGACCTTTGGCGTGGTAGCCTCGACCCACTGGATCGCCTCAGCGGTGGGAATGTCCATACTGGAGCGCGGCGGGAATGCCTTTGATGCTGCGGTGGCGACCGGCTTTGTGTTGCAGGTGCTGGAGCCGCATCTCAATGGTCCCGCCGGAGACCTGCCGGTCCTCTACCGGACGCCGGAGAGGGAGCCAAAGGTGCTCTGCGCCCAGGGACCGGCACCCAGAGCCGCGACACTGGAAGCAATGCGGGCGCTCGATCTGGAACTTATCCCGGGCTCCGGCCTGCTTGCGACTGTCGTGCCGGGAGCATTCGACGGCTGGCTGAGCTTGCTGCGCGATCACGGCACCATGGAACTAAAGGAGGTTTTGGAGCCGACCATCTATTATCTGCTGAACGGTTACCCGACCCTGCCGGCTGTCAGCGATGCCATTGCCGAGCTGCTTCCCTTCTTCAAGGCGCATTGGCCTTCCTCCGCGGAGGTATGGGCGCCGGGCGATGTCGTGCCTCAGCCCGGAAGCCTTATGCGCAATCCCGACCTAGCCCGGACCTGGCAGCGCATCTGCGATCTTGCTGTCGGAAAGAGCAGGGAGGAGCGGATTGATGCGGCGCGTTCGGCCTGGAGCGATGGTTTTGTGGCGGACACCATCGCCGATTGGCTCAAAACCGCGGAGGTGATGGACGTGACCGGCCGGCGCCACCGCGCCTTCCTGGCCCGGGAAGACCTGAGCCAGTGGCGCGCGCGCGTCGAGGAACCCTTGAGCGTCACCTATCACGGATGGACGGTCTATAAGACGGGGCCCTGGGGCCAGGGGCCGGTGCTTCTGCAGGCCTTGCAGATCCTGAAGAACTTCGACCTTTCAGCCATGGACCCGATGGGGCCGCAGTTCGTGCACACAGTGGTCGAAGCCATCAAGCTCGCCTGGGCCGATCGTGAAGCCTATTACGGCGACCCGGACTTCTTCGATGTCCCGATCGCGCAGCTGCTTGCCGAAGACTATGGACGGGAGCGGGCAAAGCTGATCGGCGAGCAGGCCTCTCTTGATCAGCGGCCGGGCATCCTCCCGGGTTACGAGAACTTGGCGGAAGCCGTGGTTACGCGCGCGCAGCGGCGGATAGAGGTAGAAGACAATCCCGCTACAGGTGAGCCGACCATGGCGCATCTCACCGATGTTCGAGGGGATACCGTCCACCTCGACATCATCGATCGCCACGGCAACATGGTTTCTGCCACTCCCTCCGGTGGCTGGCTACAGTCCAATTCGATTGTTCCTGGCCTTGGGTTCGCGCTCAACTCACGAGCGCAGATGTTCTGGCTCGATGAGGGATTGGCCTCAACGCTACGGCCTGGTGCGCGACCTCGCACGACGCTGACGCCATCGCTGGCGCTTCATGAGGATGGCAGGGGGCTTGCCTTTGGAACTCCCGGCGGTGACCAGCAGGATCAGTGGCAGTTGATCTGGCTCCTGCGCTTCGTTCATCACGGCCTGAATCTGCAGGAAGGCATCGATGCGCCGCTGTTCCACTCCCAGCACTTCCAGGCCTCTTTCTTTCCCAGGCATGCCAACCCGGGCCGCTTGATGCTGGAGGCCTCTTTTCCGGAAGAGACGATCTCCGGACTGAGGGAGCGAGGCCATGAAATTCTTGTTTCGCCTGCCAACACGATCGGTCGCCTCACGGCCACCTTGCGCCATGCTGATGGCCGGCTGCAGGCAGCAGCGACGCCTCGGCTGATGCAGGCCTATGCGATCGGGCGCTAAATCGCTTCCTGGTGGCCGAGCAATTTATTGAAGGCGGCCCTGCCGTGAGGCGTGAAGGTGACGACCCGGCTTTCTCGATCGCGTGCGGCCCACCCCAGTTCTTCGATGCGCGTGAACAGCGCGCGGCCGAGGCTCCCGGCGAGGTGTGAGCGCCGCTCGCTCCAGTCGAGACAGCGGCGGCACAGGCGGGAGCGCCCGGCCCTCAGCTGTCCCAGATCAATGCCGAATTCCTGAACGAAGATCGCTCCGGAGGAGGTGAGGCTGATTTCGTCATCTGCGAGGCGCAGAAAGCCTCTTGAGACCAGGCTGTCGAAGAGGCGCGTGCCCATGTTCCCGGCGAGGTGGTTATAGCAGACGCGGGCTTCGCGAAGCGCCTTATCCTTCGGACCAGGGCGGGTTCTGAGGAGACCAACATTGGCCGCCAGCCCCATTAGCGCCTCCAGCGTTTGTGCAACCTCTTCGTTGGCAAGGGAAAAATACTTGTGTCGCCCTTGCCTGAGGGGCTGCAGCAATCCACCTAGTTCCAGTTTTCGCAGGTGGGAACTGGCGGTTTGAAGGGTAATGCCGGCTTCCTGCGCCAGTTCGCTCGCGGTCAGCGCCTTACCCGCCATCAGAGCCGTCAGCATGTTTGCCCGCGCTGGATCTCCGATCAGGCTGGCGATGCGCGCGATGTCCGGACCGTCCTTCATGCTTCGATGCTAATCGAAGCATCACGCGCGCACAATCGGTTAGCAGTGGTAGCGCAAACCGAAAGGAGCTCTATTCATGCTGACGTGCGTTATCCGCTATGAAATCGATCCCACCAAGAAGGATGCCTTTGTTCGCTACGCCCGGAACTGGGGGCAAGCCATCCCGCGGTGCGGCGCGGATCTGATCGGCTATTTCGCGCCGCACGAAGGATCCAGCACGCTGGCCTATGGCATCTACAACATCCCAAGCCTTGCAGCCTACGAAACTTACCGCGAGAAACTCGCCGCTGATCCTCTTGGGCGGGAGAACTACGCCTTCGCCCAAGCCGAGAAGTTCCTGCTTCGGGAGGAACGGACCTTTCTGAAGCTGGTTTCCGCTCCCCACGGGCCGGGGTAACCGCATCCTTTGCGAAGAAGGTCGCCGGGCAGTACGTCGCCGGTCCAAGTTCCTAAGCTTCTCAGAAGGGCATTTCTGCTGGAGGTGGTTATCGTGAATTGCCTAGGCGGCGTGCGCGGTCGCAACAGAGCGCGCTTCGGGGACCTCTGAGCTGACGAGGGCGTGATGGAGAGCGGCAATCGCAATCTCGTAGTCTTCCTCCCGCACCATGAACTGAAGGTCGACGCTGCGCAGCAGATCATGCATGCCCAGAGGCTCTACGCCGGCGTCAGCAAGGGCGGCCAGAGACCGCATTGCGAGCCCGGGCAGCGCCAGGTCCCGACCGATAATGGAGACCAGTGCTACCTTTCGAATCTCGATCACGGCCGAGGGATAGCTCTCGGCAAGATCTCGCTCAACACGCCGCACCGCCTTCATCGCGCCTTCGAGGTAATGGGTGATGGTGTTGGCGTTGGAGCTCTTGGTGACGATCCGAACCTTGTGGCGCTTCAGCATCTCGAGGATCGTGGCGTCGTAGCCCTTCACGCCGACCATGTCCTGTTCGAAGAATTGGAGAGCAAAGATGCTGCGCAGGCCGGTGACGATGTCGATGCGCGCTGGCGCGCTGCCCAGGTCATCCAGGATCAGCGTGCCCTCGTCGGCGGGCTCGAAGGTGTTCTTGACCCGCAAGGGGATACCAGCCTGGCGAAGCCCCTTGGCGGCGCGCGGGTGAATAGCCTCCATCCCCATGTTGGCGAGCTGGTCCGCCACGTCGTAGTTGGTGCGCCCGATCACCCGCACCTGGTCCAGGCCGACGATCTTTGGGTCAGCGCTGCACAGGTGGAATTCCTTGTGGATGATGGCTTCGCGCGCGCCTGTCAGCACCGCCAAGCGGGAGAAGGTGACCTCGGTATAGCCGCGGTCGTAACTTCTCATCAGGCCGTCCCCGCAGTGCGCATAGCCGCTGGCGATCGGAAGCTCTCGGGTAACGTCGACATCGTGGAAGGCATTGGCGATGCGTTCGTCGAGCGAGGGATGGAGGTCGTCCCGCCAGCCTGTCAGATCGATGAAGCGGGCATTGACGCCTCGGCGCCGCAGCAGAAGCGTCGTCGTCTTCGCGGAATGCGCCTCGCCGAGAGCGGAGACCATCTCCCGGACCGTCGAAAGATGCTCTTCCAGGCGGAAGGGACCCAGCGCGCACAAGCGCTGCAGATCATGTAGGCAGGTGCGCACACCTTCAATCCGCTCGGTGACGAAGGCGTCGGCTTCCAGGCGGTCGCCGGCGTCGTCCAGCACCTCGTGATTGATGGCGCGCAGGCGGTCGCCCACTTCGGTCAGCGCATCACTCCAGCGCTCTTCGGACTCAGCACCTGCGAAGAGCGCGAAGACGCCGGGCTCCCCCGTCTTCTTCTTTTCGAGAAGACGGTCGGTGACGCCGCCGAAGGCGGAGACGACGAAAATGCGATTGTAGAGGTCGGCGCCCTTGCGCCCGCGAATCAGGACATTGTCTAGCAGCGCCTCGGTCGCATTCATGGAGGTGCCGCCGATCTTTTCGACCGTGTGTCGGCCGTTGAAATTCATCATTCTGCAGCCGCTAGCTGTTTCGGAAGAGAGGTGATGGGAGTGGTGTCAGCGCGGGCCGCCACGAACTCCGGCCGCGGATCGACCTTGCCGAAGGGCGCTTCCAGTCGGTTGGAAAGGGCGTTGAACACGAAGAAGGCATTTGACCGCGGCAAGGGGGTGATGTTGCTGGCTGACCCATGCATCGTGTTGCAGTCAAAAATGATCACTGAGCCGGCTCGGCCCTTGGGAGTTACGATGGCGCTCTCTTCAAAAAGACGGGTTAGGCTGTCGTCATCCGGAACACCAATCTCCTGGCGCCGCAGGGACTTTTTGTAGTGATCTGCCGGCGTTTCGCCGATGGTCGTGACAAAGGTCTTGTGGGAGCCCGGCATCAGCATGAGCGGGCCGTTATATTCGTGGTTATCCGTCAGCAGCACTGACATGGAGAGGGCTCGCATGCGCGGCATGCCGTCTTCCACATGCCAGGTTTCGAAGTCCGAGTGCCAATAGAATTCCTTGCCTCGGAAGCCCGGCTTGTAATTAAGGCGGGACTGATGGATGTACACCTGATCGCCGAGGAGGAATTCGGCGAGGCCGGCGAGCCGTGGATCAGCGACGAGCGCCTTCATCACGGGGCTTTGGGCATGCACTCGGAAGATCGAACGAATGTCGCCCGACTCCATCTCCGCAAAGACGGTTTCCGGGTCCAGTTCTGCATCACCGCTGCGTAGGCGAGCTGATTCCTGCAGCAAGTCCTGGACCTCAGACTGGCTGAGCAGTCCTTCAAGGAAGAGGAAGCCGTCGCGTTCATAGGCTTCGTACTGCTCCCGGGTCAGGGGGGCCTCTTCACTCCAGTTGGAATAGACCACGGGATCGACACGCGGCAGAAAGTGGGGCTCTGTCGAAACCCTCGAAGGATAGAGATCCCTTCTCTCTGTCATAGTGTACGCTCCATGCTTAGTGAACAGACGTGAGGAAACAGGCCGCAGAGAAGATTTCTCGCGGCCATTTCCAGTTCCAGCCACAGCCTAGATGGTTTCGCCTTCGAGCGCGTAGGCGCCGGTTTCGTCATGCACCTCACGGCCGTTGAGCGGCGGGTTGAAGACGCATGCCATGGTCATCTCCGTGCGACCGCGCAGAATGTGCTTGTCGTTCTTATCCAGCGCGTAGAGCACGCCGGGCCGGATCTGGTGGACCTCGCCGGTTGCCAGATCTTCTATCTCGCCTTCGCCAGAGATGCAGTACACCGCCTCGAGATGGTTCTTGTAGTGCATCGGCAGGTCGCCGCCGGCGTAGATCGTCGTGATATGGAACGAGAAGCCCATATTATCGGACTTCAAAAGCAGCCGCGTGCTGTCCCAACCCTTTGATTCGACATGCCGACGGGTTGTGCGCGCTTCCGCTAAATCGCGAACTATCATGGCTGTAGTTACCTTTTCTTGTGTTGGTTCTTCTTTATTCGGCAGCAACGGCTGCCGGGGCTTCCAGTGCGGCGGCGACGGCCCGCTCCAGAATATCGAGACCTTGCGCAAACTCGGTCTCGGTGATGGTGAGCGGCGCCAGCACCTTCACCACTTCGTCGTGGGCGCCACTGGTCTCGATGACGAGGCCTCGCAAAAAGGCTTCGCTGCAGACCCGGCTAGCCAGGTCGCCGTCACGAACATCGAGACCGCGCATCATGCGACGCCCCTTGACGCGGAAGTCCTGCCCGAATCGCTCAACCATTTCCGTAAGCCGGCGTTCCAGAAGGGCGCTCTTCTGCTCGATCGCCGTCTGGAAGGACCCGTCTCGCCAGAACTTTGCGAGGGCCGCACGCGCCGTCACGAAGGCGTGGCAGTTGCCGCGGAAGGTGCCGTTGTGTTCGCCCGGCTTCCAAAGGTCATACTCCGGCGCCACGAGCGTCAGAGCGAAAGGGAGGCCCATTCCTGACAGGGATTTCGCCAGGGTGACGATGTCGGGCTTTACCCCGCTGTTTTCGAAGCTGAAGAAGGTGCCCGCCCGTCCGCAGCCGGCCTGGATATCGTCGATGATCAGCAGGGCGCCATGCGCGCGGGCTATCTGAGCGATTCGGCGCAACCAGTCCACCGGCGCCACGTTGAGGCCGCCCTCGCCCTGAACGGTTTCGAGAAGGATCGCCGCAGGCGCATCCACGCCGCTCGAGGGGTCGTTCAGCATGCGGTCGAGCATCTCTGCCGTATCGACGTCCTCGCCATGGTAGCCCGCATAAGGAACCCGCGTCACACCTGTGAGCGCGATGCCGGCGCCGCCGCGGTGATGGCTGTTTCCGGTGGCGGCCAAAGCGCCCAGGGTCGCGCCGTGGAAGCCATTGGTGAAAGCGACCACGTTGTGTCGTCCGGTCGCCTTCCGCGCCAGCTTGATCGCAGCCTCCACCGTGTTCGCACCGGTCGGCCCGGGAAACTGAACCCGATAGTCAAGCCCGCGTGGCTTGAGCACCGTTGCCTCGAACTCAGCCAGGAAGGCTTCCTTGGCCTCGGTATACATGTCGAGGCCGTGCGCGATGCCGTCCCCCGCGATGTAGTCGATTAGGGCTGCTTTCAAGTCAGGGTCGTTGTGTCCGTAGTTGAGCGTCGAACAGCCGGCCAGGAAGTCGAGGTAGGTCCTTCCCGAGGCATCGCGCAACGTAGCGCCCTGCGCGCTTGTAAAGACGGTAGGAAAGCTGCGGCAATAGCTGCGCACTTCAGATTCCAGGCGCAGGAAAGTGTTTTTCGCTGGAGTGGGTTCTGGTGTGTCTTGATGTGGCATGGGGCCTCGTAATCTGTGTTGGGAAAGGCGGCGGCTCAGGCGCTTTGTGCCAAGCTTGGAAAGGGGCCGATGGTAATCATGAATTCGGCTTCGTGATCACCGTCAAAATCCGCCTCCGCGTCGAGCCACAGCTGCCGATTAAGCGGTGCATCGAGCGAATCCGCGATCGAACCAAATAGCCGCCAGGACGCTGTGTTGCTGGGCGTGATGGTGGCCCGCAGGCGCTTGACGTCGCGGCACGTCGGGCTCTCCAGGAGCCTCACGACCAGTCGCCCGGCAATGCCTCTGCCGCGCGCCTCGGGGCTGACGGCGACCTGCCAAACAAACAGGGTATCGGGCTCTCGCGGAGGGCGGTAGGCGGAGATCCAGCCAACAACCTTGTCCCCCTGCTCCGCGAGCATGCAGGTGTCGGCGAAGTGCGTGCATTGGAGAAAATTGCAGTAGAGCGAGTTGTCATCGAGCGAGGCACAAGAGGCGATCAGCTCCTGAACCGCCTTGCCATCCTCCAGGCGTGGGCGGCGAAAAACGGCCGGTTCTCTTTCCGGCTCGACTCTGATGCGTTCCTCCGTTGCGAGCAGCTGCATGGGGGGCGGCTCCTTTCGGTTAGCAGAGGCAATGACATTTCATTCATCGAACTAATCGTCAAGGCTGCCGGCGCGTTCTATAGGAGCGGAGACTCGATGCGAAATATACTTCGCAAGCAGAATCAAACAGTTATGGCTTAGACCCAGTACAGAAAAACATTTCTGGGGCAGAACGGTCAATTGATGGTCGAAGCGATTCGCTGCAGCTTCGCGTTAATAAATTCGACTATCGAAGTACAAAGGTATGGCGCCAGACCGGAAAACCTTCACGAAAGTTGGAAGGAGTCGGCGGTTGCGCTATGCCTGATCCTTCGGTCTGGATGGGAACAAGATGCCGGAAAGAAGCCAGCAGGCGCTGATCGCCCTTCGTCGAATTCTGCGCGCCACAGAGTTCAGCGCGCGCCGCCTGGCCAAGAACGCAGCGCTTACCAACTCGCAACTGATCGTGCTGCAGATCCTGGGGGAGGAAGGCGAAGCTACCGCCGGAGCCATTGCCAAGCGCACCGCGCTAAGCCAGGCGACTGTCACAACTCTGCTGGATCGCCTGGAGGCGCGGGCCCTCGTGCGTCGTCGCCGAGGCGATACCGACCGGCGACGCGTGTGGGTCGAGGTGACGGAGGAGGGGCGCGAAATGCTCGCGCAGCTACCCAGCAGTCTTCAGACGCTGTTTCAAAGTGAGTTCGATCAGCTTCCGGATTGGGAGCAGGCGTGGATCATCGCCGCCCTCGAAAGGGTGGCGACCATGCTGAAGGCGAATATGATCGATGCGGCGCCCATGCTGGAGATGGGCGAGATCGCTGCCGTTTCTCCCGTTCCGGAGGAGCCAAAGGAGGAACCTGCTTCAGGCAATCCTCTCGCGGAGCCGGCTCAGCCGTCGGGACGGTCAACCAGGGGCGCGTAGTAATCCGAGGGAAGGCCCGCTTCATTTCGGCCGGCTTCGTTGAAGGGTGGCTTGAGGGGGCCGCGGAAACGCTCGCGCACAAGAGCTTGCCAGGTAGCAAGCGGCTCAAGCCCCCGCCGCTCGCAGAGCCACTGGAACCAGCGACGGCCGATGGTGACGTGACCTATTTCTTCTTCGTAGATGATCCGCAGAATGTCGGCAGATGCATTGTCCTCCACGCCTCGCAGTTTCTCGATCATGGCCGGCGTAACATCGAGCCCGCGGGCTTCCAGCACCATCGGCACCACCGCCAGCCGAGCCAGGAGATCGTCGGCGGTCGCTTCCGCCGCCTGCCAGAGCCCATCGTGAGCAGGCAGATCGCCATAGGCCGCCCCGAGATCCGACAACCGATTCGATAGAAGGTCAAAGTGCTTGGCTTCTTCGTCGGCCACCTGCACCCAGTCGTCATAGAAGTCGCGCGGCAGTTCCTCATGGGTGAAACGGGCGATGATGTCCCAGGCGAGGTCGATGGCGTTGAGCTCGATGTGAGCCAAGGCGTGCAACAGGGCGACACGTCCAGCGCTCGCACTGCCAATCTTGCGCCTCTTCACCTTGCTTGGTGGCAGGAGCTCTGGGCGGGCCGGTCTGGCCGGGCGGGGTGGCGGGGCGGCCTCGCCGATATGTGTGATGCGCAGCCCGCGCCAGTCGGAAGCTGCTGCCTGTGACCGGCGGACCTTCCTCTCGGGCTCAGGGACATCCAGAACCGCGAGAGCCGCGCCAACCAGGGAAAACTGCATCAGAGATCCTGTGCCGCCTTCAGGACCTCTTCCACGTGACCCGGCACCTTTACCTTGCGCCAGACTTGGCGAAGGGTGCCTTCCTCATCGATCAGGAAGGTGGAGCGCTCGATGCCCATGTATTTCCGGCCGTACATCGACTTCTCGACCCATGTCCCATAGGCCGCGCAAACCTCACCGTCCACATCGGACGCCAGGGTGAAGGGCAACTCATACTTGCGCTTGAAGTTGTCATGACGGCGCACGCTGTCCTTCGACACTCCTACGACGACAGCATCGACGGCGCTGAAGTCGGGCAGCGCATCGCGGAAGGCGCAGGCCTGGGCTGTACAGCCGGAAGTATCATCCTTGGGATAGAAGTAGAGCACCACCTTCTTTCCCCGTAGCTCCCTGAGAGAGAGGGTGCCCCCGCCATCGGTTGGCAGGGTGAAATCGGGGGCGACTTGGCCGGGTTCGACCGTCATTCTTCTCTCTCCTTCTCATCCCGTACATTGCGCAGCGTCTGTGCAGGAGCTGCTATCAGCGCCTCGTAACAGCCTCTCACAGCGGCTGCATTGGCTTGCAGGGTGCTCTCCAAGCGGTCGAAGTCAAGCATCCCCACCGCGCGCGCGAGGGCTTCACGCAAGCCAGGAGCGGCTTTCGCGGGATCGAAGCCTTCTCCGCTGGTCAGGCGCAGGTAGTTTTGTACCTGCCGCCACAGGCGCCCGGCCGAGCGCAGCATCTCGGCCTTGTCGGTCGGTAACAGGCCCGCAGCGGCAAGGTCTGCGAAAGCTGCATCGCTAGAGGACGCCAGGACCGCAGGCCGCTCCGCAGCGTGGCGAAGCTGCAGGTACTGCGCGATGAAATCCAGATCGTAGAGGCCGCCGGGCGTGTACTTGATGTCCCACAGGCTGGTGCCTGGATACTCCTTGGCGATACGGCGGCGCATGTCGTCCACGGCCAGCAGCAGTTGGTCCGGATCCCGCTCTAGCGACAGCACCTCGCAAAGCGTCTTCTCACAGCGTCGGACGAAGTTTGACTCGCCCGCGACCAGTCGGAAACGCGTCAAAGCCATCAACTCCCAGGTCCAGGCTTCCTCCTCGAGGTAGCGGCGGTAGCCCTTGAGCGACAGCGCGATTGGCCCGGAGGCGCCCGACGGCCTAAGGCGCGGATCCACCTCGTAGAGAGCACCTTCGCCTGTGGGCGCGGACAAGGCCGCGATCAGGCGCTGCGCCAGCCTGCCGAAGTAAAGACTGGCAGCAATCGGGCGCGGACCGTCTGATTCGTAGAGGGGATCGTCGCAGTCATAGACAAAGACCAGGTCCAGGTCAGAGGTGAGGGTCATCTCCCGGGCTCCGAGACGGCCGAGTGCCACAACGGCCAGCCCAGCCCCCGGGACGCGTCCATGTGCTTCCTGCATCTGCTGCTCCACGGCGGGCAGCAGCAGGGCAATCGCTGCGTCAGCCAGGTCTGAGAGAGCACGGGAAGCTTGGTTGGGCTCGATCGTGCCGCGCAGAATCTGAACGCCGACGCGGAACCGATAGTCCGCCGCCCAGCGACGGGCGGCATCCAGCTTGTCCTGAAAATCGCGGCAGTGGGCGAACTCTTCTTCCAGTTCCGCGCGCAGTTGTTCGGCGTCAGGCAGCGGTTCGTAGAAATCCGTATCGAGAACCGCGTCCAGCAGAATCGGCTGCCGGGCCAAGCGATCCGCAAGGGCAGGCGCGCTGCCCAGAATTTCGGCTAGCGTCTCTAGCAGGGCAGGGTTCTGGTAGAGCAGCGAGAATAGTTGAACCCCCGCTGGCAGACGTGACAGGAAGGTATCGAAGCGCCCCAGGGCGCTGTCAGGGTCGCTTCCCTTGCCGAGGGCTTGTAGCAGCGCCGGCATAAGCTCGGTCAGGATCTGCCGCGACCGCACGGAGCGCGTGGCCCGATAGCGACCGTGGTGCCAGGTTCGCACCAGATTGAAGACCCGCTCGCCATTCTTGAAGCCCAGGGTCTCAAGTGTGGCCAGCGTGCCCGGCTCCGGCTCGCCCCCCGTGAAGACAAGATTGCCCGGGCCGGCCAGGGAGGGTGCCTCTTCAAAGAGTTCCGCATAGGCTTCTTCCACGGCCCGCAAATGCCTTAGCAGTACCTGCCGAAAGGCTGCCGGATCTTCAAAACCCATGAACTGGGCGATCGCCCTGATGCCTTCCGGTGTATCGGGCAGGCTGTGGGTCTGCTGGTCGTCCACCATCTGCAAACGGTGTTCGAGGGTGCGAAGAAAGCTATAGGCTGCCTGCAGAGCCTCTGCTTCCTCCGGGGTTATGCGCTCGGCAGCGCGCAGTGCAGAGAGGGCGTCCAGCGTTCGCGGCTCACGCAGCCCGAAGTCGCGCCCGCCAAAGATAAGTTGCTGCGTCTGAGCAAAAAACTCGATCTCCCGAATTCCTCCGCGACCCAGCTTGATGTTGTGACCTTCAACCGCGACATCCTTCCCACCCTTGTGCGCCTGGATCTGGCGCTTGATGGAGTGGATATCCTGGATCGCCCAGAAATCCAGATGCTTGCGCCAGATGAAGGGAGTCAATTCTTCGAGAAACTCCTCCCCAGCTTTCCGATCACCCGCCACTGCCCGGGCCTTGATCATGGCGGCGCGCTCCCAGTTCTGTCCCTGCGACTCGTAGTAGGTGAGAGCCGCCGAAAGGGAGAGGCAAAGGGGCGTGGCGCCGGGATCCGGGCGCAGCCGCAGGTCGGTGCGGAAGACATAACCGTCGGAGGTCCGCTCATCGATCATCCGCACCAGGTCTCGAGTGAGGCGCACCATGCCTTCCTGCACGCCTCGAGTATGGCGGTAGTCGATCTTCCGCGACTGATAGAGCGGGATGATATCGATGTCGGAGGAGTAGTTGAGTTCTCGAGCTCCGTACTTGCCCATCCCTATAACTGCGTAGCCGCAGTCTTTCAGCGGGTCTGCGGGATTTGTCAGCACGAGGTCGCCGCGTTCATGGGCGGCTAGCAGGAGGTGAGCGAGGGCAGCGTCCAGACTTGCATCTGCAAGCTCGGATAGTGCCGCCGTTACCTGCAAGAGTGGCCACTGTCCGCTGATGTCGGCAAGGGCGATGACCAGAGCCGCGCGACGTTTGGCCTGCCGCAGCGCGGTCTCGACCTCAGCCTTCGTTTTATTGGCCAACTTGGGATCGCGACAGGTGGCGAGGATCTCGGCAAAGCAGCTATCAACGCTTTTGGCGGCCAACTCCATCAAGAAGAGCGGCTCGACCAGAAGGCAATGCGCGAGGAAGGGGGAGTGTCCAAATAAGGACTCAAGCAGATGCTTGCCTTTTGGGGTCTCAGTCAGCTCCCTTAACGGTTGCTGCTGATCCTTGTCGAGGCGTGCGAGGCGTTCCCGCCAGTTGGCGCGGCCACTCGCGATCCTTTCCGCGGCTCTGGATGGTGGCAGACTGTCGGGGGTAGGCAGATAATCAGGTTGCATCGAAAGCGCCCGCGGTGGAAGGGATGAGACTGCGCGAGCTCGCTTTCCCCGGTCAAGTGGTTGGCGATGCGCGCGAAGCTGAGCGGCGGATGCCGTGACGGTAGGGTCGACTTATGAGTTACCGCGGCACGGGACGTTTTTTCTTGGAGGCGCTGGGGGCCTTGGCGGCAATCCTGGTGATTGCTCTGCTCGTTCTTTTCTGGCGCCTGACCTCCGAACCGGTACCCATGGGTTTTCTAACACCCTATATTGAACGGGCTTTTGCCGGTGAGGGCATCACCGTTTCCATCGGCAGCACGGCATTGATATGGGACGGAAATAATCAAGAAGTTCAAATAGAAGCTCGAGATTGGCGCCTGCGCGGGCCGGAGGGCCGACCGCTTGCTTTCTTACCACGCGCCGAACTTTCGCTCAGTCTGGATGCTCTGAGGCATGGGACGTTGGGCGCCACCCGTATCGAGCTTGATCGGGCGCGTCTGCGAGTCCTGCGTGATGAGGAAGGGCGCTTTTCCTTTGTCGACCGAGCCGATGAGGAGGAAGGCGCTCCTGATCTGTCGGCTGTTGCGGAGCGGGTGCTGGCGCAGCTGCTGTCCCCAGCCGATCCCTCCAGGCCAATCTCCTATCTTCGCGAGATCGACATTCGCAACGCACGCCTCTTGCTCGATGACAGGCGCGTGGACCGCAAGGTGGAGGTGCGGGAAGCTGGTTTGTTGATCTGGCGCGACACTCATGGCGTCAGTGGACGGATCGACGGACGAGCGCAGCTCGGAGAGGCGCAAGCGCGGCTCAGGGCCGGGCTGCACTATGACGCCGACCGCGAAGTGGTCGAGGGGCAGCTGGATTTCGGCGAGCTCTATGCTGCTGACCTCGCCCCCTGGTCCGGGCTTCCGGAGCTGGCCGGCGTCGCGATCAGCCTGGAAGGACAAGCGACCTTTGATCTGCCGGTAAACGGCGAGCTGCCTGTTGGTGAGTTTCGGCTGGAAGGCCAGCCGGGCCGAATAGAGCTCCCCGATGTTTTCGCTCAGCCATTCGAAGTATTGGCGCTCTCACTGGAAGGAGCTTTGGACGGTCCCGCACAAAGCCTCCAGATCTCGGCGGGCGAGATTCGGCTCGGCAATGAAATCGATCCCGGTCCTGTTCTGGAACTGGCGGGTGCGGTGGAGCGGCGGGATCAAGGCGTGGATCTTGCGGTAGAGGCAAACACCAGGAACGTTCTGGTCTCTGATCTCGAACTCTACTGGCCCACGGTGGCCGATGCCGGATCAAGAGCCTGGGTGATCGAGAACATCAGAGCCGGAAGTGCCCCAAGCGGGGAAGTAAAAGCGCGGGTAACCCTTCCCTATGATATGGCAAGGGAGCCAATCATTCATGAACTTACCGGCGGCTTTACCTTCCAGGACCTAGAGGTTCATTACCTGCGCCCGCTGCCGCCGGTGACCGGCGTGCAGGGGCAGGCAACGTTCGACGCCGATGCCTTTCATTTCACCGTGGAAGAGGGCGCTCTCGAGGCGCTCGAGGTACAGCAGGGCGATATCCATATTTTGGGTCTGCAGGATCCCGACCAGTTCCTGACCGTCGACCTGGATGCTTCTTCGCCCCTTCCCCTCGTGCTGGAGGTGCTGGAGCACCCGCGCCTCAATCTCTTGGAGGATTTCGGTTTCCGTTCAGCGGGCTCCGGCGGCCGCGCCGAGGCGAATGCTCGCTTCATGGTGCCGCTGGAACGCGAGGTGACGGAGGAGGATATCGAGATTGGTGTCGACGCGACCCTGCGTGACGTGGTTTTGCGATCGGCGGTATTGGGGCAGGATCTGACAGGCGGACAGCTTGGCTTGAGCCTGACCCACGAAGGTATGCAGGTAAATGGCAGCGCTCTTTTGGGTGATGTCGAGATCCAGGATCTGGAGTGGAGTGAAGCCTTCAAGGCCGCGAACCAGTCCACCCGGGTAAGCGCCTACTTGCCGCATCTCGATGAGACAGGTCGGGCACAACTGAATGTCGATCTCGCTCCCTATCTGCTGGGTCCGGTCAGCGGTCAGATCAACCTGGTGTCAGGAGCTCCGGGCGCCGCCACCTTGGGACTTTCTTTGAACCTGAACCAGGCGGAGCTGAATTTGAAGGAGATTGGCTGGAGAAAAGCCTCAGGCCTCCCCGGCGAGCTCAGCGGCCAGGTGCTACTTCGCAATGATCGCCCCGTATCGATGACCGACTTCCACCTAAACGCCGAAGACCTCCTGCTGTCAGAGGGACAAATCGAATTCGACGGCGAGGGAGATCCCAGTCGTTTGCAGTTCGCCAGCGCTGCCTTCGGCGAAAACCAATTGCAACAGCTCTCAATCAACCTGCTACCCGAGGGGGGAAGCGAGATAGAGATCGGCGGCGGGCGGTTGGACCTAGAGGCCTTTCTAGAAGGTGAGGGCGAGCAGGAAGCGGAAGAGGCAGGGGATGGCGTAGCCCAGAGCAGGGGCCGACTGAAGATCCAGGCGCCGCACCTGTCAGAGCTTCGCTTTGGAGATAACCGCTACCTGCGAACCGTTGAGCTTCGTCTTTTGAAAGAAGGCGATCACTGGCAGGAGATGGTGTTGCGTGGCGAGGTTCCGCGCCACCTCTGGCGCTACAGAGGCGTCTATGACGAGGCCGACGAGCAGACGGTAAGTAAGCGGGTATCCCTGCTTTACGGCCGCGCGGCCGACCGCCCTGGCTACGCGCTCAATCTCGAGGCTGACGATCTGGGCGCCTTTCTCAGAGCCGTCGATCTCTTCGACATGGTTGAAGGCGGCGAATTGCAGGTAGTGGGCACCAGCCCCGGGCCGCTTCCCCAAGCGCCTATGGACTTCGAAGTTTGGGCCGCCGACTATAGCTTGGTGGAAGCGCCCGCGATGGCGCGCCTGCTGACGATAGCCTCCTTATCGGGCCTCGGTAATGTTCTGGCCGGGGAGGGAATTGCTTTTCAGCGCCTGACGGGCAACGTCCAGCTTGCCGACGGCCGTTTGAGCAGCGATCTGGTGCGCGCCTTCGGACCTTCCCTGGGAATCACCGCTCGGGGGCATCTTGACCTGGAAGGTTCTGATTCGGATGTACGAGGAACGCTGGTGCCTGCCTACTCGATCAATCGCGTGCTGGGCGCCATCCCCTTGCTGGGATTTCTTCTGACGGGTGGAGAAGGCGAGGGTGTCTTGGGGGTCACCTATGCACTTTCCGGCCCGATCGATGACCCTCAGTTTTCCGTCAATCCGCTGTCGGTGCTTGCCCCCGGGTTCCTGCGTAGTCTCTTCAACCTGCCGGCGGGAGATTCCCCGGTTGAACCACCCTCCGTCTTCCCCCCGGACGCGATGCGGGGGCAATGAGCCAAGCTGGTTACGCCTTCACTCTGAACCACGCATCCAGAGTGAAGGCGTTGCGGAGCTAGTTGATGAGTGGGACGAAGCTGGCGGGGGCCGGTTCGCGCTCGATGAAATTGTTGCGCTGGACTTCGTAGACCGCCAGCCCCCTGTCCACCGTGCCGTCAGGGCGCAGCCGGAAGAGGCCGTCGACTCCGGCGAAACCGTCACCGTCCTGCAGGGCTTCAGCTGAGAAAATCCTGTCATTGTCGTCGTCTCGGGCATCCTGGGCGATAACGGCGGCCATCGCCGTCGAGTCATACGCGATTGCAGCGATCCGCGGCGGCTTTTCGCCGTAGACAGACTCATAGCGCTCCTGAAAGCGCTCCCAGGAATTGCGGTTAGGCGCTGCGAACCAGCCGCCCATAAGGGAGGGTTCGGTAGAGATGGAGAGGTCCTCCCACAAGCGTGTTCCCAGATACTGCACCTGATTTGGGCTGACGTTGTGATAGGCGAGCTGTGCCGCCAGGGACAGCAACTCCCGGCGCCCAGCGGGCACCATCACCGCATCGTACATGCCGCCGCTGCCCCGGCTCACGCCGCCGCGCTGCGCGAACTCGCGCACTGGTTCAGAAAAGTCAGGGGATCGCGGATTGTAAGATACGGTCTCGACCAATTCTCCCCCATATCGCTGGGTGGCTTCGTAAAGGGCAGTCCTGACGGCGTCACCGTAAGGAGTCTGCGGCATCAGCAGCCCCACGCGGCGAATGCCGCTTCGCGCTGCATAGTCGATCACCCGATCGACCTCTGCATGGGGCGTCAGGCCCATGACATAAACCCCCGGCTGAGCCAGGGAGCGGTCGTTGGAGAAGGCAAGCACCGGAACGCCAGCGCCCACGGCACCGGATGAAACGGCACGGACATCATCGGCGAAGAGAGGGCCGAGGATGAGGTCAGCTCCTTCTTCCACGGCATCTTGAAAGGCAGCTACCGCTGACGGGCCACCAGAACCGGTATCCTTCACGGAGAGGGCAAAGTCGTCATCGGCCAGGTCGAAGAGAGCCATCTGGGACGCATTGGCCAGTGCTTGCCCTACTTGAGCATGTTGGCCGCTCAGAGGAGCCAGAAGCGCCACCCGCGTACGACCATCGTCATAGAAGCTGCGCGCTTCCTCCTCTGGGGTTAGCACCTCCTGCGGCCGTTGCGCCTCTGCGGCCTCACGCGTAGCTTGCGATCCTCCGCAGGCTGACAGCAGGAGGAGGAGAGAAGCGGCGAAGACGCTTCCGGCGATCCGTGAGGGTATCATCGGCGGCTCCTTGTTAGGACTGAACGGCACGGCGCTAAAGGAATAGGAATCTGACGATCAAAGCACTCAATCAGCCATTGGGGCAGCAGCTTTATCTGGTCTCTACTCCCATTGGCAATCTTGCGGATATCACGCTGCGAGCGCTGGATGTGCTGAGGCGAGCGGATCTCGTGGCATGCGAAGACACGCGCGTGACCAAACGTTTGTTGAGCAGTCATAGTATTGAACGACCCTTGATCGCTTATCATGACCACAACGCTGAACGTGTCAGACCCAGACTGATCAATGCCTTGCAGGAAGGCAAGTCTGTGGCGCTGACCAGCGATGCCGGCACACCTCTCGTGTCAGACCCCGGGTATAAACTCGTTCAAGCCGTTTTGGATGCAGGTATCGCGGTAACTTCTGTCCCGGGAGCATCCGCGCTGCTTGCATCGCTTGCAGTCGCGGGCCTGCCGACCGATCGTTTCTTCTTCGGCGGCTTTCTTCCTTCCAAGCAGGCGGCGCGGCGCAAGGTTTTGGCAGAACTGCATGCCGTTCCCGGAACACTGATCTTTTATGAGTCGCCCAAGCGCCTGGACGCCACTCTTGCCGACATGGCCACTGTTTTGGGAGGCGAGCGGCCAGCAGCTGTTGCCCGTGAGTTGACCAAACTTCATGAGGAGGTGCGACGGGCTCCGTTGCGGGCGCTGGCTGACTTCTATGCCGCGAGCGACCCGCCGCGCGGCGAACTGGTGATCCTGCTGGGGCCGCAGCCGGTGGAAGTGCGGCAGGAGGACGCGGAAGCCACGATGGACAGGCGCCTCTTGGCGCTATTGGGCGAGCAGAGCGTGAGGGATGCAGTCGATCAGGTGGCGGCGGAGACCGGCTTGCCACGACGAAAAGTATACAAGCGGGCTCTTGCGCTCGATCGAGGGGGTGAGGATGAGGGTGAGAGATGAAGACCGATGCCCTGTCTCGCCGGGCCGCCTTTCTGCGGGGGAAGCGGGCTGAGCGTCTGGCGGCTTGGTGGCTCCGACTTCACGGCTACAGAATCCTGGCCACCGGTTGGCAAAGCCGGCTTGGCGAAATCGATCTGATCGCCGCTCGTGGCGACTTGGTCGCCTTCGTAGAGGTGAAGCGTCGTGACGATCTGGAGGTGGGGCTCCGCGCCATTTCCCTGCGGCAACGGGAGCGTATCGCGCGCGCTGCCCGCCTCTATATGCAGGAGCATCCTGAGCTTGAGGGGCGCAGTTTTCGCTTCGATGCGCTGGTTCTTTCGCCCCGGCGGATGCCGCGCTACGTGGTAGACGCCTGGCGCGCGGGCCGCTAGTGATGCGCGTGGCAGTTGACCGCTTCATCCAAGCGCGGAAACTTCCAGTGGAATGCGAGCTGTTCACGGTTGAGCTGGGGGCTCTCCTCCAGTGCGTCGTGGCCTGCTCCAGGTAGAGCGGAGCCAACAGTGACTATGCTAGGCGACCAAAGTCGAGAGGAGATCGCGAGGCTGCTTCGTGCGGCCGGGCAGCAGCCTGACGAGAAGCTGGACCTTGCTCGTACCGCCGTTCTGCTTGCGGCTCTGGAAAAGGCACACGAGCCCCTGGAGCGATACTTTCATCACCTATCTCTCCTGGAGCGAGATGCCGCGGAGCTTGTAGAGCGGCATGGAGGCATCGACACCCTCGACGAGAGGGTCACCCTCATCAACTCTCTGCTTTACGACCGCTATGGGTACGATGGTGATCATGAGAGCTATGACGACCTTCAGAATGCCGATCTGATGCGCGTGATCGATCGGCGCCGAGGGCTGCCGGTCGCTTTGGGAATTCTGTATCTGCAGATCGCGCGCAGCCAACACTGGCCCGCCGAGGGATTGGCCTTCCCCGGACACTTCTTGATTCGGATGGAATGTGGCGCGGAGCGAGCAATTCTGGATCCCTTCAACAAGGGTCAGAGGCGCCACCCCTCGGAGCTGCGCGAGCTTCTAAAGGCAATGGTAGGCGTCGACGCAGAGCTAAGCCCGGACCACTATGCGCCTGCAAGCGGGCGAGACGTGCTCCTCCGGCTACAGAACAATCGAAAACTCCGGCTGCTTCGCGAGCACCAGGGTGAAACCGCCCTCACGGTCGTTGAAGGGATGCTAATGATTGCCCCGGACACGCCGACGCTATGGCGTGAGTCGGCGCTACTCCACCTGCACCATGAGAACATACGCTCCGCCATATCGGCACTGGAGCAGTTCTTGAAGTTGGCGCAGGATGACCGGCGCCGAGCCGAGGTGCAGCAGCTCTTACAACGTTTGCGTCGTCGTATGAACTGAGTCCCGGCCGTGCCATCCTGTTCGCCGACCGTCTGTCGCTAAAGAGGTAGATCCATGAGCCTAGCCGTCGCCATTCAGATGGATCCGATCGAAACCATCGATATCAATGCTGACAGTACCTTTGCGCTGGCACTGGAAGCGCAGGCGCGTGGGCACGCCTTGTTTCACTACCAACCGCAGAACCTGGCATTCCGGGATGGCCGGCTTTTCGCCCGGGCCCGTGCGCTTCGCGTGCAGCGCAAGCTCGGCGATCATGCGGACCTGGGGGCGCCGGAACTATTGGATTTGGGGGGATTGGATGTCGTGCTCATGCGCCAGGACCCTCCCTTTGACATGGCCTATATCACGGCGACACACCTGCTCGAGCAGATTCATCCGGAAACACTGGTCGTCAACGACCCAAGAGAGGTCCGTAACGCTCCGGAGAAGTTGTTCGTCACCAATTTTCCAGATCTCATGCCACCCACGCTGATTACCAGCGATCGGCACGAGATATTGGATTTCCGGGCTCAGCACGAGGATATCATCGTCAAGCCGCTGTTCGGGAACGGTGGCGCCGGGGTCTTCCATATCAAGCCGGAGGATGAAAACCTCAGCGCGCTGCTAGAACTCTTCACGCAGCTCTACCGTGAGCCCATCATCGTGCAGCGCTACGTTCCAGAGGTTCGTCAGGGTGACAAGCGCATCATCCTCGTGGATGGCAAGGCCATGGGAGCCATCAATCGCATTCCGGCAGAAGGCGAGGCGCGTTCAAACATGCACGTGGGTGGCAAGGCTGTTCCCTGCGAATTGAGCGACCGGGATCGAGAAATCTGCGAGGCGCTCGGCCCAGCTTTGCAGGAGCGAGGGCTGATCTTCGTCGGAATTGATGTGATCGGTCGCTACCTGACCGAAATCAATGTGACATCCCCCACAGGCCTGCAGGAGATCGAGCGCTTTGACGGGACCAATCTCGCGGGTGCGATTTGGGACTGCATCGAAGAACGGGTAGATACTCGACCGAGCCGTCAGCTACCGGAATAGCACAGGCCAGCCGCGGCGGACGGGAGAAAGAAGCGAGTTCCCCTCTCCTCTTCTATGGCACTAGACCAAAGGGCAAGCGCCGAGCAGGCCCCGGGCCCGACGAAAAAGGGGCATAACCCTATGGCTTCTTCTCCTTTAACGAGAAAGATGCCTAGTTTGGTCGGTGGGAAGAAGTGAGGGGCGGGGGCAATGATCGCCCGGGTAGCGACAGTCGCCTTTCAAGGCATAGAGGTGGTCGAGGTCGATGTTCAGGTGCGTGTCAGTAGCGGCCTGGCCAACTTCCTGATTGTCGGCTTGCCTGACAAGGCGGTGGCGGAGAGCCGGGAGCGGGTGAGCGCGGCACTCGCCTCACTTGGGCTGTCACTGCCGCAAAAGCGTATCGTCGTAAACCTTGCGCCGGCGGATCTGGCCAAGGAAGGAAGCCACTTCGATTTGCCCATCGCCATCGCGCTGCTCGCTGCTATGGGGGTGCTGCCGGCAGAAGAAGCTGCAAGCTACCTCGCCTTGGGGGAGCTTTCTCTGGATGGGCGCGTCAACGCCGTGTCGGGGGTGCTGCCCGCTGCTCTTCATGCTGCTGCGAGCCACCGCACTCTGGTTTGTCCGGCAGAGCAAGGCGGTGAGGCGGCCTGGGCGCAAGGAATCGAAATCTTGGTGCCGCCGCACGTGCTGGCCCTGGTCAACCATGTGCGCGGCAGCCAGGTCCTGACACCGCCGGAGCCTGCGATCGCTGACCTAAGCCCTGATCTTATCGACCTCGCCGATATCAAGGGGCAGGAGACGGCCAAGCGGGCCGTGGAGATCGCGGCGGCAGGCTCGCACAATCTTCTGATGACCGGCCCGCCTGGCAGCGGCAAATCGATGCTGGCGGCACGACTGCCAAGCCTGCTGCCGCCCCTCAGTCCGGCCGAGGCGCTCGAGGTTTCGATGATCCACTCGGTCGCCGGCACGCTGGAGGGAGGTCGCCTCCTCCGGCGGCGCCCTTTTCGGGATCCGCATCATTCGGCCTCCCTCCCGTCTTTGGTCGGGGGCGGACACAAAGTGAAGCCGGGCGAGATCTCTCTGGCGCATCATGGCGTGCTCTTTCTTGATGAGTTGCCGGAGTTTGCGCGAGCGACCTTGGAAGCCCTGCGCCAGCCCCTTGAAACCGGCCGAGTATCGATC